>NZ_JBMKJH010000005.1:0-407021 GCF_049237785.1 Enterobacter cloacae complex sp. SHL022 | reverse complement strand
CTCATTCTGGAATGAATCGGCCATAGCAATCCCTTTCTTTAAAAGAAATAAATGTTAAGTGAGTGACGTTTCTTTACAAAGCCATATTAGAGCAAATGTCCATTTGAAATCAACTTTTCAGATCAAAGATCTACAATTGGACTTTTCTTAAGAATATTCCACCAATAAGAATAAAAAAGAACGCCGCGTAGCGGCCTGCCGAAATGCCCTTGCGCGCTTTTTGTGAGCCTGACAAAAAGTTGCTCAAAGGTTGGCTACCAGATTATTTTGTTACTTTATCGAAGTGATGGAATAGTCCAGCCACGGACTATTCCATCACTCACAGTTATAAAAAATAAGGATAATATTGGCCCCACTATATATTTAAATATCCTATCTCTTTTTTTAACCCCTATCACATACAGATAATCGATAAACCTGGGACCAAACAGTTATTCCTTTCAGAAAATCAGGCAGAATTATATCTAATCAGCAGGGTCGATTGAATTGACTTTCCCATAAATTCAGGAAGGGGCGCAACATCCCCTCTTCTAAACGTCTTAATTTCTCCCTTCATTGAATGACTTAGCCTTTCTCCTGCTACGCTTGTTGTATGGTTCAGAAACGCAGGAACGCTTTCGATGAAAAAAATCGCCATTATCGGCTCAGGCCCAACAGGGATTTACACCTTTTACACACTTCTTAACAACGCAGCGCCGCTTTCGATCACCGTTTTCGAAAAGGCAGACCAACCCGGTGTCGGAATGCCCTACAGCGACGAGGATAATTCCCGGCTGATGCTGGCGAACATCGCCAGTATTGAAATACCGCCCATTTTCATCACTTACCTGGACTGGCTCAAACAGCAGAATGCGGCCCGCCTTGCCCGCTATAACGTCGACAGTGAGAAGCTGCACGACCGGCAATTTCTGCCCCGTATTCTGCTGGGTGAATATTTCCACGACCGGCTTCTCGCTGTCGCTGCCGAGGCGAAAAAGGCTGGGTTTCATATCGAGGTTCACCCCAACGCAGAAGTCACTGATATTAAGGCTGATGCAGACGGCGTGGCCCTTTCAGTGAACGATGCCCCTTTCTCAAGGCGGTTTGATCTTGCGGTTGTTGCCACCGGCCACGTCTGGCCTGATGAAGATGAAACCACCCGCGCATATTTCCCAAGCCCATGGTCAGGGCTGATGGACGCGGAGATCCGCGCCTGTGAGGTGGGGATTATGGGCACCTCCCTCAGCGGGCTGGACGCTGCAATGGCGGTTGTGATGCAGCATGGCCGGTTTAGCGGGAAGCAGTTCGTTGTCAATAAAGGCAGCGAAGGGCTAAAAATCATGCTGATGTCCCGCACGGGCGTTCTGCCGGAGGCCGATTTTTACTGCCCTATCCCTTATGAACCACTGTCGGTGTTAACGGATTGTGTGGTGGCAAGCGAAATCGACAAAGGCCCGGATGGGCTGCTTGACCGCATCTTTGCGCTGATGGTGAAAGAGCTTGAGCTGGCCGATCCGCGATGGTGTCAGGCGATAGCGCTCGGCACGCTGAATGCCGACACGCTCCGTGATGCCTGGTTTGAGGATCGTAAAAAGCATGGTCCTTTCACCTGGGCCGAAGCGAATCTGAAAGAAGTGGAGCGCAACAAGCGCGAAAAACGCACCGTTGCCTGGCGCTATACCGTGCTTCGTCTGCATGAAGTGGTACAGGCCATCGTCCCTTCACTCAATGAGCATGACAGAGAGCGGTTTAAATCCGGGCTGGAGCGTGTGTTCATCGATAATTATGCCGCCATTCCACCGCAGTCTATCCGCCGGTTACTGGCGCTGCGCGAGGCAGGGATCATTAGCGTGGTCGCACTCGGTGATGATTACGACCTGGATATCGGCAGCGATCAGACCGTCATCACCACGGCAAAAAAAAGTTACCGCTTCGACGTGTTTATCGACGCGCGCGGACAAAAGCCGCTCAGAAACAAGGACATTCCCTTCCCCACCCTGCGTAAACAGCTTGCGGGAACCGGCGATGACGTCCTGGACGTGGGGGAAGACTATACGTTGCTGGCGCCTGCATCACTGCGGGGGCGTATCGCTTTTGGGGCAATCCCCTGGCTGATGCACGATCATCCGTTTGTTCAGGGTTTGTCTGAGTGCGCTGAAATTGGTAAAGCGATGGCGAAAGCGGCTGGAAAACCTGCGTCGGGCGTGCGAAGGAAGTTACCTTACATGGAGTTTTAACAGGGCTTCCCTGCCCTGCGGTGTCGGATTACTCGAAGAAGACTTCCGGGTTTTCCGACAACGACACGAACGATTTAGTGTTCTTGTCCAGGGCAAGGATTTTGCCGCTTTCGATGTCATATACCCAGCCGTGCAGGCGAATGGCATTGTTGCGCAGGCCTACCGCCACCGACGGATGGGTCTTGATGTTGCTCAGCTGCGCAAAGACGTTTTCCTGCACCATCGCATTCACTTTATCGATTGGCTTATCCCAGGTTTTCTTCTCCACCACCGCTTTTGCCGCATCAGAATAGCGCAGCCAGTGGGAAACGGCCGGCATCGGCTCCAGATCGGCGTTGTCAGCAATCGCCTTCATCGCGCCGCAGTTGGAGTGGCCGCAAATAACGATATCGGTCACGCCCAGGGCCACGACCGCATATTCGATGGTCGCAGAGACACCGCCAGGCTCCGGCCCGAACGGAGGCACAATGTTGCCCGCGTTTCGAATGACAAAGAGCTGTCCTGGCTCCTGTTGCGTAACCAGTTCCGGAACCAGACGGCTGTCGGAGCAGGAGATAAACAGCGCTTTGGGATTCTGACTGGACGCTAAACTACGAAAAAGCTCTTTACGTTGCGGGAAAATCTCTTTTTGAAAGCTGAGAAAACCTTCAATGATATGTTGCATAGCCATTTCTCTTTTATCTGTTTTAGTTTAGGTATGATCGCGATCACACTCGTAAAATTTAACCACCGCGTCTTAGCGGAGACAAGCAATATATTTCTGGCCCGACCGCTGCACGATCTCATCTGCGTTCACCGGGATGTTCTGCCCTTCAAAGGCCCCGTACAGGCGCTGGTACGTTTTCCCGGTCAGTCGGCCGATCAACGACTCAACGGTGCGGGCAGGCAGCGGCAGCATATTCGGATAACTCCACATAAACGACACGGCGTCTTTTCCGGGTGTAACCTGCAAAATATCACCGGCCAGCAGCACGCCGTCGCCTGACTGCCAGTGCAGCACCGTGCCGCCTGCAAAATGCCCGCCCAGCCGCAGCAGAGTTACCAAAGGCATAATCTCCAGGGCGTCCTCCTCCCAGAAGCGTATCGCCGGGCTGTCACGCATCACCCACTGCCGATCGCTGGCGTGCAGGTAGATCGGCGCGTTAAACGCGGCGGCCCACTCCTGCATGGTGGTGTAGTAATGCGGGTGCGAAATCGCGATCGCGCTGATGCCCCCGAGCGCGTCAACTAACGCTCTGGTCGCCGGGTCAAGATTGGCGATGCAGTCCCACAGAACATTGCCCTGTGGCGTACGCAGCAGAAGCGCGCGCTGGTTGATGGCAAAAGCGGGAACGGTTTTGATGCTGAACAGCTGCGGCTCCAGCTGTTGCCATTTGTTGGTGTGCGTGGTCGTAAGGCTGTCGAAGTCCGTCCATGCCTGGCCCGTCACCGGGACATACTGGCGCTCATCGTCGCAAATCGGGCAGTTTTTGGGCTGTTCATCGTAAGCGGTACCGCAGGTTTTACAGAGTGTAATCATCGGCTTTCCTCAGCAATAAAGCACTGAGTATGGCAGGGATTATCCATATGTGCTGAGGGGTGCCTGGCCCGCTTTTTTTGACTTATACTGTGCCAGTATCAAAAACTGAATAACGCAGGTGGCACATGGAAATTGATCTCGATAACTTAGTCTTTAACGGGCTGGATGAAGCAGAAGAGCGCAACGCGGAACGTCTCGACGATGCGGATAAAAAAGCCCAGGCGATTGTCGCCGATGACGACTGCGGCGATGCCTGCAAGATCTGAAGAAAAAGCACCGGGCTCCCCGGTGCTTTTTTTATGGATGCCTTTTGCTACCCGATATCAGATCTCCGGCGTTTTGCTAAACCCGGTCAGCATCAGAATCAGGCTTTGTGGAGATGACCCCGTCTCAAACTGATAGTGATTTCCCTGACGATCGCCACCGATATACCACGAAATTTCGGTCTTCCCTTCTGCCAGCGCCTTACGCACCGCTTTATCCACGTCCACCATCCGGTATTCGCGGGAGTGGTTCAGGTAAAGCACCGCATCCGAGCGGTAGTTGCAGGACGGTCGTGAATGCCAGCTTACGGTGGCCGGATCCCAGTCGTTACTCGCCGGATAGAAGAAAATTTGATCCGCGCCGTTGGTTTCCACTTTCCCGCCAAAAATTCTTACGCGGTATTTAAACTGGGCAGGATCCTGTCCGGCAGGCAGCGGTGGAATGTGGAACTTCACCAGCGACAATCTTTCGCTGTTTTTCGTGCGTCCACCGTTCTTCCAGTTATCCTGCACCAGTAAGACCTGGGGATCGGGCTGTGAAAGTGCGGGTTCCATGCTGCTGAGCCAGACGTTGGCCTTCGCTTTTGAATAACCATACGGCACGGTGGTGCCGCAATCCATTCCGCGGTTCATGCACAGGTCGGTCATAAAGCGCGCGGCATCTTCCGTCCAGCCGTTCATGAAGTCAGCATGTGCCGTATACAGGCTACCCCACCGCTCTTCACGCTCACTGCCATGCATGATGGGGTCGAGGGAAAGCTGGACTTTACTGGTATCCAGAGAGCTAATTGTCGGGAGCACGTACGCAATATTCATGTTCACCGTCGGGATCTTCACCGGGAAGGCGGACGGACACTGTCCTTTCGTATCGTAGGTGGCGTTAGCCAGGCCGTGGGCGGGCTTCAGGTTGACCCCGTCCCAGCAGTTCGGGAACTGAATGCCGATATTAAACTGCACGGCATCCTTCGCCTTGCGTAAGCCGCAGACTTCACCCGTTCTGGTGGTGTAACCCTTGCCATTGGCGCATAAAAAGGTGATATGCGGATTTGGCGCGGTGCCGTGGTGATCGCCCGCCAGCAGCGACAGCCCCGCCTGGAACGGGTGCAGCGGCCAGGCGTCAACGTTCGATGCTTGATAATAGGTTTTTTGATAGGCGGGTTTGACCACCGTTCCGTCCGGCAATTTTAGCGACGGAGCCCAGTAGGCCGAGCTGTCTGCTTTGTTATCGCAGGTGGTCTTTTCCTGGGTACGCAGCGATTCACGGCTGGAGTAAGCATCCGTATGCACGTTACCAAAAAAATCGTGCAGCATAGCCTCGTTGGGCATGCTGAACATCATAATGGCATCATCGCCGAGGGTGTGGGAATAACTGCATACAACATGTGCCTGTGGACCAGCGTGTGCCGCCTGCATGGTAAGCAGAAGTGCGGTGGCAGAAAGCGCGGGGGTTAATACTGTCCGTTTCATTATCATCTCCATCTGTGAAAGGAGATAGTGGTAACAAAACGGCCATCAATTACCGAGGATTAGCCTGGGTATTTTTCCCTTCATCCTCGCTTTACAGACACCACGCACAACTCATTCCAGTACATTTCGCGCGTCCGGCGCAGTTCAGCGTGACGTTTTATCATGGAACCACTCCGGGTCGATGTTGGCTACGTCCACGCCATACAGGCTGGCGACAGGCAGTATTGACTCAAGAACACGTTGCGCGCTGTTCTCCGCATTCACTGGTCGGGGCGCAAAAAACCGCCGTAACGTGCTTATCCATTTTTTCATCGTCATTACCCTTCTCGCTTAACCTGTCCTCAGTTAAACACCCAAATTGCGCCCGGGGGAAATATCAAAATCCACTGTCGATGTGCAGGATCTGCAAATAGCGCCCCGCCGTCTGCTCTCTTCTTTAACACCTTGTTCACTCATGCTTTTTTTCTCATAGCAAAGAACGATTTCTTATTTGGCGATAGCTTTCCCTTATGGGAGCGTAACGGGGTAAAACAAAAACAACGGGATGGCGTATGACTATGGCTGCAAAAATGAAAGGGTTTAAAAAACGGGCGCAGGTTCTGGGATTAGTGGCTGCCTGGGGCCTGGTTTCAGCGCAGGCGCAGGCCGATCGGCTGGCGGATATCAAGGCAGCAGGCGTGGTGAAAGTGGCCACGTTTGATGCTAATCCACCCTTTGGCTCGATTGATGCCAAAACGCATGAGATCGTGGGTTACGATGTGGACTTCGCCAAAGCGCTGGCGAAATCGCTCGGCGTCAAGCTTGAACTGGTCGCCACCAATCCGGCTAACCGCATTCCGCTGCTACAGTCCGGAAAAGCGGATCTCATCGTGGCGGATATCACCATCACCCCGGAACGCGCACAGGTCATTGATTTCTCGACGCCTTACTTTGTCACCGGCCAGCAGTTCCTGGTCCCGGTAAAATCACCGGACAAGCTTGATGACTATAGCCGGGCACGCATTGGCGCCGTAAAAGGTACGACGGGTGAACAGGCGCTGCACCAGCGTTTTCCGCAGTCCCGCGTCCTCTCTTACGATGACATCCCGCTGGCGCTGACGGCACTGCGCAATGGCAACGTGCAGGCCATTACCCAGGACAGCACCATTCTGGCTGGTCTGCTGGCGCAGGCGCCGGATAAAGCCGACTTCAAAATCCTGCCCGACCTGCTCAGTAAAGAAGAGATTGGCGTGGGGGTGAAAAAGGGTGAAACGGCGCTGCTGAAAGCCGTTAACGATGAGCTGGTTAACCTGGAGAAAAACGGCCAGGCGGCAAAAATCTATGACGTCTGGTTCGGTCCAGGCACCCCTGCTCCACAGCCTCGTAACTTTAAAATAGAAGCCCGGTAATATGTTCTCAGGTTTATTTTCGCACTCCGCGGCCAATGCCGCGGATTTTTCACGTCTGGAACAGGCCAGCGTTGAGTTTCGCCATGTGGACAAACGCTACGGCGACCATCCGGTTTTAACCGACATTAATCTCACCATCATGCCGGGTGAAGTGGTTGCCATTCTCGGCCCTTCGGGTTCCGGAAAATCGACCCTGATTCGGCTTATCAACCAGCTTGAAAGCCTGAGCGGCGGGGAGATTCTGGTCGACCACAAGCCGACCGGACAGCTTTCCGGCAGCAGGCTACGTCAGTTACGCAGCCGCGTCGGGTTTGTGTTCCAGCAGTTCAATCTCTATGCCCACCTTACCGCCAGCCAGAACATCACCCTGGCACTGGAGCACGTTCACGGCTGGAAACACCTGCCCGCCCAGGAGCGCGCGCTGGCGCTGCTGGAGAAGGTCGGCATGCTGGAGAAGGCGCACCGCTACCCTGCTGAACTTTCCGGCGGACAACAGCAGCGCGTGGCGATTGCCCGCGCTCTGGCCTCGTCGCCGCAAATCATTCTCTTTGACGAGCCAACGTCGGCACTCGACCCGGAGATGATTGGCGAAGTGCTGTTGGTGATGAAAGCCCTTGCCCACAGCGGGATCACCATGATTGTCGTCACCCATGAGATGCAGTTCGCCCGGGAAATTGCCGATCGAATCGTCTTTATCGACGGTGGACACATTCTGGAAACCGCGTCCCCGGCGCAATTTTTCAACCAACCGTCGCATCCGCGTGCGAGGCGGTTCCTGCAAAAAGTGCTGGATCCGCTGCATCAGGAGCAACTGTAATGCCCGCTCTGGACTGGCAGGGGGTGCTGGCCGGACAGCCCCTGCACTGGATCCTCTCCGGATTTCTCACCACTCTGTGGGTGACGCTGGCGGGGATTATGCTGGCAAGCCTGCTCGCCTTGTTCTTTATGCTTTTGCGGCTTTCCGGGGGACGTCTCGGGACGTCGTTCGTCAGCGGCTGGGTATCGCTGTTTCGCAATACGCCGCTGCTGGTGCAGCTGCTGTTCTGGTATTTCGCCGCCTGGAACGGGTTGCCGCAGGGGCTGAGTGACGCGGTGAACGCAGACCACAGCTGGTCCATTTTGCCCGGTGACGTCTGGTGGTTTACGCCCGAGTTTTTATGCTCTGCCTGGGGGTTAGGCGTATTTACCTCAGCGTTTTTAATTGAAGAAGTCGAATCGGGGCTGCGTTCCGTACCTGCCGGGCAACGGGAGGCGGCGCTCGCCCAGGGATTTTCCTCATGGCGTCTGTTTCGCTACATTCTTCTGCCACAGGGACTCGCTAACGCCTGGCAACCCGTCGTTGGCCAGTACCTTAACCTGATGAAGCTCTCCTCGCTCGCGAGCGGAATTGGCTTCGCCGAACTGACCTACCAGGTTCGCCAGATAGAAAGTTACAACGCCCATGCCCTGGAAGCCTTTACCGTCGGTACGGTGCTCTACTTACTTACCGGGATGGTGACGGGGAGCGTGCTGGTGCGCCTCGGCCCCCATTCAGGGAGGAAAAATCATGATCCCCGGATTTAACGTTATTGTCGAAAACCTGGATTATCTGCTTTGGGGACGTGCGACTGCGGGAGAACCCGGCGGCGTACTGCTCTCACTGCTGATGGCCGCTGGCGCCGCCGCGCTTGCCCTGCCCGGCGGGATTGTGCTGGCATGCGTCGCCTGGCGCTATCCCGGCGTGGTGCGCAGTGCGCTGTTTGCGTGGGCAGAGTTGATTCGCGGGATCCCCCTGATCTTCGTAATATTCTGGATGTGGTATCTGCTGCCGCTGATAACCGGCAGGGATCTCCCTGGCGCGACGACCGTCACGCTGGCGCTGGCCTGGTTTACCGCGGCTGCGGTGATGCATTCGGTATTAGCCGGACTGAGAGCCCTACCGTCGGGCCAGAATGAGGCCGCGCTTTCTCAAGGGTTCAGTACGCAGCAAACGCTGTGGCGCGTGCTGCTGCCGCAGGCGCTGAGAAATATTCTGCCGTCGCTGGTGGGGATTTTTATCAGCCTGCTGAAGGATACGTCGTTGGCGTTTATCGTGAACGTTCCTGAACTGACCACGGTGGCGGGACAGGTTAACAACCGGGTGCAAATTTACCCGGCGGCCGTTTTTATCTTTACGGGTGTGATCTATTACCTGCTCTGCTGCTCGCTTGAGCTGCTCGCGAAGCGCTGGCGCGTTAGCCGGCCAGCGCTTTAACCACCGTTTCCATCGCTTTGGTGGTCAACTCACTGCGCTTAACGCGCTGGTTCGCCAGCGCGGTACGCAGTACGCCCGCAATGACAATATGTTTCGGCTCCTGCCCTAAATCACGCATTTCGAGAACGACCTTGCCTACCACCCGACACATCTCCTGGTACAGCGCTTCGTCTTTGGTCACATTGCCCATTGCCATCACTCCGTTGCCCTAAACCGTCAGCTTAAATCATTCGTCGGCTGGATACAAAAAAGAAGCCCGGCGTGTTGTTCGCCGGGCTTCGTCTGGAAAATCAGTCGATTAGTTGTTAACCGGGATGACTGCGCCTTTGTATTTGGTGCGGATCCAGTCCTGAATCTCTTTGGAGTGCAGCACGTTCACCAGCGCGACGATATCCTTCTTCTTCTCGTCACCGCGATGAACGGTAATGATGTTGGCGTACGGGTTATTCTCACCGCTTTCAACCGCAATTGGATCGTGGACCGGATCCAGGCCAGCATCAATCGCGTAGTTGGCGTTGATCACCACCGCAGCACCTTCGTCGTTGTTGTACATCTGCGGCAGCAGAGACGCTTCGACGTTAGGGGTAAATTGCAGCTTTTTCGGGTTCTCCACGATATCGCTGATGCGCGCGGTCACTTTATCGATGCCCGGCTTCAGCTTGATCACGCCCTCTTTTTCGAAGATGGAGAGAATACGCCCTTCCTCGGAAACCGCATCACGCATGATGATTTTGCCGCCCTCCGGCAGATCCTTCAGCGATTTGTATTTTTTTGAATAGATACCGATCGGCTCAATGTGGATTGCGCCCGCACTGACAAAATCATAATCCTTATCGCCCGCGTGATCTTTCAGCACGCTGTTCAGGTAAGGGATGTGCTGGAAATAGTTGGCGTCAATGTCATGCCCCGCCAGCGCCGTGTTTGGCAGTATGTAGTCCTGGAAGGGTTTAATCTCCAGATCGATCCCCTGCTTCGCCAGAATCGGCTTAGCCTGCTCCAGAATTTCCGCGTGCGGGGTGTTGGACGCTCCCACGGTGAGCGTATCCGCCCAGGAGGCAAAGCTCAGGGCGCTCAGGGTTGCGGCGGCGATCAGTGTCAGTGTCTTTTTCATGATGTGGTTCCTGTGTGTATTTATTAGCGTTTATCTAACAGTGAAGTAATGGCATCGCCGCAGAACTGGATAATGAACACGATGATCAGAATGGTCACCGTTGCCACCAGCGTGACGTCACCATGGTTGCGCTGGAATCCTTCCAGATAAGCCAGATTTCCCAAACCGCCGGCACCTATCACCCCTGCCATTGCGCTGTAGCTCACCAGCGCAATCAGCGTCACCGTCATACCTGAAACCAGTGCGGGTGAGGATTCCGGCAGTAAAACCCGAAACACTAACGTGCTCAGCCGCGCGCCCATCGAACGCGTGGCCTCAATGACCCCTTTGTCCACTTCTCGCAGGGCAATCTCGACCAGACGGGCGTAGAACGGCGCCGCGCCCACAATCAGGGCGGGCAGCGCAGCGTTAGCGCCGAGAATGGTCCCCACAACGGTCTTGGTGAACGGGATCAGCAGAACGATGAGAATGATGAACGGAATCGAGCGGAACACGTTCACCACAATCGACATCACGCTGTAGACCGTGCGGTTGTGGAATAACCCGCCGCGGGCGGTTAAAAACAGCGCCAGACCGAGCGCGATCCCCAGGACAAACGTCGCCACGCCGGAAAGCGCGGTCATGTACAGCGTCTCCAGCGTCGCCGCCCAGAGCTGATCCCACTTGAGATGCGGAAAGAGATTCTCAGCCATGTTTAATCACCTCGCCTTCAATATCGCTGTGCTGCAGGTCGGCGAGGATATTGTTCAGTTGTTCATCAGATGCCACGACGTGCACCCAGAGTTGACCAAACACGCCGTGAGCGGTTTGGGTCATTTTTCCGTGCAGGATGTTAAACGGCAGGCCGTAGCGCAGCGTCAGTTCGCCCACAATCGGTTTATGCGTGCTGTGCCCGGTAAAGGTCAGCCTGATAACCGTACCTTCCAGATCGTTTGCCAGTTCGGTATTGAAGGTCTCTTCCTCCGCGTACTGGCTCACCTGGCGGACAAACTGCCGGGTGATCGGCTGCTGCGGATGCGTAAACACGCTCAGTACGTCCCCCTCTTCCACCACCTTACCGTTCTCCATAACCGCCACGCGGTCGCAGATTTTGCGCACCACGTGCATCTCATGCGTAATGAGTACGATGGTCAGGTTAAAGCGACGGTTAATGTCCAGGAGCAGATCGAGGATCTGATCGGTGGTTTGTGGATCCAGCGCCGAGGTGGCTTCATCACACAGCAGTACGTCCGGATGATTGGCCAGCGCGCGGGCAATGCCCACACGCTGTTTTTGCCCGCCGCTCAGCTGCGACGGGTAAGCATTCTCGCGTCCCTTCAGGCCGACCAGCTCCACCAGCTCGGCAACGCGAGCCTGAATTTGCGCTTTTGGCACACCGGCAATTTGCATTGAAAAGGCGATGTTTTCCTTCACCGTGCGCGACCAGAGCAAATTAAAGTGCTGGAACACCATGCTGATTTTCAGGCGTGCCTGACGCAGCGCTTCTCCCTTCGCGGCGGAGATATCCTGACCGTTAATGGTGACGCTGCCGGCGCTGGGCTTTTCCAGACCGTTCAGCAGACGGATCAGCGTACTTTTCCCGGCCCCGCTGTAACCGATGATCCCGTAAATCTGTCCCTGCTCTATCGTCAAGTTGACGTTATCAACGGCTGTCAGCGCCAGCTTTCCGTTGTCAAAGACCTTCGAAATATTGCTGAGTACGATCATTCTTATTCGTTATCCGTTACGCATATAGCGGTTTAGCAGTATGGATGTCCAAAAGATAGTAAACAGCCGTTATCAGCTTTTAAATGACCAAAAAAGAATTTCTTATAATTCTGCGGAATAAGCAGCGAACTGGCGGGTGAAAAAGCATTTAGATGAATATCAGCAATAATTATCTGCCATTTGCATATCAGGTCACACTCACCCGGCGAAATCGGTTAATTTTGCAGCACTTTATGCGGATTTAGCCATCCTCACATCCGGACAACTTTACGTCTTGCTGTCTTTCCATCTGAAAATACAAGGATTATTCCTTTCTGTTCTTAAACCTGGTGAAACGTTCTTTATTGAGAAAATTTCATGGTTCTATCATCCGGTCATCACCTCTTCACAGGACATGACCATGACGCTTTACCACTCCGTCACCGAACTGATTGGCCGTACGCCGCTCATCCAGCTGCACAAGCTGGACACCGGCCCCTGCTCGCTGTTTCTGAAGCTGGAAAACCAGAATCCCGGCGGCTCGATTAAAGACCGCGTCGCGCTGTCGATGATTAACGAAGCCGAGCGTACGGGCCAGCTAAGGCCCGGCGGCACCATTATTGAAGCTACGGCGGGGAACACCGGCCTGGGGCTGGCGTTGATTGCGGCGCAGAAGGGCTACTCGCTGATCCTGGTGGTGCCGGACAAAATGAGCCGCGAGAAGATTTTCCACCTGCGCGCGTTAGGGGCGCAGGTCGTGCTGACCCGCTCGGATGTGAACAAAGGGCATCCGGCCTATTATCAGGATTATGCCCGGCGGCTGGCGAACGAACTGCCAGGCGCGTTTTATATCGACCAGTTCAGTAACGCGGCCAATCCGCTGGCGCATCGCACCACTACCGCACCGGAACTGTTTGAACAGCTTGACGGCCAGATCGATGCCATCGTCGTCGGCGTGGGGTCCGGCGGTACGCTGGGCGGCTTACAGGCGTGGTTTGCAGAACATTCGCCGCAGACGGAATTTGTGCTTGCCGATCCGGCCGGGTCGGTACTGGCGGACCAGGTTGAGACCGGACGCTATCACGATGCCGGCTCGTGGCTGGTTGAAGGGATTGGCGAAGACTTTATTCCTCCGCTGGCGCACATCGAGGGGGTTAACCGCGCCTGGCGCATTACCGATCGCGAGGCGTTCACCACCGCCCGCGATCTGCTAAAAACGGAAGGGATCCTGGCAGGCTCCTCCACCGGCACGCTGCTGGCGACAGCGCTGAAATATTGCCAGGCGCAGACTACGCCAAAACGTGTGGTCACCTTCGCCTGCGACAGCGGCAATAAATACCTCTCGAAGATGTTCAACGACGACTGGATGCGCCAGCAGGGGCTGATTTCGCGTCCGCAGGCAGGCGATCTCTCGGACTATATTGCCCTGCGCCACGATGAAGGCGCGACGGTGACTGCCGCCCCGGACGACACGCTTTCCACCGTGCTGGCCCGCATGCGCCTGTACGACATCTCTCAGCTGCCGGTGCTCGATAACAACAAGGTCGTCGGCATCATCGACGAGTGGGACCTGCTGCGACACATCGGGGGAGATGCCGATCGCTTCTCCCTCCCCGTGACGGCGGCCATGACGCGTCAGGTCGAATATCTGGATAAGCAGGCCCCGGAGAGCGCCCTGTACGCCATCTTTGACCGTGGCCTGGTGGCGATTATTTATGACGAAAACCGCTTTCTGGGTTTGATCACACGCAGTGACGTACTCACCGCCTGGCGTAACCGCCTGACAAAATAAAAGGAGCAAAAGATGAAAAACCTGGCCACCCTCAGCGTTCACAGTGGTGAGTATCACGACCCGCACGGCGCCGTGATGCCGCCAATTTACGCCACGTCGACGTTTGCGCAACCGGCACCGGGTGAACATACCGGCTACGAATACTCCCGGAGCGGCAACCCAACCCGCCACGCGCTGGAGACCGCCATCGCCGAACTGGAAGGCGGCACGCGCGGGTACGCCTTCGCGTCAGGGCTGGCGGCCATTTCCACCGTGCTCGAACTGCTGGATAAAGACAGCCATATCGTCGCCATTGACGACGTGTATGGCGGTACGTATCGCCTGATCGAAAACGTGCGCAAGCGCAGCACCGGGTTACAGGTGAGCTGGGTTAAGCCGGACGATGTAGCCGGACTTGAGGCCGCCATTCGCCCGGACACGCGCATGATCTGGGTGGAAACGCCAACGAACCCGCTGCTGAAACTGGCCGACCTGGAGACCATCGCGGACATTGCCCGGCGCCATAATGCGATCAGCGTGGCGGATAATACCTTCGCCTCCCCGGTCATTCACCGGCCGCTGGAGGCGGGGTTCGACATAGTGGTCCACTCCGCCACCAAATATCTCAACGGTCATTCAGACGTGGTTGCCGGGCTGGCTGTTGTGGGGGCGAATAAGGATCTGGCGGAGCGTCTGGGCTATCTGCAAAACGCGATTGGCGGCGTTCTGGATCCGTTCAGCAGCTTCCTGACGCTGCGGGGCATTCGCACCCTCTCACTGCGCGTTGAGAAGCACAGCGCCAATGCGCTGGCGATTGCGCAATGGCTGGAGCAGCATCCGCAGGTAGACAGCGTGTTCTATCCCGGGCTGGCGTCACATCCCCAGTATGCGCTGGCCCGCAGACAAATGGCGCTGCCGGGCGGCATGATCTCCGTTGTGATTAAAGGCGATGCGCAGCGCGCGACAGAGGTGATCCGTCATCTTACGCTCTTTACCCTGGCGGAAAGCCTTGGCGGTGTGGAGAGTCTGGTGAGCCAGCCCTACAGCATGACCCACGCCTCCATTCCACTGGCGCAGCGTCTTGCAAACGGCATTGTGCCGCAGCTTATCCGCCTGTCGGTGGGGATTGAAGATGCGAAGGATTTGATCGCCGACCTTAAACAAGCGCTGAAAAAGTGAGCAAAAAACGGCGGGCGTTGCGCCTGCCGTCATAAGATGACATTAGGCCTTAACGCCTTGATAACAAACTTATGTGAATCTGCACAGATTGTTTTTGAAACGCTGTTTCCATTTTCCTTTTTACTGTAAATCAGCGTATAATGCGCGCCAAATCCCTGGTGAATGGTTTCAGCGCTTGGAATACAAAAAACAACGTACAACTTCTCCTCTCCTTCGTTGGGCTGGCACTCAGGCACACTTTCTTCTGCACGCTCATTTGATGTCACCTATTCTTAGTGCGTGTCATATACTCTTTCGCAACACAGGTTTGACTCCGCGGCGGTGCGCCCCCGGAGCGAGATTTCCATATCCTTCCCAACTTAAAGACTAAGACTGTCATGAAAAAGACGAAAATTGTTTGTACTATCGGCCCGAAAACCGAATCCGAAGAGATGCTGAGCAAAATGCTGGATGCCGGCATGAACGTGATGCGTCTGAACTTCTCCCACGGCGACTATGCTGAACACGGTCAGCGTATCCAGAACTTGCGCAACGTGATGAGCAAGACCGGGAAAAAAGCGGCAATCCTGCTCGACACCAAAGGTCCTGAAATCCGCACCATCAAACTGGAAGGCGGTAACGACGTTTCCCTGAAAGCGGGCCAGACCTTCACCTTCACCACCGACAAATCCGTTGTGGGTAATAACGAAATCGTTGCCGTGACCTACGAAGGCTTCACCAGCGACCTGTCTGTTGGCAACACCGTGCTGGTAGATGACGGCCTGATCGGCATGGAAGTGACCGCTATCGAAGGTAACAAAGTTATCTGTAAAGTGCTGAACAACGGCGATCTGGGCGAAAACAAAGGCGTCAACCTGCCGGGTGTGTCCATTGCTCTGCCAGCGCTGGCTGAAAAAGACAAACAAGACCTGATCTTCGGCTGCGAACAAGGCGTGGACTTCGTTGCTGCCTCCTTTATCCGTAAACGTTCTGACGTGGTTGAGATCCGTGAGCACCTGAAAGCGCACGGCGGCGAGAACATCCAGATCATCTCCAAGATCGAAAACCAGGAAGGCCTGAACAACTTCGACGAAATCCTCGAAGCGTCTGACGGTATCATGGTAGCGCGTGGCGACCTGGGCGTTGAAATCCCGGTTGAAGAAGTGATCTTCGCGCAGAAGATGATGATCGAGAAATGTGTTCGCGCGCGTAAAGTGGTTATCACCGCAACGCAGATGCTGGACTCCATGATCAAAAACCCACGCCCTACCCGCGCTGAAGCAGGCGACGTTGCGAACGCCATCCTCGACGGTACCGATGCCGTTATGCTGTCTGGCGAATCTGCAAAAGGGAAATACCCTCTGGAAGCGGTCAGCATCATGGCGACCATCTGTGAGCGTACCGACCGCGTGATGAAAAGCCGTCTGGATTACAACAACGACAGCCGTAAACTGCGCATCACCGAAGCCGTGTGCCGTGGTGCGGTAGAAACCGCCGAGAAACTGGAAGCCCCGCTGATTGTCGTGGCGACCCAGGGCGGTAAATCTGCGCGTGCCGTGCGTAAATACTTCCCGGATGCGACCATTCTGGCGCTGACCACCAACGAAACCACCGCGCGTCAGCTGGTGCTGAGCAAAGGCGTAATCCCACACCTGGTGAAAGAGATTGCCTCTACCGATGATTTCTATCGTCTGGGTAAAGAAGTGGCTCTGGAACTGGTTGATTGTGGCCTGGCTCAGAAAGGCGACGTGGTGGTTATGGTTTCTGGCGCGCTGGTTCCAAGCGGCACCACCAACACGGCATCTGTCCACGTGCTGTAATATTTCACGAACAAATTATAGTTTTGTTAAAAAGCGTCCTTCGGGGCGCTTTTTTTATTCCCGCCTTTAACCAGAACTATTCAAAAAGCAAATCGGGTTTTTCTATTTAATCGCGATTTATCTAAGATGAATCCGATGAAAAATGCCTTTTTTAACATAGCTTTTTCGTCAAAATTGCCGATTTCGTTGCTTCTTTGAGCGAACGATCAAAAATAGGCGTAATCCCATCAAAAAAATATTCTCAACCCAAAAAACTTTGTGTAATACTTGTAACGCTACATGGAGATTAACTCAATCTAGAGGGTATTAATAATGAATCGTACTAAACTGGTACTGGGCGCGGTAATCCTGGGTTCTACTCTGCTGGCAGGTTGCTCCAGCAACGCTAAAATCGATCAGCTGTCTTCTGACGTTCAGACTCTGAACGCTAAAGTTGACCAGCTGAGCAACGACGTGAACGCAATGCGTTCCGACGTTCAGGCTGCTAAAGACGACGCAGCTCGCGCTAACCAGCGTCTGGACAACCAGGCTACTAAATACCGTAAGTAATAGTACCTGTTAATAAAATGGCGCACATTGTGCGCCATTTTTTTTGCCTTAGTCAAACCTCTACTGAAGCGCTTTCTCTCCCTCGTCTTCCGCCACCGCCGCTGAGACACGACTATTCTGAACCGACAGGACAGAATTGCTGGCTGACGAACCATTGCCTGTTGAAACGGCAACCGGGATCCCGGCTCTGCGCGCCAGGGCTTTATCGATAAGCGTTTTATCGCTACCTGACTCCGCTGCAAAAGCGGTAAACGCCGCCGAGTGCGTGAACGGCACCGTCTGTGGGTTTTCGCCCTCTGCCTGCGCCAGCGGCCTGTGCACCTCAATATAACGTTTGCCGTCCGGCTCGATGGAGAACTTCACCGGCTCATTGATAATCTGCACCCGCGTGCCGACGCGCACTTGCTCAAACAACGCTTTGATATCCGGCGCGTTCATCCGCATACAGCCCGAGCTGACCCGCAGCCCTACGCTGTCCGGCGCGCTGGTGCCGTGAATAAGATATTCCCCATTCCCGATACCCAGACGAAGCGCAAAGCGCCCCAGCGGGTTATTTGGCCCTGCGGGTACCACAGGCGGCAGTTTAATTCCCTGGGCCAGTGAGCGCGCTCTGATGCCCGCTGTGGGGGTCCAGGTAGGGTTAGGGATTTTCTGACTCACACGGGTGGTGCTGACCGGTGTTTCCAGCCCAAGCTGACCAATACCCAGCGGATAGACCTGCACGATATTTTCGCCTGGCGGATAGAAGTAAAGACGCAGCTCCGCCAGATTCACCACAATGCCCTCGCGCTCGGTGTCCGGCAGTAGCATCTGGGAAGGGATCGTAATGACCGTTCCTGGCGCAGGATTCACCGGTGCAATGGTATTATTGGTTTCAAGGATGAGCTGTGCGGCGGTATTAAACCGACGAGCGATAGACTGAAGTTTATTGTCCCCTTCCTGAATGGTGTATGTCTGGTTTTGCCCAATCAGGCGGCTGCCTGCGGGCGGTAAAGGATAATCAACCGCCCTGGCTGAATTAACAGCACTGAGCGAACCAAGGAGTAATAGAGTTATTAGAGACGCGCGCTTCATGCTGAGATTCCTTATTCACTGACCAAACGTCAGAAAGCTGAAAAACCAGCGAGGTGGAAACCACCCCGCGAAACAGAATGAATGCTGTTCTGTCAGTTTAGCTAAGGATTGCGGCTTTGGCGCGTATGGCGCGGATCATCGCTTCCAGTCCCTGGGATCGGGACGGGGTGAGGTGTTGGGTTAAGGCCATTTTTTCAAACCACGGGCGAACGTCAAAGGCGACAATATCCTGCGCCGACATCTGGTGATAAAGAATAAATACGACGGCAATAAGCCCCTTCACAATGGCGGCATCGCTGTCGCCCTGTAAATGAATTACGCCTTCATCCGTCTGCTGCATCAGGATCCAGACCTGGCTCTGGCAGCCCTGAATGATGTTGTCCGGGTTATGCGCCTCTTCGCTGAGCGGCGGCAGGCGCTGACCCAGTTCGATGATATAAAGGTATTTCTCTTCCCAGTTCGCGCAACGCCCAAAGTTGCGCAGCAATTTATCTCTGTCCGGCAAATCTGCCATCTCTCGCCTCTCCGTTAGCCAAGCAGCTGATGAATACGTTTTAATCCCGCCACCAGTCTGTCGACCTCTTCCGTTGTGTTGTACATCACCAGCGATGCGCGGCACATGGCCGGTACCTCATAATACGCCATCAGCGGCATCGCGCAGTGATGCCCGGTACGCACAGCGACGCCGTAATTATCAAGGAAACTGCCCACATCATAGGCGTGATGCTTGCCGAGGTTGAAGGCTATCACACCCAGACGGTCAGCAGGACCATATAAGGTCAGGTCCGGGACGCTGACCAGCTCCTGCAAGGCGTAATGCATCAGCAGCTGTTCGTACTCCTGAATCGCCGCCAGCCCCGTTTCAGAGACGTAGCTAATGGCCGCGCCCAGCCCGATGATCCCGCCCGTGTTGGGCGTACCCGCCTCGAAGCGCCAGGGCGCACGGGCGTATGTTGTGCCGTCCGTCAGGCTGACGGTGGCGATCATTGACCCGCCCCCTTCCCACGGCGGCATGGCCTGGAGAATGTCCTCTTTCACATACAACACGCCGATGCCCGTCGGGCCATACAGCTTGTGCCCGGAGAAGACGTAGAAATCGCAGTCCAGGGCCTGAACGTCAACCGCATGGTGCATCACCGCCTGGGCACCATCAATCAACACTTTCGCACCGGCCTGATGGGCTTTGTCGACGATCAGCGCCACCGGATTTTCCGTGCCCAGCACGTTTGAAACGTGGGTC
Organism: Enterobacter cloacae complex sp. SHL022; assembly: GCF_049237785.1. NCBI lineage: Bacteria > Pseudomonadati > Pseudomonadota > Gammaproteobacteria > Enterobacterales > Enterobacteriaceae > Enterobacter > Enterobacter cloacae complex sp. SHL022. The sequence continues at coordinate 387,526 of NZ_JBMKJH010000005.1, read as the reverse complement.
ACCGCCACCAGCCGCGTTCTGTCGTCCAGCAGAGCGTCCAGCTTTTCCAGCTGGAGCGTGCCGTCTTCATTCAGGGGGATCACCCGCAGTTGCGCCCCCACACGCTCGCAGAGCATCTGCCAGGGCACGATGTTGGCATGGTGCTCCATCTGGGTGATGATGATGTTATCCCCCGCGTGCACCTGCGCATTGCCCCAGCTGTTAGCCACCAGGTTGATCCCTTCGGTGGTGCCGCGCACGAACACCAGCTCTTCCGGCGAACGCGCGTTGAGGAAGGCCGCAACCTGCGTGCGCACGTTTTCCATGCGCTGGGTCGCCTCGGCGCTCAGGGTGTGGATCCCACGATGTACCGCCGCATAACCGTGGCGGTAAAACTCGGCTTCCGCATCCACCACCTGATTCGGTTTTTGCGCGCTGGCCGCACTGTCGAGATAGGCCAGCGGCAGACCGTTCACTTCACGGGTCAGTACCGGAAAATCTGCCCGGACTTTCTCTACGGGAAATGTCATGCTTCGCCTCCAGGCAGTCGCTGACCGATACGGGCCAGCACCTGCTGTTTGAGTCCGCCATCGGGCAGCGCTTCCGTCAGCTCAGCCGCAAAGGCGTAAATAATCATCTTTTGCGCGGCCTGCTGGTCTATCCCGCGCGAGCGCAAGTAGAACATCTGCTCATCGTCAATACGCCCGACCGTCGCACCGTGACTGCATTTCACGTCGTCCGCATAGATTTCCAGCTGTGGTTTGGTGTCCACCTCTGCCAGACGTCCCAGCAAGAGGTTGTTGTTGGTCATCTGCCCGTCAGTTTTGATGGCGTGCTGCGCCACGTTGATCAGGCCGTTGAACACCGCACGTCCTTTGTCGCTGACGATGGTTTTGTGCAGCTGACGGCTGTTGCAGTAGCCTTTGTTATGCTCAAGCCAGGTGCGCGTGTCGCACACTTCTGACTTCACCGGCATCGCCAGGCTGTTAATACGCAACGTAGTGTTTTCACCGTTCAGCTGGGTGCTGGTATTGTGGCGCAGCACCGCGCCGCCAAGCAGGAAGCTATGGCTGTACGCCGCGGCATCCTGGCCCAGCAGAATATCGTTGTGGGCGAAGTGGTGACTGAGCGGATTCTCAAACGCCAGCTTGATGTGGTGCAGCTGGGCATTGGCCGCCACGTTCATCGTCAGACGCGAACCGGTAAAATGACGGGTGTCGTTAAGGCTGACGTAATGCTCGATCACCGTCGCCTCCGCCCCTTCTGCCAGCTCAAGATGGTGGCGATAGTGGGCGGTGTTAATCTCATCACCCGCAACGCCCTGGGTGATATGCATCAGCAGCAGCGGTTTCGCCGGGCGCTGGTTACGCTTAACGCGAATATGGGTGACAGATTGTGACAGGCTCTCTGTCAGGTGCAGGAAGACTTCAGGCTGAACAGGCGCGTTCAGCGACTGACGTTCATCGTTAATGACGATATCGAACCCGCTCTCCTGCACGCTGTCGCTCAGCTCCGCACGGAACAGACCGTCGACAAACACCAGACGCACGGCATCCACGCTCAGCGCCAGCATGTCGCGCTGATCGGGGCTGACCTGCGCCAGACGGGTGACAAACTCGCCGTTCAGCAGGCCATCCAGCGGGGTATATTTCCAGTTCTCATGTTTACGCGTCGGTAAACCGAGACGCAGCATCTGCTGGAGATGGTGCTGAGCCTGTTCAGAGCGCGCTCCAGCCTGCGCTTCAAACAGCCGGTGCCACTGCTGAAGTGCATTACTGCTGTTCGGTAAGCCAGCCATAACCCTGCTCCTCCAGTTGTTTAACCAGCGTAAAGTCACCGGATTTCACAATGCGTCCCTGGTAAAGCACGTGGACATAGTCCGGCTTGATGTAGTCCAGAATTCGCTGGTAATGTGTCACGATGATAAATGAGCGGTTGCCGTCACGCAGGGAGTTCACCCCGTCGGCAACGATCTTCAGGGCATCGATATCCAGCCCTGAATCGGTCTCATCGAGAATGCACAGCGCTGGCTCCAGAACCGCCATTTGCAGAATATCGTTACGTTTCTTCTCACCGCCGGAGAAACCCACGTTTACCGAGCGGGTCAGCAGATCTTCCGGCATTTTCAGCAGCTTAATCTTCTCTTCCATCAGATCCTGGAAGTCAAAGCGATCCAGCGCCTCAAGGCCGCGATACTTGCGCACCGCGTTCAGCGCGGTTTGCAGGAAGAACTGGTTGCTGACGCCCGGAATTTCCACCGGATACTGGAAGGCCATAAAGATGCCCTCGCCGGCACGCTCTTCCGGCGACATCTCCAGCAGATCTTTGCCGTTAAACTCAACGGAGCCGCTGGTAACTTCATAATCTTCGCGTCCTGCCAGCGTCGCTGAAAGCGTACTTTTCCCGGAGCCGTTTGGCCCCATGATGGCGTGAACTTCACCCGGTTTGACGTCAAAATTGAGGCCACGCAGGATCTCTTTCTCTTCCACGCTAACCTGTAAATCTTTAATGCTTAACATGTGCTTTCCTTAACCGACGCTGTGTTCAAGACTAATGGCGAGGAGTTTCTGGGCTTCAACGGCAAATTCCAGCGGCAGTTCAGAGAACACGTCCTTACAGAAGCCGTTAACGATCATTGAAATCGCATCTTCTTCACTGATCCCGCGTTGCAGGCAGTAGAAAAGCTGATCTTCACCAATACGTGACGTAGTTGCCTCATGCTCAAGCTGGGCGCTGTTATTGCGGCATTCGACATACGGGAAGGTATGCGCCCCGCAGTCCGCGCCAATCAGCATGGAGTCACATTGGGTGAAGTTACGCGCGTTGGTTGCCGTCGGCATGATTTTCACCAGCCCGCGATAGCTGTTCTGGCTGTGACCGGCAGAGATCCCTTTGGAGATGATGGTCGATTTGGTGTTTTTACCGATGTGGATCATCTTGGTGCCGGTATCGGCCTGCTGATGACCGCTGGTCAGTGCCACGGAGTAAAACTCACCGATGGAGTTGTCGCCGCGCAGAATACAGCTCGGGTATTTCCAGGTAATGGCGGAGCCGGTTTCTGACTGCGTCCAGGACATTTTGCTGTTTTCGCCTTCGCACAGCGCACGCTTGGTGACGAAGTTCAGGATACCGCCGGTGTTACCGTCGCCCGGGAACCAGTTCTGTACCGTAGAGTACTTCACTTCCGCATCTTTATGGATGATGACCTCCACCACCGCTGCGTGCAGCTGGTAGCTGTCGCGCACAGGAGCGGAGCACCCTTCGATGTAGCTAACGTAGCTGCCTTCATCGGCCACCAGGATGGTGCGTTCAAACTGGCCGGTTTTTTCCGCGTTGATGCGGAAATAAGTCGAGAGCTCCATCGGGCAGCGCACGCCTTTCGGCACGTAGATAAAGGTACCGTCTGACGCCACCGCCGCATTCAGTGCCGCGAAGAAGTTATCGTTACTGGGTACCACGGTGCCAATGTACTTTTTCACCAGCTCCGGGTGATCGTGGATGGCTTCCCCGAAGGAGCAGAAAATAATCCCCTGCTCCGCCAGTTTTTCACGGTAGGTGGTTGCCACCGAGACGGAGTCAAAAATGGCGTCTACCGCCACCTCTTTGCCTTCGCGCACAGGCACGCCGAGCTGATTGAACGCCTCTTCCACCTCTTTACTCAGGAAGCTGTTCTCGGCACCGGTTTGCTGTACCGCACCGGGTTGCGAGGCGCAGGTATCATCACAGCTGCCGCAGGAGGGCGCAGAGTAATAGCTATAATCCTGATAGTTCAGCTTATCGTAATGCGCTTTCAGCCAGTGGGGTTCTTCCATCTCCAGCCACGCGCGGAATGCGCTCAGGCGAAACTCCAGCATCCACTCCGGCTCGTTACGTTTCGCCGAAATGGCGCGCACGACCTCTTCGTTGATGCCTTTCGCCAGTTCATCGGTTTGCAGCTGCGTGAAGAAACCCTCTTTATAGTTGAGGCGTCCGCCGCTCCAGGTGTTTACATCACTCGTTGCTTCAGTATTACGAGACATAGTACCGCCTATACCCCAAAGCTTTCGCCGCAGCCGCATTCGTTCTGGGCTTTCGGGTTATGAAATTTGAATAACTGGTTTAAACCTTCCCGAACGTAGTCGACTTCGGTTCCATCGATAAAAGGCATCGCCTGTAGTGCGACGTATAACTTTGCACCGTCGGTTTCAAAGACCAGATCGTCCTTTTCAGGTTCGGTTACGGTATCCAGCACGTAGCCAAATCCCGCGCAGCCAGTCTGCTTAACGCCTAAGCGTACGCCGAGGATGTCGGGATTTTTTGCCACCAGCTCATGAATATGCGCCGCCGCCGCGGGCGTGAGCGTTAAGCCACGCCAGGCAAAATCGGCCGGATTGAAGGTTTCTGAATGCAGTTCCATAGGTCCACCTCATCTGATAAGCCACCAGGGCATAACACCATGTTAGTGATAACGATTATCACTTCAACCCCCTGCGAGCAGGGGCTTTGGGCTAAACCGCCCTTTTTGGCTACTTTCATTAAGCATAGACCCTGTGACGGGATGCGGATGGGATGGTTAGATTTGTTCAATGCATTGATAAATAATGCATTTCATAAGAAAGGCGGTGAGGTAGCGGGCAATGATAAAAATTGTATTGGAAATACCTATTTTTAAGATAGCTAAAGTACACCCAGGCGCCATATACATTTTTTACGTATGCCTCCCCCTTAAGACAGGTTCTTTTTAATCCTTTTTTGCCTTACCTAGGCGCGCATAAAGACGTTTGATGGATAAGTTAACCATTATTTATCAGTCTGATAGTGGTTAAATTCCGATCATGATTAATTACATAAACTCATCCCTTTTCGGCGTAATGTTTCCCTTGTTAACCATTTATTCAATAAGGGATTAAATTATGTGGAGTGCCCATAAAGCCGCAGTTCATGCTCGCCAGCATGCAGGTCAGTATAGCCAGAAAAGATGTGCAGAATTTGTTTCGAAATCCATTCGCGCCGGCGGTGCTAATCTACAGAACACGCATTATGCTAAGGATATGAAAAGCAATTTAATTCTGGCGGGTTTCCACCAGGTTTACGGTGAGCCTGTTGAGGGCGATGTGGCGGTGATCCAGCCCACTGCGCACCACCCATATGGCCACGCTTGCATCTATGGTGGGAACGGCGTCTGGTACTCTGATTTTGTTCAGCGAACAATGTATCCGGGAAAGGAATACCGGGAATTAAAGCCAGCATATGCAATTTACAGGCATGACTGACATGAAAAAAATAATTCTGGCGATCCTGCTTCTGCCCACTCTCGCATCCGCTGCACAGAAGTTCTCCCCTGAGGTATCCGCTGCCCTTCAGTTTAATAAGTGGTACATCTCGCAAATTATTATCGGGAAAGAGCCCCTGAAAAACTATGAAGCGCTGAGGCCATATGTAACCCGCGAAACTATCAGCAAACTCAAAGCCATGGATAAGCTGGATCCAGATGAATATGACGTGCCTGACGTCGATATGTTCATCAAGGCTCAGGGATATGAAGATGACTGGGGCATCGTCAGTGCGCGGGCGCTGGATTACGATGCCGCCTGTATGCAGGTTTATATCTCATTCGGCAAAAAGCGGGATCACACCGTGATTGACTGCATGGTCAAGGAAGATGGCGTGTGGAAAGTTGAATCCGTGGCCAGTATGAATATTTCAGACAACCTGATGATGGAATAAACCGACGATATGACAGGGGTACTGATGCTATGCATCTTCGCGGATACCCCTGTCGTATCGCCAGAAGGCAAAATCCCGCACTGGCGGTTTACCGTTGGCCCCCTTAACATCAGTGATGGATCGAAACGGCGAAACCCTGTTCACGCCAGTGGTCGAGCTGCTCCTGTTGACGAGGCGTAGGCGCTTTACCGGTCCAGACGAAGATTTTTTGCCCGGGGAAGAGTTCAGGACGTGGAGAATCAATCGGCTCAGCCAGCACGTCGATATGCCAGCCTTTGTAGGCAAGACGGGCCGCTTCCAGCCACAAATGCGTACGGTCGTCGCACTCCCACCCAATCAGCAGCGCATCCTTACCTGCTTTTTTTCGCGACTCACCCAGGCTTGCAACGGCAAACTCAATCAGGACACCGTCCAGCAGGCTCGCCATGTGACGCACCGTATTCTGGTCCTGGTTCATTCGCTGCCGCACAGGGGTGATGATGTTATCTATCAGAACATCCATCGCATGGTCACGGCGGAACTCGCCGATTTTGGCGCGCAGTTTTGCCGGGCTGGCATAGCGCAGAACGGTTAACATCTCTTCCTGAAACGATGCCCAGTTCCCCTGAGTCATCACTTCTGTATTTTCAAGAAGCGCTTTTACTTTACCGACCGAAACACCCGTTTTCATCAGGCGTTTGATCTCTTCGATACGCAGGATATCTTCATCGTCAAACTGACGATGGCCCCCTTCGCTTCGCTGCGGCTTCAACAATCCATAACGGCGCTGCCAGGCACGCAACGTAACGGGGTTGATACCGCATCGTTCGGCCACTTCGCCGATACTGTAATAGGCCATTAACTCCCTCACGCACAATACTTCCATACCTAACCAAACCAACCTTATCAGATTGTACAAATCATTTGTATAACTAACTCCTCGTTCTGAGACAAGTGAATGGCTCAAAGAACCACTCACTCGTTAATATATTGTTGTATAAATTTAGCCGTACGTACAGGTCACTTTTAACAGTTACGTACAGGTTTTTTATAAATCGTACTTTTTCTCGGGCCAGGCAATCGCCGGAATGCCCCCCAGACGCGGGCTGGCGAAAAGGTGACCCTGGAACTGAGAAATCCCGGCAGATTCCAGCCACATCCACTCTTCAGCCAGCTCTACGCCTACCGCACAGAACAGAATTTCCAGGGAGGCGCAGCATTTAATGATTGACTGAATGATTGCCTGACGCGGGCCGCTCTTGTGCACGTTAGCAATCAAATCACGGTTGATCTTGATTCTGTCCGGCTGGAACTGGGCCAGCAGTTGCAGACCGGCGAATCCCGCGCCAAAGTGATCGATGGCCACGCTGATCCCGGCGCTTTTAAGCTGTCTGACCGCGCTGGTGAACTCTTCGAAGCGCGAGATCGCCTCGCTCTCGGTGAACTCGACCACAATTTGCTCCGGCACAAAACCGTTCGCCTCAATTGCCGTCAGTAAAAAATCGACGGCGCCAGGAACATTGACCAGCGTCATCGGCAACAGATTAATGGACAACGTTTGAGTCTGTAGGCCCAGCGCGCTGGCCATCGACAAAGCCACCTGCTTACTCTTCAGATCCGATTCGTACAGCGCCTCACGCGACAGGTTGGCAAAGTAGCTTTCCGGGGACTCACCGGACGGCGTGCGGATCAGGGCTTCCCAGGAAACCACCTGCTGCATAAACGGATCGACGATAGGTTGAAATGCGAAACTACAGTCCGCGCCCTTTGCCACTACCGTTGGCTGGGAGGATAATGGCGTGTTTTCGGTGACAAACTCCCAGGCGTCAGCCGGAGGCAGCTCAAAGTAGTTGGCTTTTTCAGTGGCCTCAACGAAGGTGCGGAAAAATTGCAGGGCGCGATCGTTATAGGTCAGCTGATAGCGGGTTGTGCCTTTATCAAGTACCTGTTGTAGCACTTCGTCGGTGTCGTACTGACGAAGGTCAAAGAGCTCCATACCTACGTTGCCAAAACGTCTTGAAGGCCCGTGATCGCTTAACAATTCGACCACGTTGTGATGCCGTGGGTCACGGCAGATGAGCTGATAGATCTCCTTAACGTTATCAGCGGGCCCTTCAAGTAACTGAAAGAAGTGTGTGCCGTTAAACAGCAAAATCCCCGTCACATCGAACTGCCGATTTCTACAATTTGCAGCAGCGACCATGTCTTCCAGCGCTTTCACTGGAACGTCCTCGCAGATATGACTGCGGTAAATAATGGTTGTGAGCATGCTAATCCTGAAGATTGAGGGGGTGACCACGAAAACACGTGGGGAGAACTCTGTTATAGCACATTAATTACCCAATAAATAATTTACATCTCAACAATTTACATGACTTCTTTGCGCCTTTTCCGGGCTTGTACAACTCTGCAACGCCACTTCGAATTGTACAATATATTTTGTGAATTTCGCAGTAAACTGTATACATTTAACCATATGATAAATAGATACTTTATCAAATATATAATAAAATATTTAAAAAATTGTACATTTTTAATGTACAGATTTGAAAATTATGTATACCTTAAATGTAACGTTACTGATTACGAAAATTTACAGGAGCGAAACATGCAGCAGAACGGACACCTCGCAGACACAGCAACAGCAATTGCGCAGTACTTCGAAAAAGCCGCGCTTCCAACCCAACAGGAAACATTGGGTCAGGTTGTTGTTGAAATCCTTAGCGACGGGCGGAATCTGAATCGCAAATCGCTCTGCACAAAACTGTTAAGTCGCCTTGAAAAGGCCAATGGCCCGGAAGAGGAGCATCATTATCACATGCTTCTTGGCCTGCTCTTCGAACGTTAATGTTATGAACAGCAGTGATGCGGACAGACTGATCGACCAGCTTATTGGAGAAGCCGCTCTTTCACTTTTGAAGGAGCGCGGTCCTGTAACGACCGAGGGATTGGTTCTGCGTCTGCGTAACATGCAAGCCTGTGAGACGGATCCCCAGCGGCGGGAGACATTAGCGAGGGTGATAGCTGAAATCAGCTCTGGCACAGTCGCTTTTAAAGGTCGCAGAACCGCACAAGGACGAATTCAGAGAGAGGGATCTCTCAAAAATAACCGAGACAATGTAGTGCCGTTATTTGGAAATGGAAAACCGTCCGATCCCAAAAAGATACATTGACTACAACTTTACAGCTACGGTGAGAACAAATGAGACAAAATATTCAGCTTCAACCCGAATACCACTCCGCCTTTTTAGATAGCGCGTTGTCGGAGTATTTCCGTCACGCAGGCGATCGCTTTGCTGAAGAGTCTGCCATTTTTTCGACTGCGGTTCGTTGTGTTCTTGCTTCCGAAGGTCATCTGACCAACAAAGCGATCATTCTCTGGCTGATCCAGACGCTGGAATCCACCGACGATGTCGTTAAGGCGGATGTGATCCGCAAGACGCTGGAAATTGTCGTCGGTTACACCATGGACGATCTTTAACGCCTCACTCTTCCCATCTCTTCGGACAGCGTGTCATCGTCAATTCTGACGAACGGACTGACGATGACACGCCCTCTCTCCCCTAATGCCCTGTTAATCAAGCACGCCGAATGTGGCATGGTTCCTGCTTAGTCCGCTAAGGGACTGGGCTTTCCAGTAAACATTGCTTCATTTCTTAACAGGTCTGTTATTGATGAAAAAAATCGCCAGCGTCTGCCCCTACTGCGGTGCAGGCTGCAAACTTAACCTCGTCGTTAAAAATAACCGGATTATCCGTGCCGAAGCCGCTAATGGCGTAACTAATCAGGGCACGCTTTGCCTGAAAGGGTACTACGGCTGGGACTTTCTTAATGATACACGGCTGCTTACCCCCCGCCTGACGCAGCCCATGATCCGCTACAGCAAAGGCGAGGCCTTTACCCCTGTTACCTGGGAAGAGGCCATTCGCTATACCGCTTACAGGCTTAAAAGCATCAAAGAACAGTACGGCCCTCGGTCCATTATGACCACGGGTTCCTCGCGGGGAACGGGCAATGAGACCAACTATGTGATGCAAAAATTTGCCCGTGCGGTGTTGAATACTAACAACGTCGACTGCTGCGCCCGCGTCTGTCACGGTCCGTCCGTTGCCGGTTTACAGGAGACCCTCGGCAACGGCGCCATGAGCAATTCCATTAACGATATTGAAAACTCAAAATGCCTGCTGGTATTCGGCTATAACTGCGCCGACTCTCACCCCATCGTCGCCCGACGCGTGCTTAAAGCACGTGAAAATGGCGCTAAAATCATTGTCTGCGATCCGCGTCATATTGAAACGGCACGCATTGCCGATCTTCATCTTCAGTTAAAAAATGGCAGTAACATGGCGCTGGTCAATGCCTTTGGCTATGTCCTGCTTGAAGAGGAATTGTACGACAAAAACTACGTTGCTCGCTTTACAGAAGGGCTTGAGGCGTACCGACTGACGGTAAAAGATTACGCACCCGAGCAGGTTGAACATCTGACGGGGATCCCCGCGCGGGATGTTCGTCAGGCAATTCGCATGTTCGCAGCGGCGCCTTCAGCAACGGTGATGTGGGGTATGGGCGTCACGCAGTTTGGTCAGGCGGTCGATGTGGTGAAAGGTCTCTCCAGCCTGGCACTGCTGACCGGCAATCTGGGCCGCCCTGCCGTCGGCGTGGGGCCGGTTCGCGGGCAAAATAACGTTCAGGGCGCCTGCGATATGGGTGTTCTGCCCAATATGTTCCCCGGCTACCAGGACGTCACTGATCCGGCGGTCAGACTGAAATTTGCCGATGCGTGGAAAATCAATGTCAACCGGATGGACGATCGCGTCGGAACGCGCATCACCGAAGTGCCGCATCTCGCGCTGGAAGGTAAGATCAAAGCGTATTACATCATGGGGGAAGATCCGCTTCAGACAGAAGCCGATCTGGGTCTGGTCCGCCGCGGCTTTGAGGCGCTCGATTTTGTGGTGGTTCAGGACATCTTTATGACCAAAACGGCAGAGCTGGCTGACGTGCTGCTCCCTGCCACCTCATGGGGAGAACACGCCGGTGTGTTCACCTGTGCCGATCGCGGCTTTCAGCGTTTCGGCAAAGCCATTGAGTCCAGCGGCAATGTCAGGCGCGACTGGGAGATCATCAGCCTGCTGGCCACGGAAATGGGCTATCCCATGCATTACGAGGATAACCAGCAGATCTGGGACGAAATGCGCGAGCTGTGCCCCCTCTTCTACGGCGTGACCTACGAAAAAATGGGCGAGATGGGTCACGTTCAATGGCCGTGCCCGACGCTGGATCATCCCGGTACGCCGTACCTGTACAAAGATAATCAGTTCGATACCCCGAGCGGTAAAGGGCAGCTCTTTGCCGCACCGTGGCGCGCGCCAGCGGAAATTCCGGATGCGGATTTCCCGCTGGTGCTCTGTACGGTCCGCGAGGTGGGCCACTACTCCTGCCGCTCCATGACCGGGAACTGCGCGGCGCTGCAAAGCCTGGCCGACGAGCCGGGCCGGGTGCAAATTAACCCGGCCGACGCGGATGAACGGGGGATTGCCGAAGGCCAGCTGGTCTGGGTACGTTCACGCCGGGGTAAAGTGATCACCCGCGCCAGCATCAGCGAGCGCATCAATGCGGGAGCAATCTATATGACCTACCAGTGGTGGATTGGCGCCTGTAATGAGCTGACGCAGGATAATCTCGACCCGATCTCCAGAACGCCGGAAACGAAGTATTGCGCCGTGCAGCTTGAGGCAATCGAGGACCAGCGCTGGGCGGAGGATTTTGCGGCTTCCACGTACCAGACCATGAAGACGCGGTTGATCGCTGCGGTTAACGTTTAAATGCTTGCCGGGTGGCGGCTATCGCTGCCCGGCCAGCTATCCGCTGCCGTTTCAGGCTATTTGTTGTGCATAATTATTTTCCAGGTAATCGCGAAGCAGGTTCGGCCGGCTCTTTTTCTCCATCAGCCTTCTCAACAGTACGATCAGCTCGTAATCGCTTCGCAGATTAAATTTTTGCATCATCATATATTTATGGGTAAAGACCGTTTTTTCGCTCATCTCCAGCGCCTGAGCGGTCTGCACTACCGACAGCCCTCGGTAAAAATTGACCAGAATACGAATTTGTTGCCGGGATAACCCTTTATGCTGGCAGTCGAAACAGGTCTTTTTATTCCAGGTGTAACCCGGTAATTGCGTCGTGAACCACGCAATAAACAGAACGCCGCTAATACGATCAAGCGATGCCCGGCGAGGAAGAAAAATAATGTCCTGAAAGCAGGAAGGCAGCGCCGAAAAGCGCAGCTCATCGTCGACGAGACCTATCACAATTCCTTTTTGTCGGGCCAGTAACTCCGGAAAACAGGTCAGCGTTTCCCCCTGACATAATGAAAGAACAATAATATCGGCCTGGCTGACGTTTTCATTGGTCAGCGCCAGGTGAAAAGTGATGGAGCGATGAAAGTTATGCTTAAAAAAATCTTCGAAAAAGCTCTGTAGCCCAGCCTGAAAAAACAGATCCGTTTCCTGAATCAGAATATTTAACATAGTTCACACCAACGTCTTTAAAAAAGGCTTATCACCGGCATTCAGTTGTACTGCATCGTCATCACCACAACCGCGCGGATGCTTCCCGGCGTGGCGCCCCCCGTCATGGATTTTACCGAGGCCAGCATAGCTAATGTCGCGGTTCTGTCCGCGGCAATGGTCTGGGTCATGCTGGAGCCTGTTCCTTTAAGCGCACCGGTTTGGGCATCGCGCATGGCTATCGCCACATGTGTGGCCGAACCGCTGTTCATAAAATAGTCCGCGCCCGCCTCAGGATCGGGGCTGCCGGTGAAAGCGACGGTCACACTCTGCGTTCCCGTTGGGCACTGGGTAAACAGCAGACTGAAAGGCACCGGATCCGATGTTGAGCCCGGCGTCGCCATATTGGTTGCCTGAATATTGCCCAGATTGACATCGAGATTGTTATTGCCGCCATTGAATATGCATGGCGACGCCACGATATTTCCCGTCACACCGATGTTGACGCTATCAGCGGAGCATACCTTCCCGCTGAGTAAGGCAAGTAACAGCAGTGTCCTGCATCTTATTTTCATCTTCTTACCTGCTACTGGTAGGTCAAATTCAGGGTGGCGGAGGCATTCGCTGAACCTGACTCCACGCGGGTTAACGTCTGGTAATATCGGGCCGTTAATGGCAACGTCTCTTGCCCCCCGGCAGACTGTCGCAAAAATAGTCGGCTGTTCATCGCCAGCGGTGCACCGTTATAGATTAGCTGCACCCCCACCCCTTTTGCAGTGCCGGCATTTCCCTGCCCGGTTAAGGCCATCACGCTGGTATTGGCGCTGTCCGGATTCTGTATTCCACTGAGCGAGACCGTAATATTGGTTCCGGCGGCGCAGGTTAAGCCCAGGTTTTGCGTGTTCTGTGCTCCCGCTGGCGTGGTGCCCACCACGGTGCCGAACGCCGAAGCGGGAATATCCCCTATCGGAAACGTCAGCTGGGCCGTATTCACCGTGCACGCCAGGGCATTGATGTTGCCGGAGGTGAGCTGCGTGGTCAGACCGTCACGGTAGAGGCCGTCGCTTCCCTGAAGCGTCACGACGCCAATCACCCCCGGGGTTAATGCCCCCGATGAGACCGGGCCGGTCACCACCAGCTCAATCCTCCCGCCGTACCAGTCCACATAGGAGGTCTGCGCATTGTACGAGAACGTATTGCTCGGGTTTTCAAAATAGCCGTTGGAGGAAAAGCGTATCCCTATCCCGCTGACGTTCGTGTTGTAAACATGGTTGCCGTAGCTGCTCAACGTGGCGCTGTTGTAGCGCATGCTGAATCCCAGCATCAGCGGATTCGTACACCCGGTAAGATAGGAGCCTGTGGCTGACGCCGCGCCGGAAAATACCACCGTGCCGACAGGCGCATCGCGCTGCACGTTGATCGTCCCCACGGACAGGGTGGAAAGCTGCGGGATGATGGTGGTGCAGGTACCGGCACGAGCGATACTTCCCGCCGCGAGCAAACAGAGCAGCAGCATCGAGTTAAGACATTTCATGTTAGCGTTCCTGACGGCAGGTGGCGCGCATATCAGCGATCCCACCGTACATTGAGTGATTCGGCAGCGTGAAATCAGCGCGGCATTGCTGGCTGGATTGACTTCCCCATGTGGCGACTAACGTTCCCTGCTCGCGCATCCCGGTTAAATAGACCTGACCGCGATCGCCGACAATAAAACTGCCGCTGTCATCACCCACAAGGGTGACCACCGCCCCAAACGGAACGGCGCGGTCGTTGTCGGTCAAGGTCATCAGCACCCGGCGACCTGACTTCGGCAGATAATCGGCTCTCACCACCGCTCCCCGCGTCGGCGTCACCGTGCGGGTGTTGATCTCCAGCTCGACATCGTCCGGCATCGTTTCCGGGTCGAGGGTGAGATCGTTTTTCCGGTAGACAGAAAGGTTGCTCACGACCGTATATCCGCGAAAATCTGTCCGTACACCGGGCTGATTGCGGATATCCACGTCGTGGGCGCCTGGGGCTTTGATTAAGACGCTGGTCTCCCCCAGCGGCTGGGAAAGCGTGATGCCGTCAGCATGGGCGAGAATGCCGCCTTGCAGCCCGTAATTCAGGCGTTCACTGTTTTTATCATAACCATAACCTGCCGTGACTTCGCCATAGGTGCCTTTATAGTCCGCGTTCACGTTGCCGATATTCCCCACGCCCTCTGTGCCATATCCCTGCTGAACGTTCCAGCTCAGGGCACGGTTCTCGAGTGCCACCCCGTTCAGGCCGACGTTATGCGTCGTCCCGTTATTGCTGCTGGCGTTCATGCCATAGTTAGCCCATGTCTGCGGCAAAAATTTATCCAGCGGAATGCTGACGTTGAACGACAGAAGCTGGTCGTGGTCAGCGTTTTTTTGGCTTTTGCGGTTTTCTGACGCTGAGCGGACATTTTTGCTGTAGGTCCATGTCAGGCCATAGCTGATGTTGTGCCAGTAGTTGCTATAGCCGACGCTCCACGAAGCCATCGACTTACCGTCATTCCAGTAATCTTCCCGCGCCGCACTGAGGGTAAGCGCGCCCAGGTTGTCCCCCAGCGTCTGGCTCATCGTCAGCTCGGCACGGTTACGTCGCCTGTCCTGAAGCGCGCTGCTGTCTCCGTACGAACCGAGGACGTCCTGCATCCCGTAATAGCCGCGGGTCGAGTAGCGATACCCGGCAATCGAAAAGTTGGTCCCGGTAGTGATAAAATTCTTGCTGTATCTGGCCCGCCACGACTGACCGCTTGTTTTCGCGGTATGCTCCGGCGTTGACCAGCCCTGAGTGACGTCTGCGGATACAGCCCCGAGATCGCCCATGTTCTTGCCCATCCCCAGAGCCGCCGACTGGTACTTATCTGCCCCCTGGACGCCGCCATAGAGCGTGATCCCGTGAGGGAGGCCGTAAATTCCGGTCAGTTGCCCGAAGGGGGTTTTCTCCACGCTACGGTTATACGAGCGATATTGCCCGGCGGTAAGGGCATATTTCAGTCGCCCCTCCCGTTGCAGGACCGGCAGCGAAGCGTACGGCAGGGTGAAATGTTGCTCACTGCCATCGGCTTCGACGATCGTGACATCAAGATCGCCCGCGCCGCCGGTGGGATACATATCCGCGATCTCAAACGCGCCCGGCGCCACGTAGCTTTGGTAGATTTGATAGCCATTCTGACGCACCACGACCTGCGCGTTAGTTCGCGCAATACCGCGCACCACCGGCGCATAGCCTTTCAGGGAATCCGGCAGCATATCGTCGTCGGACGCCAGCTGGACGCCGCGAAACGGCATGCTGTCAAAGACATCGGCAGGCGCGGAACTGTCTCCGAGCGTAAGCTGGGCTTGCAGGGGAATAATCGCGCGCTGCATCAAGGTGTAGACGTTGTCCCACTTATCCTGGCCGGACGCATCGCGGGACCAGGTGGTGTAGTTGCGTAACCGCCAGGGACCGACGTTGATCCCCGGCCGCAGGTTTGCATACTGGCTGTCGCTGCGGGTGCCTGCCCCGCTTCTTGCCCGGCTGTTTGCCCCGCTCAGGCTGTAGTTGAGCATGGCCGCGGTAATGCCTTCATCCCACATATCCGGCGGAACGTAACCTCTCGCTGGCAGGTCTATGGCCGCCTGTGGGATGCTGATCGCCAGGCGCTGGGCGCCAAACTGGAAATCCGCGCTGGCCTGTGGAATCGCCCTGAGATCGGCGCATTCTCCTTCCCCGGCGTCGAGCTGCGGGAAAAGCGCCGTTTTCACGCCCCACGCTTTTAACTGCCCGATACTCAGGCACGGCTGCAACGTTTCACTGCCGTTAGCATCCTTCACTGCCATGAAACGAATATCCCGCGTTTCCAGCAGCCGATCGTCAAGAATAATATCAACATGGTATGTCCCGGGCGCCTGCGAGCCGGATTCAAAGGCAGATAAATCCGCTTTCCCCATTCCGGGATTATCCAGCTCTACCAGTTCCGTATTAAACGTCTCACTGGCATACAGTGTGGGAGAGACACCAGCAAGCGCGAGGGCAATAAATATTGCCAGGCGCGCAGGCTGCATTGTATTCAATGCCGTTGTCATGACGAGCACCTGATTAACGCGTAAGGATCACAAACTGGCCCGGTGTAATTCACCAGGGCTGCCATAATCGTTAATGACTTTAAACGTCAGCGTATTGCCACTGGTTCCATTCGGTAACGGGAAACGGGCTGTGCCCGAAGGCATCACATACGTGACATCGTCAAGTTTCTTATTACCCAACGTAATTTCATTGAAATTGATAACGTACGGCGTTGGATTATTAACCAGAAGGGTATTTCCCGCACGACGCCAGGTTAATTTATTGGCCTGCTCCTCGGGGGTAGACGCACGAAGAGCCTCTGGTCGATAAATTAATTTGATGCGCGTTTTGACGGCAATTTGCAGCGAGTTCATCTGCTTAGAGGCTGACGGAATAGCTTTGATGTTCAGCCAGAATAAACTCTCCTGCCCTTGAGGCAGAGAGCCTGTCATGACAATACGCTCGAGGTTTTTTTGTCCGCCGTCCAGCCGATACAGCGGAGGAGTAATAATAAAAGGCGCTTTACCCGATTGTTCATCCTGAACATCTATCCACGACTGAATTAAATAAGGACCGTTATCAGGATTCGTAATATTTATTGACGCTTCTTTTTTAGCCCCATCAAAAATAACACGGGTGCCGCCAATAATTACTCCTGCACTGGCGGATGTTAACGTCAGCGGTAACAGCGCCATAACCAGGCCCGTTGTGGTGATAAAACGCATTTTTTTACCTCATAAAACAAGGGGCCAGGCGGCCCCCTGCTAATTACTGCCATTGACTTAGTTGTACACCACAGAGAAGTTCGCGACCGAGTTAGCCGGGCCCGCGGTAACGGATGCCGCGGTGGAAATATACTGCGCGTAGAAGCTCAACGTATTATCAGCCGTACTGCTGAGTGCGTAGGTATAGCTGTTGCTGCCGTGCAGCGGCAGATCGGCTTTATCTGCCGTCATCAGGTTAATCGCCACCCCGGTAGCCGCTCCCGCCACGGACGTATCAATCGCCAGCAGGCTGGCGTTGGTTAAATCCGGCGTGCCATCAAAACGGACTTTTGCATTGGTGACCGTTACCGGACAGTTTTTCAAAATAATATTAAACTGCGTCGCAGCCGTTCTCGCCCCGGTTGTCGGGAATTCCGTTTTATAATAATCGCCCAATACCACCACCTGATGCTGGGATGCCACATCAACGTCGCAGGCAGAATCCAGAATATTTCCGTTAAAATTAACGGTACCGGCCGCTGCCAATGCATTGGTCATAGTGAGTACAGAACCTGCCGCTAACATTGCCATCATCAATTTTTTATTCATAATTTTATATCCCGTATTACTCTATTTATTACCGACATTCAGTTGCAGAAATTAAACCCCTTCCGACGAGTCAAAATTTATACAACTCCTTTTCCGCATACAATCAATTTTGAGGTCTAGCTGTAGACCCTCTTTTAACAAATAAAAAACATATTCACTCGGGAATAGCTTAAGAATAATGTCCACAGTCTACTTTTAGACCTGAACAAAAAAAGTTGCAATTTCAATTAATTAACACTTAAAAAAAGATAAGTCTATAATTAGACTCGCTGCTAACATTCCCTGACCTGCTGTTTTTTAAGATAATTCTTTATGCCGATCAAAAAATGATCGCATCAGTCAGTGAGGTCTCAAATGAATACCCGATTCGCGCCTGAGTCAGAAATTGATAAATCAACAGTGCTCGGCGCTAAGCCTTTTAAGCACATTGAAAAAATAATCGATAATGTTTTGCCGCATGCGGAGAGAGGCATTATTGCCAGAGGAGAAATTATCCATTATTGCTCCGGCGATACCCGTCAATGCTTTTTACTGTTGCATGGCAGCGTGGCGTTGCACCGTCGCGGGGACGGTATCGTCTTAAATTCTGAATCTGCGCCATTTATACTCGGCGTGAGCAGCCAGTTATCGTCTGAGCACCTGTACGTCAGAGCGCTGGAAACCTCAGAGGTGGCCAGCGTTTCGCTGGCGCGTTTCAATCATGTTGTCGCACAACAGAATTTATGGGAGCACTTCTCAAACCTGCTGATCTATACCGCATCGCGCGTTTACGAACATTGCGCCCAGATATCGCAAATGTCGGCTTATGACATTATCCGCTTTCAGCTGGTTGAGTTGATGCAGGAGCCGGAAGCCATTAGACAAAACATTACCGCCGCAGCCTATATCAAAAGCCGCACCTATCTTTCACGCAGTGGCATTATGCGGATCCTCGCGGAGTTGCGGACGGGGAAATACATCACCATGGAGCGTGGCGTTCTAGTAGAGATCCATCACTTACCCCGTAAATACTGAGGCTGTATTTATCTCTGGAGAAGGTGGAAAAGAAGAGCGACACTATAGAGAGTACAGTCTCTTTCCAGGTTAACGCTATGTCTTCTGACAAACCATCGCATCGCGGATCTCCCTATGCTCAGGAACTGATTTCTCATTTACAGCCGCACTGCACCACGCATAAAACCGATCCCTGCGAGCAACTTGATCTCCAGGTAAACGGGCAGAGCATGTGTTATTTAATTCTTGACGGCACGGTCGCCATATACAGAAGAAGCGACGACATGATGCTTTCGACGGCGCGCAGTCCCGCCCTGTTTGGCCTCGCTAACCTGACGGACATCTATTTTACCGACTACCTTCGAACGGTAACGCCTTGCCTGATTGGTGTGCTCACGACCGAGCGGGTGGCTGAAATTATCAAAGAGAAGGCGCTGTGGGGGCTGCTTTCTAATCATCTGATGTTTGTCTATAACCGGCTTTATCACAACGTCATGCCGAAAGGCGCGCCAACCGCGTACGAGATGATTCGCCAGCAGCTCGTGCTGCTGATGCAGGAAGATGACAGCTACCGACGTAGCGTGACGGCGGAAAGGTATATCAGGGATAAAACCCAGCTTTCCCGCAGCGGCGTAATGCGGATCCTGGCTGACCTGAAAACGGGCGGGTTCATCGAAATGGAAGAAGGCCGGCTGATTAAAATTAACAAACTGCCTGCCAGATACTGACTGTCAGACACAAAAAAGGCCGCGCTTGCGGCCTTTTCTTCACTGCTTAATGGACGTGAACGCCCAACCGCCAGGCAAAGTAGATCTCTTCTTTCAGTTCGTTTGAAGAGAGCGCCAGCAAATCCGTAAATTCCAGCTCAAGCTGTTTCAGCTTTTTCAGGTACTGCGCTGGAGACAGATTGCTTTTATCGCGACGTAAATATTCAATTGCCAGCTGTGTTGGGGTTATTTCAGTATCCATGATGTCCTCGCTTATGTTCAAAACGTGACCAGTATATCACAATCAGGCGGCTAATTTTTGACCAAAAGCAAGACATCCGGAAACTTTACACAACGGCCGTCGTCAGCCTTGATGAACAACACAGGCGATCCTGCTCGTCCAGGATATCAATCTGCCACACCTGATGGCGGCTTCCAGCATGCAGCGCCCGGCAGACGCCGCGCACGCGCCCGCTGCGAACGGAGCGGATGTGGTTGGCATTGACCTCCAGACCCACCACCTTCTGCTCTCCTTCCGTACACAGGTAGCCCGCCACCGATCCCAGCGTTTCGGCCAGCACGACGGACGCGCCGCCGTGTAACAGGCCAAACGGTTGATGAGTACGGCAGTCTACCGGCATCGTCGCTTCCAGTTCGTTGTCGCCAATGCGCGTGAACTGGATGTCCAGCAAACCGACCATGTTCTCCGCGCCCATGGCATTTAAGGCCTCCAGCGTGACCGCACGTTTCCAGATCATCCGATAATCTCCAGTAAAGCCTGCAATGGATGGCGGACGCCGTTACCTTCCACCCGTTTCACCTGGCTGCGGCAGGAGTAGCCCGTCGCCAGACAGCGGTTGCGTGGCAGGCGCTGCATCGCCTGATGCCATGACAGCTCGTAAATGCCGAGCGAATTAGCGTGGTTTTTGACTTCATGGCCGTAGGTTCCGGCCATACCGCAGCAGCCCACGTTGACGCTTTCCAGCTTCGCGCCAAACCGGGAGAAGATAGAAGCCCACTGGGCAGGCGCCGTCGGCAGCGCCGTCACTTCGGTGCAGTGCCCAAACAGGTACCAGGATTCTCCGCTGACCTCCTGAGGGGGCGTTTGCGTCAGCACCGCAGGCAGCCACTCGTGTACCAGTAAGACCTGAAAATCACCGCGCTTATCGCCGAGAGTCTGCTTATATTCGTCCCGGTAACAGAGCACCAGCGCCGGATCGACGCCCACCATCGGCATGCCGAGCTGCGCCACGCGATTCAGAAAATCTGAAGTTTTCTGCGCGGTTTTCGCAAAGCGGGTGAGGAAGCCTTTAATGTGCTGCGCCTTGCCGTTCGGCGAGAACGGCAGCACCACCGGCTGGTAGCCGATTTTCTCGGCCAGTCGGACAAAATCGGCCACCACCTGCGCATCGTAATAGCTAGTAAATGGATCCTGCACCACCAGCACCACCTTCGCTTTCTGCTCAGGGCTTAATGCTTCCAGTTGTTCCAGGGTCATATTCGCCGAGCGGTGCCCCACCAGCCGACGCTGGAGCGATGGCACCGACAGCAGCGGCAGATCCACCATGCCGATATGTTTTTCAGACAGTTTTCGCACCAGTGGCTGGTTGATAAAGAAGTTAAAGGTTTTTGGCGCACGGGCCATCAGCGGCGCGTAACTCTCCACCGTTGCTACCAGATGATCGCGCATCGGGCGCAGATAACGCGTGTGGTACAGCTGGAGGAAGCGGGAACGGAATTCCGGTACGTCAATTTTAATTGGGCACTGGGTTGAACACGCCTTACACGCCAGGCAGCCGGACATCGCCTCTTTCACCTCATGCGAGAAATCGTATTCGCCTTTGTTCGCATGCCAGCTGTTGCGGGTGCGTTCGATAAGCCCGCGCAGGCTCGCGCGTTTTTCCGGCAGCTCCTGTTCCAGCTTGAGCGGGTCAACGCCGCGGTCGGCCAGCAGGCGCAGCCATTCGCGCACCAGCGTGGCACGCCCTTTTGGGGAGTGGATGCGGTTGCTGGTGATTTTCATCGACGGACACATCGGGCTTTTCACATCGAAGTTAAAGCACAGCCCGTTGCCGTTACACTCCATCGCGCCGCGCCAGGAAGCGCGTACCGCAATCGGAATTTGGCGGTCATAGGTGCCGCGCTTAACGGCATCCACCTGCAACATCGGCGCATCAACGCCCTCCGGCGGGCAGATTTTTCCCGGATTGAGGCGGTTATCAGGATCGAACGCGGCCTTCACCTTACGCAGCTCGGCGTAGAGCTGTTCGCCAAAAAAGGCCGGGCTGTACTCGGCGCGGAACCCCTTGCCGTGCTCGCCCCACAGCAAACCGCCGTATTTGGCCGTGAGGGCCACGACCTCGTCGGAGATCGCCTTCATCAGGATCTCCTGCTGCGGATCGCACATGTCCAGCGCCGGGCGCACGTGCAGCACGCCCGCGTCAACGTGCCCGAACATGCCATAGCTCAGACCATGGCTGTCGAGCAGCGCGCGAAACTCCACGATATAATCCGCCAGATGTTCCGGCGGCACGCAGGTATCTTCCGCAAACGGAATCGGCTTCGCCGCCCCTTTCGCGTTGCCGAGCAGCCCCACCGCCTTTTTACGCATCGCGTAGATTCGCTCGATGCCGGAGAGATCGTTACACAGCTGCCAGCCAATGACGCCGCCTTCCCCCTGCGCAATCAGCTCGTCCAGACGCTGGCAGAGCGTGCTTACCTGGCTCTCAATCAGCTCTGCGTCATCCCCGGCGAACTCGACGATGTTCAGGCCGAGCATCTCTTTATCCGGCACGTCGGTAATCAGTTCGCTCACCGAATGCCAGACAATATCCTCCCGGGCCAGGTTCAGGACTTTTGAATCGACGGTTTCCACCGACAGCGCCCGCGCCTCCACCATAAACGGTGCATTACGCAGCGCCGAGTCAAAGGAGTTGTATTTGACGTTCACCAGACGGCGCACCTTTGGCAACCGGGTGATATCCAGACGCGCTTCGGTGATGAAGGCCAGCGTCCCTTCTGACCCGGTCAGTACGCGGGTAAGATCAAACTGGCTCATATCGTCATTGAAGACATGTCGCAGATCGTAGCCCGTCAGGAAGCGGTTTAGCTTCGGGAATTTGTCAAGGATCAGCTCGCGATTTTCGCGGCAGCGCTCCAGCACGGTGCGATAAATCCGTCCGCTGGTGGTGCTCTCTGCTGCCAGCGTTTCGGCCAGCTCGATCGGCATCGGTTGGGTATCGAGGATATCGCCCCCCAGCAGCACCGCCCGCACACCCATAACGTGGTCGGAGGTTTTGCCGTACACCAGTGAGCCCTGCCCCGAGGCATCGGTGTTGATCATCCCGCCAATGGTCGCGCGGTTACTGGTGGAAAGCTCCGGCGCAAAAAAATAGCCGTAAGGTTTCAAAAACTGATTCAACTGATCTTTGATCACCCCCGCTTCCACACGCACCCACCCCTCTTCCGGGTTGATCTCAATGATGCGGTTCATATAGCGGGACATATCAATGATGATGCCCTGGTTCAGCGCCTGCCCATTGGTACCCGTCCCGCCGCCACGCGGGGTGAAGACCAGGGAGCTGAAACGCTCCTGCGATGCCAGACGGGCGATGAGCGCCACATCGGCGGTAGAGCGCGGGAAAACGACGGCATCGGGAAGAAGCTGGTAAATACTGTTATCGGTCGCCATCGTCAGCCTGTCGGCATAATCGGTAGCGGTGTCACCTGTAAAACCCTGTTGCTCCAGTGCCTGCAAAAAATTAAGCACCAGCTGAACGACGCCCGGTGCCTGAGAAATCTGTGGGATCATTGCTGTCGACCCTAATGAGAATAGTGTGAAATCGTTTGCGTTGTGTCTGGAAAGTTTTATCACATTTTTTTCTTATGTGCTTCGTAGAATTACGGGCAAAATCCGCCTGTCAAAAATCGCTGAAATCACTAATGATTAGAGAGATGCGGTTTATATTCCCATCAGCCTTGCTGGTGTTCATTTAAGGAAAGTTTCGTTTATGGTCAATCTTCGTCAGCCCAGGGATGTCGCGCAGATACTGCTGTCGGTGCTGTTCTTAGCCATTATGATTATTGCGTGTCTGTGGATCGTTCGTCCTTTCGTGCTCGGATTTGCCTGGGCCGCGACCGTCGTCGTCGCCACCTGGCCTTTACTCTTGCGTTTGCAGAAACTGCTGTTTGGTCGCCGCGGCCTGGCCGTGCTGGTGATGACGTTGCTGTTGTTCCTGCTGTTTATTATTCCCATTGCACTACTGGTTAACAGCCTGGTTGACAGTAGCGGCCCGGTTATTCGCGCGGTCACCAGCGGTGATATGACGCTGCCGGATCTCGCGTGGCTGAACAGTATTCCTGTTGTGGGCGCAAAACTGTACAGCGGCTGGCACAGCCTGCTGGAGATGGGCGGTAGCGCCCTGATGGCCAAAGTGCGTCCGTACATCGGCACAACCACCACCTGGTTTGTGGGGCAGGCTGCGCACATCGGTCGCTTCATGATGCACTGTACGTTGATGCTGGTCTTCAGCGCCCTGCTGTACTGGCGCGGCGAGCAGGTTGCGCTGGGGGTACGTCATTTCGCCACCCGACTGGCAGGTAAACGCGGCGATGCGGCCGTGCTGCTGGCAGCCCAGGCCGTCCGCGCGGTGGCGCTCGGTGTGGTGGTCACAGCGCTGGTGCAGGCTGTACTTGGCGGAATCGGGCTGGCGATTTCCGGCGTACCTTATGCCACCATTTTCACCGTCGTCATGCTGATGACCTGTCTGGCGCAGCTCGGTCCGCTGCTGGTGCTGGTTCCCTGCATTATCTGGCTTTACTGGACGGGGGATACGACCTGGGGCACGGTGCTGCTGGTCTGGAGTTGCGTGGTGGGCACCATGGATAACGTGATCCGTCCCCTCCTCATCCGCATGGGCGCTGACCTGCCGCTGATTCTGATCCTGTCCGGGGTAATCGGGGGGTTAATTGCCTTCGGCATGATTGGCCTGTTCATCGGTCCGGTTCTGCTAGCGGTGACCTGGCGTCTCTTCTCCGCCTGGGTGCATGAAGTACCGCCGCCGGGAACCGATCCAGACGTCATCTTAAGCGAACTTGAAGAGCTGGAAGATAAGAACGCGCAGTAAGAACGGATGCCGGGTGGCGCTAACGCTTACCCGGCCTACACTCTCCACAGCAATACTTAAACGTTGCTAAACTATTTATTCTCTGCACACTGGTCAGACCCGCCTTTTCCTGCCTAAAACCGTCATTCTCTTCAAGAAATCTTTACCTGCCTTTAACTATTGAGACGAATCCGATCGACTCAAAATCCTGGCATGCCTACTATTAAGACACGGTTATAAATCAACACCTTGATTTATAAGCATGGAAATCCCCTGAGTGAAACAACGAATTGCTGTGTGTAGTCTTTGCCCATCTCCCACGATGGGCTTTTTTTTATCCTTTTTACGCCAGTGTAATGTCACAGCGACTAAGCATCCGCCAATCCCCCGCCAGTACCCGCGTCTTTCCGCTTACC
Organism: Enterobacter cloacae complex sp. SHL022; assembly: GCF_049237785.1. NCBI lineage: Bacteria > Pseudomonadati > Pseudomonadota > Gammaproteobacteria > Enterobacterales > Enterobacteriaceae > Enterobacter > Enterobacter cloacae complex sp. SHL022. Next base: position 362,760 of record NZ_JBMKJH010000005.1, on the reverse strand, counting down.
TGCACGTTCACCACCGCGCGAATATCCGCCGAGGACGCGCCAACCTGTAACTCAAATTCCCCTGGCTCGACAATTCGCTTTCCGTCCCGGCGGGTGAAATTAAACATCTCCACCGGCAGGGTAAAGGTCAGCGTGGCGGTTTCTCCCGGTGAAAGCGTCACGCGCTGGAACGCTTTCAGCTCCTGAAGCGGACGCACCTGCGTGGCGACCTTATCGCGTACGTACACCTGTACCACTTCGCTGCCGCTGCGCTCGCCGGTGTTGGTGATATCGACGCTTAACGCCACCTCTCCGTCGATCGGGACGCGGCTTTCAGCCAGGCGGGCCGCGCCCCAGCGAAACTGCGTCCAGCCGAGACCGTAACCGAACGGGTAAAGTGCGCCGAAATGGAACGCAAACGGCGTGCCGCCGCTTTTCAGCTTGTGGTTATAGTAGTACGGCATCGCCCCGGCGTTTTTCGGCACGCTCACTACCAGCCTGCCCTGCGGCTCCGCGCGGCCGGTTAAGACATCTGCAATCGCCCAGCCCCCTTCCTGCCCCGGCGCCCAGGCCATCATCAGCGCGGCCACCTTCTCTTCCAGCCCCTGAAGGTTATAAGGACGCCCGCCCGTCATGACGACAATCACCGGCTTACCGGTTGCTACCAGCGCCTCCAGCAGCTGTTGCTGCACGCCTGGCAGATCCAGCGAGTCGGTATCAGATCCTTCCCCCACGGTGCCGCTCTGGAACAGCCCGGCGAGGTCGCCCACGCAGGCCACCACCACGTCACTCTCTTTTGCCGCGCTCACGGCGTCGGGGATCAGATCCATACGTTGTGAAACCGGCGATTGCTGCATCGGTTTACCGCCGCTGTCGCCCGGAAATACCGGCGCCCCCGCCATCCGTTTTTCGATAATGTGACACCCTTTGGCGTAACGTATCAGCGATGCGCCAAGGTACTGTTCCAGCGCCGCGCGCGGGGTGGTCACCTGCGAGGTCTCTTCAACCATATCGCTGATGATCAGGTGAACCGGGAAGCTGTAGCCGCTCAGCAGCGCCAGCGGATCGTCAGCCGTCGGCCCCACCACCGCTACACGGGGTTTTCCGCCGAGAGGTAATATGCCGTTATTTTCCAGCAGCGTGATCGATTTTGTTGCCACCTCGCGCGCCACCTGCCGGGTCGCCTCATTCTGCAAATCGATACCGTCTTCGGCGGCGTACGGTTTTTCAAACAGCCCGAGACGGAATTTTTCACTTAGCACGCGCGCCACAATCTCATCCACTTTCGCCATTGAGATAAGCCCACGCTCTACCGCTTCTGCCAGATGACGCGCGCAGTCATCCTTCGGCAATTCCACGTCCAGCCCGGCGTTAAACGCCAGCGCCGCCGATTCCGCTGGATCGTGAGAAATTCCGTGGTGCTGGTGCAGCAGGCTGACGCCGCCGTAATCCGCCACGATAATGCCGTCGAAGCCCCACTGTTCACGCAGCACGGTAGTGAGCAGGAAATGGTCGCTGTGCCCTGGCTGATTATCAATGTCGTGATAGGCTGGCATCACCGAACCGGCGTTGGCCAGCTTCACCGCCATCTCAAACGGCAGCAGGAAGGTATCGTTTAGCTCGCTGAAACCGAGATGGACCGGCGCATGGTTGCGCGCCCCTTCGCTGAAGGAGTGGCCGACGTAGTGTTTCAGGGTCGCCAGCAGATCGCGCTTATCGCCCTGCAACCCCTTCACGTACGCCGTCGCCATCACCCCTACCAGCCACGGATCTTCCCCAAATGTCTCTTCCGTCCGTCCCCAGCGCACATCGCGCGAGACATCCAGCACCGGGGCCAGCCCCTGCTGGCAACCGACGGATCGGGCCTCTTTACCAATCTGCTCCGCCGCGCGCTGCACCAGCGCCGGGTCCCAGGTGGAACCGTAGTTCAGCGACGACGGGAACAGGGTTGCATCTTTGCACAGCAGCCCCACCAGACACTCCTCATGAAACAGCGCCGGAATGCCGAGCCGGGTTTCCTCCATCATCATGCGTTGCAGGCGGTTGGCGGCACGCACGCCGGTTTTTGCATCAACAATGTGCGTGCCGAGCGGACGGGTGATCTGCCCGACGCCGAGCTTCAGCCTTTCGTTGAGGGACGCCTGTTCGCTCACGCCAGCGAATTCATCGCTCAGATCGCTGCGCTCGCGGTGGTTGCCGTGTTCATCGAGGATCAGCCAGTACGCGTGCATCTGGGCAAATTTCTCTTCCGGCGTCATACGCGCCAGTAAATCAGCGACACGCTCGTGTACGGGACGTCCCGCGTCCTTGTAGATCGCAGTCATGGTTTACTCCTGTAGTGCGGATTGGGTTGCCGGGCTGAGCTGCCCCGCATCGTTTCGACTATCGCGTTTGCTGGCCAGCTCGCGGGCGATGCTGTCCACCAGCCGGCTGTTAAGTTTGTAGATGGCAAGGAGCGCCACCATGCAGAGGAACAGCACGCAGGGGATCAGGGTGAACAGGGCATTGATGGTTGCAAGAACATGAGGCGCCTGGTTTGCCTGACCCGGAGCGTAATCCACCATGCCAAGCACCCAACCGACCACCGCCCCACCCAGCGCCAGCCCAAACTTGATGGCAAACAGGGCGGTTGAAAAGACCAGCCCGTCCAGGCGGCGGCCGCTACGGTGTTCTTCGTAGTCCACCACATCGGAGAACATGGTCCATTGCAGCGGCGTGGTCAGGTTCTGAATAAAGCTAAACACAATATTCAGACCGAATATCAGCCACACCTGCGAAGGCGGAATGAAGAAAATCAGCGCGCCAAAAATAACGAAAGAAATAATGGTCCACTGATAGGCACGCACCCGGTCAAATTTCCCCAGCAGGCGTTCAGATAATAATGCGCCGCTTAAGGAGGCCACCATGCCGGAAACAATAAAGGCAAAAACCAGTTCCGGACGTAACAGAACATAGTTAACGTAATACATGGTCGCAGAGCCACGCGTCACGACGGCGGTTAACAGTAAAATATTAAACAGGAAAACTATTCGCCACTGGCTATTGGCGGCCAGCAGTTTTAAATCCGTCAGCATCGAACCGGAGGTGTCATTGCGCGGCGAGTAACGCTCCCGGGTCATAAAGAAGCAGCAGAAGAATAAAACAATGCCCAGCAGCCCCATCAGGCTCATGGCATAGAAATAGCCTTTTTGCACATTCCCCTGGCCTAATAATGAGACCAGCGGCAGCGCGATGACCGTTACAATCAACCCGCCGATAAACGACAGGCCAAAGCGCCAGGATTGCAGCGAGTGACGTTCGCGCGGGTCGAGCGTCAGCGCGCCGGGCATGGCACAGTAAGGGACGTTAATCGCAGAATAGATCAGACTCAGGATGGCATAGGTTACGCAGGCATAGACAATTTTCGCCGTCTGCCCGGCATCCGGTACGTAGAAGGTAATCAGGCAGCTCACGCCAAACGGAATGGCAAACCAGAGCAGCCAGGGACGAAAACGACCGTGGCGGGTCTGAGTGCGGTCCACCAGCGCGCCAATGCACGGGTCGACAAACGCATCGACCACGCGCACCACTAAAAACATGGTGCCCATAATGGCGGCAGGCAAACCGAATACGTCCGTATAGAAATAAGCGAGAAATAACGTTGCCGTTTGCCAGACCAGCGCGCTGGCCATATCGCCGAGGCCATAACCTATTTTATCTTTGGTACGTAATACAGAGGAGATTGTCATTGTTATTTGCCTTTTTATCAGGTTAAAACGTATTTCAACCAGTCGCGCATCATCCCGACGGATGTACGCGGTAAGGCTCAAGTATTAGCAACGCCCTGCCCGCTAACAATTGTCTAAATTAACAGATAAATTATGATATTTGGTTTTTTGCTTTATTTGTGATGGTGAGCATATTCGCAGGAAAATAAAAAAGGCGAGGACAGATATCCTCGCCTTTTTCAGATTATGCAGGTTTTACTTGTTCAGCTCTGCCAGGCTCAGCCAGGTCTGCACCACGGTGTCCGGGTTCAGGGAGAGGCTATCAATTCCCTCGTCCATCAGCCAGGCCGCAAAGTCTTCATGGTCAGAAGGACCCTGGCCGCAAATCCCGACATATTTACCCTGTTTCTTCGCCGCGCGGATGGCCATGGAGAGCAGCGCTTTCACCGCCTCGTTACGCTCATCGAACAGCTCAGAGACAACGCCGGAGTCGCGGTCCAGGCCGAGCGCCAGCTGCGTCATGTCATTCGAGCCAATGGAGAAGCCGTCGAAGTGCTCCAGGAACTGCTCTGCCAGCAGGGCGTTGGACGGAATTTCACACATCATGATGATCTTCAGCCCGTTCTCGCCGCGCTTCAGCCCCTGACGCGCCAGCTCATCTACCACTGCCTTCGCCTGATCCACGGTACGGACGAACGGGATCATGATTTCCACGTTGGTCAGCCCCATGTCGTTGCGCACGCGTTTTACCGCCTCGCACTCCAGCGCGAAGCAGTCGCGGAAGCTTTCCGACACGTAGCGTCCGGCGCCGCGGAAGCCCAGCATCGGGTTCTCTTCTTCCGGCTCGTAGCGTTCGCCGCCCACCAGGTTGGCGTATTCGTTGGACTTAAAGTCCGACAGACGCACGATCACGCGTTTCGGGTAGAAGGCCGCGCCGAGCGTGGCGATCCCTTCCGTCAGACGACCAACATAGAACTCTCTCGGCGAGTCGTAACCCTTCATCATCTCGCGGATTTCGTTTTGCAGTTTTGCGTCCTGGTCGTCGAACTCCAGCAGCGCACGCGGGTGCACCCCGATCATACGGTTAATGATAAATTCCAGACGCGCCAGGCCCACGCCTTCGTTCGGCAGGCAGGCGAAGTCAAACGCGCGGTCCGGGTTGCCGACGTTCATCATGATCTTCAGCGGCAGATCCGGCATGGTATCCACGCTGGAGCTTTTCACGCTGAAGTCGAGGATATCGGCATACACGTAACCGGTATCGCCTTCGGCACAGGAGACCGTCACCTTCTGGTCGTCCTTCATGCGTTCGGTCGCGTCACCGCAGCCGACTACCGCCGGGATCCCCAACTCACGGGCAATGATAGCCGCGTGACAGGTACGGCCGCCGCGGTTCGTGACGATGGCAGCCGCTTTCTTCATGATCGGTTCCCAGTCCGGGTCGGTCATGTCGGTCACCAGCACGTCGCCGGGCTGAATGCGGTTCATCTCGCTAATGTCGTGGATCACTTTCACCGGACCGGCACCGATGCGGTGGCCGATTGCGCGGCCTTCCGCGACAATTTTGCCCTGCGCGTGCAGGGTGTAGCGCTCCATGACCTGACCGCGTGAACGGACGGTTTCCGGACGCGCCTGCACGATAAACAGCTTGCCGGTGTGTCCGTCTTTGGCCCACTCGATGTCCATCGGACGGCCATAGTGTTTTTCAATCTGCACCGCCTGCTTCGCCAGCTCTTCCACTTCGGCGTCGGTCAGGGAGAAGCGATCCCGCTGCTCCTGCGGCACATCTTCAATGGTGACCTGCTTGCCATGTTCTTGCGTCGGGGCATAGATCATGCGGATTTTTTTCGAGCCCATGGTGCGGCGTACCACTGCCGGACGGTTAGCCGCCAGCGTAGGCTTGTGCACATAGAATTCGTCAGGGTTCACCGCCCCCTGCACCACCATCTCGCCCAGACCCCATGCGGAGGTGATAAACACCACCTGGTCGAAGCCGGATTCAGTGTCGATAGAGAACATCACGCCGGAAGAGCCCACGTCGGAGCGCACCATGCGCTGTACGCCTGCGGAGAGCGCGACGCCGCGGTGGTCATAGCCCTGATGGACGCGATAGGAGATGGCGCGGTCGTTGAACAGGGAAGCAAACACATGCTTCACCGCCACCAGTACCGCCTCGTAACCCTGGACGTTGAGGAAGGTTTCCTGCTGCCCGGCGAAAGAGGCATCCGGCATATCTTCTGCGGTAGCGGAAGAGCGCACGGCAAAGGAGGCCTGCGCGTCGTCAGCGGAGAGCTGGTTGTAGGCGTCATGGATGGCTTTTTCCAGTTCCGGCTGGAAAGGTGTGTCGATAATCCACTGGCGGATTTGCGCGCCGGCTTTGGCAAGCTCGGTGACATCATCAATATCCGTTTTATCCAGCAGGTCGTAAATGCGCTGGTTTACACCGCTCTGGTCTAAAAACAGGTTAAACGCATCGGCGGTTGTGGCAAACCCGTTAGGTACGGAGACACCCATACCGGACAGATTTGTAATCATTTCACCCAGGGAGGCATTTTTGCCCCCAACTCTGTCTACATCATTCATGCCGAGTTGGTTATACCAAAGCACCAGCGGTGACGAGCCATTGTTGGACATCGAAACAATCCTTTTGTGATATTTGATCGGAGTAAGAAACACCTGACTACGTATTTATACTGGCATATTTATTTCCGCTAAAAAAACGGTGAATCGTGTAAGCAATTTAAATTTTCAACTTTTCGGACAGTTTCCCGGCATTCGCTAACCCGATGATTCCTATAGATTCCGGCAAAAACCATAGAAATAAAGCCGCTATTCGGAAAATGAAATCCACTTTTCAGGAAAATCAAAAACACCATTTCATTTTAAATTCAGATAAGTTCTTTGCTGTGAAATTAACTTTTTTAATTTATGCTTTCAGGCAATTACGTACGCTATTCAGGGTGGATAAAATGGATAATGCTGTCGATCGCCACGTTTTTTATATTTCTGATGGGACGGCGATTACCGCCGAGGTGCTGGGACACGCGGTGATGTCGCAGTTTCCGGTATCGATAAACAGCATCACGCTGCCGTTCGTGGAAAATGAGAGCCGGGCCAAAGCGGTCAAGGACCAGATCGACGCTATTTACCAGCAGACCGGCGTTCGTCCGCTGGTGTTCTATTCCATTGTGATCCCTGAGATCCGCAATATCATTCTGCAAAGCGAGGGCTTCTGTCAGGACATCGTGCAGGCGCTGGTTGCCCCCTTGCAAAGCGAACTGAAGCTCGATCCGACGCCGATCGCCCACCGTACCCACGGGCTGAACCCCGGTAACCTGACCAAATACGATGCGCGTATTGCCGCTATTGACTACACCCTGGCGCACGACGACGGGATCTCGCTGCGCAATCTCGACCAGGCGCAGGTGATTTTGCTCGGCGTGTCGCGCTGCGGTAAAACTCCCACCAGCCTATACCTGGCAATGCAGTTTGGCATTCGCGCCGCCAACTACCCCTTTATTGCCGATGATATGGATAACCTGGTGCTGCCCGCCGCGCTCAAGCCGCTCCAGCATAAGCTGTTTGGGCTGACCATCAACCCGGAACGACTGGCGGCGATCCGCGAAGAACGTCGCGAGAACAGCCGCTACGCCTCGATGCGCCAGTGCCGAATGGAAGTCTCTGAAGTCGAAGCGCTGTACCGGAAAAATCAAATTCCCTGGCTGAACAGTACCAACTATTCAGTAGAAGAAATTGCCACCAAGATCCTCGATATCATGGGGCTAAATCGCCGCATGTACTAATATGCTAGTACATTAATCCAGTTTCAGTTATTATCATGCCATCCTCGGGGCGACGTGCCCCGAACTTGAAATCAGCAGGGATTGGTTTAAGGTGATGCCCATCACTTCCCGGTAGTCTGCCGATGAAGCAAAAAATTTCTGAGACATTCCATGAACAAAACCGACGAACTGCGCACCGCGCGCATTGATAGCCTGGTCACACCGGCTGAACTGGCCAGGCTGCATCCCGTTTCCGCCGTGGTGGCGGACCATGTGACGGCCTCCCGTCGCCGCATCGAAAAAATTCTCAATGGTGAAGACAAACGTCTTCTGGTGGTAATTGGCCCCTGCTCCATCCACGACCTGGACGCGGCAATGGATTATGCACAACGCCTTCAGACGCTGCGCGGCAGGTATCAGGATCGCCTGGAGATCGTGATGCGTACCTACTTTGAAAAGCCGCGTACCGTCGTGGGCTGGAAAGGATTGATTTCCGATCCGGATCTGAACGGTAGCTACCGGGTGAATCACGGTATTGCGCTGGCGCGCAAGCTGCTGTTACAGGTTAACGAGCTGGGCGTGCCGACTGCCACCGAATTTCTGGATATGGTGACCGGACAGTTTATTGCCGACCTCATAAGCTGGGGCGCGATTGGCGCGCGTACCACCGAAAGTCAGATCCACCGTGAAATGGCGTCGGCGCTCTCCTGTCCGGTGGGCTTCAAAAACGGAACGGACGGCAATACCCGAATTGCCGTAGATGCCATCCGCGCGTCACGCGCCAGCCATATGTTCCTCTCCCCGGATAAAAACGGCCAGATGACCATCTACCAGACCAGCGGCAACCCGTTCGGACATATCATTATGCGTGGCGGTAAAAAACCGAATTACCATGCAGAAGATATTGCCGCCGCTTGCGAAACGCTGGCGGAATTTGACCTGCCGGAGCATCTGGTGGTGGATTTCAGCCACGGCAATTGTCAGAAACAGCACCGCCGCCAGCTGGACGTCTGCGAGGAAGTTTGCCAGCAGATCCGCAGCGGCTCGACCGCCATTGCAGGAATTATGGCGGAGAGCTTTATCAAAGAAGGCACGCAGAAGATCGTTGCCGGACAGCAAATGGTCTACGGCCAGTCAATCACCGACCCGTGCCTGAACTGGGAAGACAGCGAACGGCTGCTGGAGATGCTGGCTTCAGCCGTGGACACGCGCTTTTAAAATCCTGCCGGGTGACGCTGCGCTTACCCGGCCTACGGTACGTGCCCTTCTCCCTCTCCCCGTGGGAGAGGGTCGGGGTGATGGCGTCAGACCGCATCTCTCCCCCAAATTTGATCCCGTCACACAATTTTCACAAAAACGCTTGCTGTGAATTTGCAGTTTATTGATAATGATTATCATTGTTACATTGATTGTTATTTATAAACATTATGTCACCGACCGATAACAGCGCGGCAACGCCAACAAAAACACACACAGCGCCGTCCCCTGCTCCCACCGATCGCCGAATCGACAGTAAAAGCCTGTTGGGTGAGGAGGGACGGGTCATTATCGAGCATGACGGCCAGCACTACCTGCTGCGCCAGACCAATGCCGGAAAACTGATCCTGACTAAATAAACCAGACAACACATTCGCCAGCCACCCAGGTGATCCCCAGGCAGCCAGCGCTTTTCAATTCTTATGGAGAGTTGCTATGCCACACCTGCAATCCGCGTCTTTACGCCCGTCTCTTCTGGCGCTGGCGATTGTCAGCACCCTGCCGGGCGTTACGTTTGCCGCTGCAGACGAGATCACCGTCACCGCCACCGGCAATGCCCGCAGCGCCTTTGAAGCCCCCATGATGGTGAGCGTGATTGACGCCACCGCGCCGGAAAACCAGACCGCCAGCTCCGCCGCCGACCTGCTGCGCAAGGTGCCCGGTCTGATGCTGGACGGCACCGGGCGCACCAACGGTCAGGACGTTAACCTCCGTGGCTATGACCGCCGTGGCGTGCTGGTGCTGGTGGATGGCGTGCGCCAGGGCACCGATACCGGACACCTGAACAGCACGTTCCTCGATCCGGCACTGATCAAACGTATCGAAGTGGTACGTGGCCCTTCCGCCTTGCTGTACGGCAGCGGCGCGCTGGGCGGCGTAATTTCGTATGACACCGTCGACGCCAGCGATCTATTGGATGCAGGTAAAAACAGCGGCTATCGCGTATTTGCTACCGGTGCAACGGGCGATCACAGCATCGGGATGGGCGCCAGCGCCTATGGCCGCACCGATACCCTGGACGGCCTGGTCTCATGGTCCAGCCGCGATCGCGGCGACATTCGCCAGAGTGACGGCGCGAGGGCGCCAAACGACGAATCCATCAACAATATGCTGGCGAAAGGCAGCTGGAAAATCGATCCGGCGCAGACGCTGAGCGGCTCTCTGCGCTACTACAATAACGACGCGCAGGAGCCGAAAAATCCGCAGACCACGGATGCCAGCAGCAGTAACCCGATGACCGATCGTTCCACCATTCAGCGCGATGCCCAGCTTGGCTACCGCATTGCGCCAGCCGGAAACAACTGGCTGAACGCCGATGCGAAAATTTACTGGTCCGAAGCGCGGATCAACGCCCAGAACATCGACGCCAGCGGTGAGTTCCGTAAGCAGACCACCAAAGGCGGCAAAGTCGAAAACCGCACCCGCCTGTTCAGCGACTCCTTCGCCTCGCACCTGCTGACCTACGGCGGGGAATACTATCGTCAGGAGCAACACCCTGGCGGCGCGACCACCGGCTTCCCGGACGCTAAAATCGACTTCAGCTCCGGCTGGTTGCAGGATGAGATTACCCTGCGCGACCTGCCGGTAACGCTTCTCGGCGGGACGCGTTACGACAACTACCGCGGCAGCAGCAGCGGTTACGATGACGTGGATGCGGATAAGTGGTCATCACGCGCCGGGTTAACCGTGAGTCCAGCCGACTGGCTGATGCTGTTCGGCTCTTACGCCCAGGCCTTCCGCGCGCCAACGATGGGCGAGATGTATAACGACTCGAAGCACTTCTCTATCGGCAGCTTCTACACCAACTACTGGGTGCCGAACCCGAACCTGCGTCCGGAAACTAACGAAACCCAGGAGTTCGGTTTTGGGCTACGTTTTGACGATCTGCTGCTCGCCAACGACGCGCTGGAGTTCAAAGCCAGCTACTTCGACACCAAAGCGAAAGATTACATCTCCACTACCGTCGATTTTGCGGCGGCCACCACCATGTCCTATAACGTACCAAATGCCAAAATCTGGGGCTGGGACATGATGGCAACCTACGCGACCAGCCTGTTCAACCTGGACGTGGCCTACAACCGCACGCGCGGGAAAGATACCGACACGGGCGAATACATCTCCAGCATCAACCCGGACACCGTCACCAGCAAGCTGGATATCCCGGTGGCGCAAAGCGGATTCTCCGTGGGCTGGATCGGCACCTTCGTCGAACGTTCAACGCACATCAGCAGCAGCTACAGCGAGCAGCCTGGCTACGCAGTGAATGATTTCTACGTCAGCTATAAAGGTCAGCAGCAGTTCAAAGGCATCACCACCACCCTCGTGCTGGGGAACGCCTTCGACAAAGCCTACTGGTCACCGCAGGGCATCCCGCAGGATGGCCGCAACGGCAAGATCTTCGTCAGTTATCAATGGTAATTCCCTTCGGGGCAACGATTCAGAAGGATAAGATTATGGGTCACTACACACGCTGGCTTGAGCTTAAAGAAGAACATCCGGGTAAGTACGCCCGTGATATCGCCGGATTAATGCACATCAGCGAAGCAGAGCTGGCATTTGCGCGTGTTGGACACGACGCCTGGCGGCTGCGCGGTGAAATCCGTGAGATTCTGGCGGCGCTGGAGTCGGTGGGGGAAACCAAATGCATCTGCCGTAACGAATACGCCGTTCATGAACAGATCGGAGCGTTTACTAACCAGCACCTCGGCGGCCACGCCGGGCTGGTGCTAAATCCGCGTGCGCTGGATCTGCGTTTGTTCCTCAACCAGTGGGCGAGCGCGTTTCACATAAGTGAAACGACCTCCCGCGGCGAACGTCAGAGCATTCAGTTCTTCGATCATCAGGGCGACGCTTTACTTAAGGTCTACACCACGGATCACACCGACGTTGCCGCCTGGGGCGACGTGCTGACCCGTTTTATCATTGCCGATAACCCCGCTCTGGCGCTAAAGGCTGTCGAGGCCCCTGCGCATTCCGACGGTGCTGATGCAGGCTCGGTGGAGAAAGAGTGGCGCGCCATGACCGACGTGCATCAGTTCTTTAGCTTACTGAAGCGCCATAACCTGAGCCGCCAGCAGGCGTTTCGTCTGGTGAGTGACGATCTGGCCTGTAAGGTCGATAACAGCGCGCTGGCACAGCTGCTGGAGACGGCGCGACAGGACAGAAACGAAATCATGATCTTCGTCGGCAACCGCGGCTGCGTGCAGATTTTCACCGGTGTGGTGGAAAAACTGACGCCCATGAAAGGCTGGCTGAACATCTTCAACCCAACCTTTACCCTGCATCTGCTGGAGGAGACTATCGCCGAGACGTGGGTAACGCGTAAACCTACGGCGGACGGACACGTTACCAGCCTGGAGCTGTTTGCTGCGGATGGCACTCAGATCGCCCAGCTCTATGGGCAGCGTACCGAAGGCGAGCCTGAGCAGAGCCAGTGGCGTCGCCAGATTGACGCCCTGACGCCAGAAGGGCTGGCGGCATGAAAAACTGGTTTGCCCTGCTCTGTGCCCTGCCGCTGGTTGCCGTCGCCGCGCCGGAGAGAATTGTCGCCCTCGGCGGCGACGTGACGGAGATCGTCTACGCCCTCGGCGCGGAGTCTTCTCTGGTTGCGCGCGACAGTACCAGCCAGTGGCCGCAGGCGACAAACGCGCTGCCTGACGTGGGGTATCTTCGCCAGCTGAATGCGGAGGGGATTTTGTCCGTACGCCCGACGCTGGTGCTGGCAAGCGACCAGGCGCAGCCCTCTCTGGCGCTGAAGCAGGTTGAACAGAGCCACGTCCGGGTGGTTACCGTTCCCGGCACGCCTGACCTGCGCGCGATTGACGAAAAAGTGAGGGTGATAGCTCAGGCGACGCATCATGAGGCGCAAGGGGAAACCCTGCGCAGCTCGCTGCGTCAGGCGCTGGCGGCACTGCCCTCAATGCCGCTCAACAAGCGGGTGCTGTTTATCCTCAGCCACGGCGGAATGACCGCAATGGCGGCCGGGCAACAGACCGGCGCGGATGCGGCAATACGCGCCGCCGGGTTGCAGAACGCCATGCAGGGCTTTACCCGCTATCAGCCGCTTTCCCAGGAGGGGGTGATGGCCAGCCAGCCGGATCTGGTGGTGATTTCGCAGGAGGGCCTTAACGCGCTGGGCGGCGAAGAAAATCTGTGGAAACTGCCCGGTCTGGCGCAAACGCCAGCGGGACGAAGCAAGCAGGTGCTGGCTATTGATGACATGGCCCTGCTGGGCTTCAGCGTCCGCACGCCGAAAGCCATACAACAGCTGCGTGCCAGAGCGGAGCAACTGCCCTGATGTCCCGGCGCATCACGTTATCGTTATGGCTTCTGGCGGGGTCGCTTACCGTCATGACGATCATGGCTACCGGTTTTGGGGCGTTACGCCTGCCGGTGAACGTGCTGTGGAGCGGCAGCGATGAGACGCTACGCCATATCTGGCTCACCATCCGTCTGCCCCGCGTGCTGCTGGCGCTGGTGATTGGCGGGTCGCTGGCGCTCGCCGGCTGCGTCATGCAGGGGCTGTTCCGCAATCCGCTTGCCGACCCGGGCCTGCTCGGGATCAGCAGCGGTGCGGCGCTGGCCGTCGCCCTGTGGGTTGTGCTCCCGCTCGCGCTGCCCGCGCTGGTGATGCTTTACGCCCCTATGCTGGCGGCATTTCTTGGGGCGCTGGCAGCCACAGGCGTGATCTTCCTGCTCAGCAAGCAGCATGACACCTCTCTGTCACGTCTGTTGCTGGTGGGTATCGCCATCAATGCCCTGTGCGGTGCGGCAGTGGGTGTGCTTTCGTGGGTCAGCAATGACGCCCAGCTGCGTCAGCTTTCACTCTGGGGAATGGGAAGTCTTGGTCAGGCACAGTGGTCCACGCTGCTCGCCGTGACCTCGCTGATGGTGCCTGCCGCTCTGGCGATCTGGCGCTGTGCCAGTACGTTAAATTTACTGCAACTGGGTGAAGAGGAAGCGCATTACCTTGGCGTGGACGTTGCTCTTGTACAGCGAATATTACTGTTATGCAGCGCCCTGCTGGTCGCTGCGGCTGTCGCCGTCAGCGGCGTGATTGGCTTTGTCGGACTCGTGGTGCCGCACCTGATGCGCATGTGGTTGGGCGCCGATCACCGGGCAACCCTCCCCGGCACGGTACTCGCGGGCGCTTTACTGCTGCTGGTGGCGGATACGGTCGCGCGCACCCTGGTCGCCCCGGCAGAAATGCCGGTCGGCCTGCTCACCAGTATCCTTGGCGCTCCCTGGTTCTTATGGCTCATTTTTCGTCGTGGAGAACAGCATGGCTGAACGTTATACGGCTGAAAATCTGACTTTTACCCGGTCTGGCCGCACGCTGACAGATAACGTTTCGCTGTCACTGTCGCAGGGAGAGCTGGTTACATTGATCGGCCCCAACGGCGCGGGGAAATCCACGCTGCTGCGGCTGCTGACCGGCTATCTGAAACCCGACAGCGGAGGCTGTTCGCTGGCGGGAAAAGCGCTGGATGAATGGCATCCGCAGACGCTGTCGCGCTATCGGGCGGTGATGCGCCAGCAATCTCAGCCTGGATTTGACTGGCAGGTGGAGGAGATCGTTGGAATGGGGCGTGCGCCCTGGACGCGTCACCCGGAACCGTCAATTGTGCGTGAGGTGTTGCAGCTGACCGGTTGCCTGCCGCTGGCCGGCAGGCGCTATCATGCCCTCTCGGGGGGCGAGCAACAGCGCGTCCAGCTCGCCCGCGCGCTGGCGCAGCTGTGGCGTGACGGAACGCCACGCGGCTGGCTGTTTCTCGACGAACCCACTTCCGCGCTGGATCTCTACCACCAGCAGCATCTGCTGCGCCTGTTGAAATCGCTGACCCGTCAGGGTCATCTTCACGCCTGCGTGGTGCTGCACGATCTCAATCTTGCCGCATTATGGTCGGACCGGATCCTACTGTTACACAACGGCAGGATTGTTTCTCAGGGCATACCGGAGACGGTTTTGCAGGCCGACGCGCTGGCACGCTGGTACGGTGCGCAGGTGCACGTCGGCAGACATCCGGCGCACGCCGCGCCGCAGGTTTTTCTCGCCCCTTAGCTTGAGCAGCTCACTTCCAGCCGCTTGCCCCAGTCCGGCGGGCGGCTGACATAGTCATCCTCCCGGTCGGCAAACGGCGTGCGCAGGGCGATATGTAGCCGATGCAACTCGGTATAGTCCCCCTGCTCTGCCTGCTCAATGGCCCGCTGCGCCAGCCAATTGCGCAATACCATCGCCGGGTTAACCGCCTTCATCCGCGCCTGGCGGGTATCGTCATCAATTTGTTCCTGCTGTAAACGCGCCCGGTAAGCGGCAAACCAGTCATCAAACGCCTGTCGATCGACGAACTCGTCGCGCAGCGGTGACGCGGCGCTCTGCTGCGCGGTCTGGCTCAGCATACGGAAGGTTCGGGTATAGTCGCTGCCTTCACGCGCCATGATGGCAAACAGCCCATTCAGCAGCGCGTTATCGCCTTTTTCCTGCGTCATCAGCCCCAGCCTGGTGCGCATTAACACACCGTATTCCCGCAGCAGGACCTCCTGATAGCTGTCCAGCGCATCGTTCAGGGCATCGACGTCGATAAACGGCGACAGGCTTTGTGCAAGCCGCTGAAGGTTCCACAGCCCCACCGCAGGCTGGTTGTCGAAACGGTAACGCCCCTGATAGTCCGAATGGTTACAGATGTAACCCGGCTGATAGTCATCAAGGAAGCCGTACGGACCGTAGTCAAACGTCAGCCCTAACAGGGACATGTTGTCGGTGTTCATCACCCCGTGGGCAAAGCCGACGGCCTGCCAGCGGGCAATCATTGCGGCGGTGCGCGCAACAATATCACGGAACCAGAGAACATAGCGGTCCGGCTCGTTTTGCAGGTGCGGCCAGTGACGACGAAGAGCGTAATCGGCAAGCTGGCGGACTTTATCCGGCTCGCGGCGATAGTAGAAGTGTTCAAAATGACCGAAACGCAGATGGCTTTCCGCCACGCGGACCAGCATCGCTCCCTGCTCCATCGTTTCGCGGGCCACCGACGTGTCGCTGGTGACAATGGACAGCGCACGTGAGGTAGGGATCCCCAGAGCGTGCATCGCCTCGGAAGCCAGACCTTCACGTATGGTTGAACGCAGCACCGCGCGGCCATCTCCCATGCGTGAGTATGGGGTTAGCCCTGCCCCTTTCAGGTGCCAGTCGAGCGTTTCGCCATTCGGCAGAACTTGTTCACCCAGCAGGATACCGCGGCCATCGCCGAGCTGTCCCGCCCAGACGCCAAACTGATGTCCGCTGTAGACCTGAGCCAGCGGCTTCATGCCCGGAAGCAGCGTTTCGCCGCCCCAGACGCCGGCGCCTTTTTCTGGCTGAAAAAGCGTCGAAGGGATGCCAAGCGAATCCGCTAATGCATCGTTATGCCAGATAAGACGCGCGTTTTGTAAAGGCGTTGGCTTAAGCGCGGTGTAAAAGCCGGGTAATTCATCGTGCCAGTGAGCAGTAAAAGACAGGGTCATAAGTCCTCCTGCTTTAAGTGTAGAGGGTTTCCCTGGACGTAAACACGGGCGAAGAAAGGGGTTATTGCTGTACGAGAGTCGTGACCCGCTCTGCCGGGACGGCAGGCCACAGGCTTCCCTGCATTGCACCAAAATTGAATGGCAGCACGCGTTGTAAGATGCCGTGATCGTCAATTCCCGAGACCATGACCGACTGACAGTGCGGCGCGATCTGCCAGAGAATAGCGCGCATAAAAGGCTCAAACGAGAGTGCCGAGACACGCTGCTGGATAAAGTTTTTATCCAGAACCACCCGCTTGAACAGACCATCATAAACCGGCTTAAGGGACGCAGCCCCTGCACCGAAGTTAGCCAGCACTAGGGGGAAATGGATCGCCATTCTTGCCAGACAGGGATCGTCTTTCCCGTTATTTAAACCTGGATAGTTCTCATTAACAGTAAACTCAAGAAACGGATATCGTTCAAGGATTGAAACAGCGTTCTCATTAGTTAATAAAAACTCAACAATTGCAGGTGTAATATTGATCCATGCAATTAACTGATGCTGAATAAAAAATAGCTTACAGGTATCGAGTAATTGTAGTTTCTCCTGAAACAGCGCTAATTCATCTTCCTGAGAAAGATGGGGGATAACCAGTTCAGTCGGGATCCGTACGTCCGCACCCACGCCAGTAAAGTTAACCAAAATCTCTAAACCTTTAAGCAAACCTGCACTATCACGCGCCGGAAGGAGTAAAAGTTCAGACTGGTAAGCATTATCTAGCGTAATAATCATCGCGCTTGTCCTGCATTAAAGATGAGAGAGAACATCCTGGAGCAATTGCAGGCACAATTCCACTGTCTTGATTTTAATAAGATTAATTTCATTCTTTCCGTATTAATTTTCAGATTTTTCCCTGAATCTTAATTAATTTTATCCTGGTTATTGAATAATAGCCAGTTTTAGATAAAACAGGCACATGCCGCCATAAATAATTGGGCAAAAAATTTAACTTTAATCAACCCGTAAGAAAAGCCTGACGTCTATTTTCACCGCCAGGCCCTCCGCACTGCATTTTTATGCAGCGGTTAAATACGTCTGGCCTGCCAGAAGTTTTTACGCCAGTAAACATTATCCAGAGAGGAGCGCATCACGCCACGGCTGGTCGAGGCATGAATGAACTGATTATCGGTGTCATAAATGCCGACATGAAGGCCGCTTTCACCGGAGCCCGTTTTAAAAAAGACCAGATCGCCGGGCAGGAGTTCGTCTTTATCAATTTCAGTGCCGATTTTCGCCTGCATACGCGTTTCTCGCGGAAGCTGGAGGTCAAATTTATCGCGGAAGGTCATCAGCACGAATCCTGAGCAATCCACCCCGCCCCGGCTCATGCCGCCGTAGCGATAAGGGGTGCCGCGCCAGTTGCTGAGCTGATCGTTCAGGCTGGCAATGACCGTAATGGAATCGGAAAGCCGTGGGTTGGGCGGAGGTGCACGATGGCTGCTGCATCCTGCAAGAAATAGCGCCGCAACAAGGAGAAACCAGAATCGCATTTCAGACGAATCCTCTGCTTTTTTTGTTCTTTCGGTAATTTAGCGTGCATCTATGCGACTGTGCAAGAAAGGTTATTCCTGCGTCGTGGAAATGAGCATCTTGTGGCCTTCAATATCCAGCCTCCGGAACGACATGTGGTAAGCGCTCGCAAGATTGGCGGCCGTCAGCACGTTGTCGCGCGTTCCGCTGGCAATCAGTTTGCCACGCGCCAGCAACCACACCCGATGCGCGTGGCGCAACGTATGGTTTAAATCATGGCTGCTCATCACAATGGCGATCCCCTTGCGACATAGCGCGCTGAGCAGGGTATCCAGCGCTGCCTGTTGGGCAACGTCCAGCCCGCTCATCGGCTCGTCCAGCAGCAGCATCCGCCCGTGAGGATTTCCCGCCGGATGGATCTGAAGGATAACGGCGGCCAGACGCACGCGCTGCCACTCGCCGCCGGAAAGCTGATTTGCCTGCCGGGTGAGCTTATCGTCTAACCCGAGCGCCGCAGCAACCTCGTTGAGCAAGCCCACCTGATTTTTATCAGACAGATGCAGCGTCAGGTAGTGCCAGACGGGCATCGCAAAGGGCGGAACCTGCTGCTGAACCAGGTAGCTTCGACGGGAGGCAAGTGTAGCGGGTAGCCAGTCGACGAGCGATTGCCCGAGAAAGGTTATCTCTCCTTCCCCGGTGGTCAGCCCCGCCATGCGAGCCAGCAGCGTGCTTTTTCCGGCGCCGTTTGGCCCAACCAGGTGAAGGATTTCACCTGCGTTGACTGCGGCAGTCACAGGCTCAAGACGTCCCTTCCCGGCAACGTTCGTGAGCTGCATCAGCAGCGTCATTATTTCGCCAGCGCCAGCTTGATTGATTCCATCACGATAGGATCTTCAGGCGTCATGTCAGGCGAAAAACGCTGCACGACCTGACCGTCACGTCCAATCAGGAATTTTTCGAAGTTCCACAGAATATCGTCCGGATAGAGCGGCGCGCGGCCTTTACTCGCCATACGTTCATAGAAACCACTCTCTTCAGGCGCAACGGCGGTCGGCGCCGCGGCCACCAGTTTGGCATACAGCGGATGACGATTTTCCCCGTTCACGTCAATTTTGCTGAACATCGGGAACGTCACGCCATAGGTTGTGCTGCAAAAGGTCTTAATTTCCTCTTCGCTGCCCGGCTCCTGGCCCAGGAACTGGTTGCACGGGAAGCCGAGTACGGTAAAGCCGTCTTTTTCCCAGGCTTTATGAATGTTTTCCAGCTGTTCATACTGCGGCGTAAGGCCACATTTCGACGCCACGTTCACGATGAGCAGCACCTTGCCCTTGTAGCCTTCCAGCGTGGTTTTCTCGCCGTCAATGGTCGTCACTTCGGTATTCAGAATATCAGACTGCATAGCATTCCCTCAGGTTGACTTACAGGTTGTGTTTTAACGTCCAGCTTTTAATAGTAGCCAGATAAAGACCGGCGCGCCCAGCGTTGCGGTCACCACGCCTATGGGCAACTCAGCGGCCGTCAGGGCGAGTCGGGCGATGATATCGGCAACCAGCAGCGTTGCCGCCCCGGCAACCGCCGAGGCCGGGAGCAGGGTTCGGTGGTCCGTCATGCCGCACAGACGCAGCATATGCGGGATCACCAGCCCAATAAAGCCAATCGCCCCCGCCAGCGCCACGCTTACGCCCACCATCCAGCCGATGGCGATAACCAGCACGTTGCGCCAGAATCCAATCGGCATCCCGAGCTGGCGAGCAGACGTTTCGCCCAGCGCGAGAATATTCAGCGGCTGCGCCTGGAAAACCATCCACAGGATAGCCGGGATCAGGAGCACCATCAGCCACCCCTGACGCCAGTCGACGCCACCAAATCCCCCCATCATCCAGTACATTAACTGGCGCAGATCGAAGGAGGTGGAGAAGTAGACGGCCCAGGTCATCAGCGCACTACAGATGATCCCCAACGCTACCCCGGCAAGCAGCAGCCGGCTGGTGGATAAATGGCGACGAGCAAAGCGCAGAAGGATAAGGGTTATCAACAGCGCGCCAAGGATGGCGCTGAGGCTAATCCCCCAGGCGGAGAGCTCGCCTCCCCCCAGCATCACGGCGGCGATAAGCCCGACGCCTGCACCATTCGAGACCCCGAGAAGCCCGGGTTCCGCCAGAGGGTTTTCAAATAATGCCTGCATGATCGTACCGCACAGCGCCAGCGCAGCGCCGACCAAAAGGACAGCCAGCGTCCGCGGCAGGCGGATCTGCCAGACAAAGAGCTGCCCTTCAGGCGTAAACCAGCTTTCCGGCCCCAGCCACCGATCGCCCGCACACAGGCTGACGGTGGTGGCGACAATCAACAGCACCCCGAGCAGACACAGGCGGCGGAGATCGGAGCGGTGCTGAAGACGGGCAAGATCAAGCATAGACGATAGGTTATCCGGTTGAGATATCATTGATTTTACGGCGGGTTTAGCAAATAGCGCAAAGAAAAAAGGCCGCGTGAGCGGCCTTTTTAGTTAGTTCATATTACTCTGCTTTGGGCGTTGCGTTTTCGACACGGCTTTTTAACTTCTGTCCGGGTCTGAAGGTCACCACGCGGCGGGCTGTAATGGGAATATCTTCCCCCGTCTTCGGGTTACGGCCCGGACGTTGGTTTTTGTCTCGCAAATCAAAATTGCCAAAACCGGAGAGTTTAACCTGCTCACCATTTTCCAGAGCACGACGGATCTCTTCGAAAAACAGCTCTACCAGCTCTTTGGCATCCCGTTTGCTAAGCCCAAGCTTATCAAACAGATATTCTGACATTTCAGCTTTTGTAAGCGCCATAGGTTCAATCCCTCAATGATGCCTGGAATCGCTCTTTTAATGCCTCTACACATTTGGCGACGGTAGCGGCAATCTCCTCTTCTTCGAGTGTACGGCTGGTATCCTGAAGGATAAGGCTAATAGCGAGGCTCTTGAAACCTTCTGCTACGCCCTTGCCGCGGTACACGTCAAATAAGTTTACGCCAACTACCTGATTTACGCCAACTTTCTTACATTCGGCCAAAATATCTGCTGCGGGCACATTTTCAGCGACCACAACCGCGATATCACGGCGGTTTGCCGGGAAGCGTGAGACGTCCTGCGCCTGAGGAATGACGCGGTCTGCAACCGGGTTCCACTCCAGTTCGAATACGATGGTACGGCCATTCAGATCCAGCTTACGTTCCAGTTCCGGGTGAACAACCCCAATGAAACCAACACGTTTGCCGTCTAAATAGATCGCCGCACTCTGACCCGGATGCAGGGCTGGAATCGCTTCTGCGCGGAATTCAATTTCGGATAATTTACCGGTCAGATCGAGAATTGCTTCCAGATCGCCCTTCATATCGTAGAAATCAACTGTCCCTTTTGCCAGGTCCCAATGCTCTTCATAGCGGTTACCGCTGATGGCGCCGGCCAGCATGAGATCCTGACGGATGCCTAAATTCGCCTGAGTATCCGGTACAAAGCGCAAACCGCTTTCGAAAATACGCACGCGGTTTTGCTGACGGTTCTGGTTATAAACGATAGTGCCCAGCAGTCCCGTCCACAGGGACAGACGCATCGCTGACATCTCGCTGGAAATCGGACTTGGCAGGATCAGCGCTTCCTGACCCGGGTGGATCAGCTGTTGCAGCTTAGGATCAACGAAGCTGTAGGTGATCACTTCCTGGTAGCCTTTGTCGTTCAGCATGGTTTTCACACGCTTCAGAGACAGATCGGCCTCGCGATGGCTGCCCATCACCAGACCCGCCTGCACCGGCTCGTCAGGGATGTTGTTGTAGCCGTAAACGCGGGCCACTTCTTCCACCAGATCTTCTTCGATCTCCATGTCGAAACGCCAGGATGGCGCAACGGCTTTCCACTCGTCCTGACCTTCAGTGACTTCGCAGCCCAGACGCGTCAAAATGTCGGTCACCTGCGCATCGGCAACGTGGTGACCAATCAGGCGATCCAGCTTGCTGCGGCGCAGGGTAATGGTCGCACGCTTCGGCAGTGTCGCTTCGTTGGTCACATCAATTACCGGACCCGCTTCACCGCCGCAGATATCGATCAGCAGGCGAGTTGCACGCTCCATCGCTTTGTATTGCAGCGCAGGATCCACGCCACGCTCGTAGCGATGAGAAGCATCAGTGTGCAGACCGTGACGGCGTGCGCGGCCGGTGATGGAGAGTGGGCTGAAGAACGCGCATTCCAGCAGGACGTTTTGCGTCTCGTCGTTAACGCCAGAGTGCTCGCCGCCGAAGATACCGCCCATCGCCAGCGCTTTGTTGTGATCGGCAATCACCAGGGTGTCGGCGTTCAGTTTCGCTTCGCTGCCGTCCAGCAGAACCAGGGTTTCGCCCTCTTTCGCCATGCGCACGACGATCCCACCTTCGATACGATCTTTATCAAAGGCGTGCATTGGCTGGCCCAGCTCCAGCAGAACATAGTTGGTGACGTCAACCACGGCGTCGATAGAACGGATACCGCAGCGACGCAGTTTCTCTTTCATCCACAGCGGGGTTGGCGCTTTAACGTTAATACCTTTCACCACACGACCGAGGTAGCGTGGGCAGGCCTCAGGCGCGTCTACCTGAATCGGCAGCACGTCACTGATGGTTGCCTCAACCGGCGCGATCTCCGGCACGTTCAGTTCGGTCTGGTTTAGCACGGCCACGTCGCGGGCCACACCGATGATGCCTAAGCAGTCGGCACGGTTTGGCGTTACGCTGATTTCGATGGTGTTGTCATCAAGCTTCAGGTATTCGCGGATATCGGTACCGACTGGCGCATCCTGCGGCAGTTCAATAATGCCGGAGTGATCGTCGGAAATACCCAGTTCGGAGAAGGAGCACAGCATACCTTCAGACGGCTCACCGCGCAGCTTAGCCGCTTTGATTTTGAAATCGCCCGGCAGTACCGCACCGACGGTCGCCACGGCCACTTTCAGGCCCTGACGGCAGTTTGGCGCACCGCAGACGATATCCAGCAGACGATCACCGCCCACATTGACTTTTGTTACGCGCAGTTTGTCAGCGTTAGGGTGCTGACCGCATTCAACCACTTCGCCCACGACCACGCCGGTGAAGGCGCCAGAAACCGGCTCTACACCGTCAACTTCCAGACCCGCCATGGTGATCTGGTTGGAAAGCGCGTCGCTGTCCAGCGTGGTGTTCACCCATTCGCGTAACCACAGTTCACTGAATTTCATTGTTCTGTCCTGCCCTTATTTAAACTGTTTGAGGAAACGCAGATCGTTTTCGAAGAACGCACGTAAATCGGTTACGCCGTAGCGCAGCATGGTCAGACGCTCCATGCCCATACCGAACGCAAAGCCGGAATACACTTCTGGATCGATACCCACGTTGCGCAGCACGTTTGGATGCACCATGCCGCAGCCCAGCACTTCCAGCCATTTACCGTTTTTACCCATCACGTCAACTTCCGCAGACGGTTCGGTGAACGGGAAGTAGGACGGACGGAAGCGAACCTGCAAATCTTCCTCAAAAAAGTTGTTCAGGAAATCGTGCAGCGTGCCTTTCAGGTTGGTGAAGCTGATGTTTTTATCAACAATCAGACCTTCCATCTGGTGGAACATTGGGGTGTGGGTCTGATCGTAGTCGTTACGGTATACGCGACCCGGCGCGATGATGCGGATAGGCGGTTCCTGTTCCTTCATGGTACGGATCTGAACGCCGGAAGTCTGGGTACGCAGCAGACGGGTAGCGTCAAACCAGAAAGTGTCGTGGTCAGCACGTGCCGGATGATGGCCAGGAATGTTGAGGGCATCGAAGTTATGGTAATCATCTTCAATTTCCGGGCCAGTCGCCACGGTAAAGCCGAGCTCACCGAAGAAACTTTCAATACGATCGATAGTACGGGTAACCGGATGCAGACCGCCGTTTTCAATACGACGACCCGGCAGAGAAACGTCAATCGTTTCTGCCGCCAGACGCGCATTCAGTACTGCGCTTTCCAGCTCGGCTTTACGCGCGTTCAGCGCCTGCTGTACCTGCTCTTTGGCTTCGTTAATCACTGCACCGGCTGCCGGGCGCTCCTCTGCTGGCAGTTCACGCAGGGTAGTCATCTGAAGGGTCAAATGCCCTTTCTTGCCCAGATATTCGACGCGGACATTGTCTAACGCGGCAACATCTGAGGCCTGGTTAATGGCGGCCGTTGCACTGGCAACCAGCTCTGCGAGATGTGACATGGTTTTCCTCATTATGTCGGTGCAGACACCGAATTGTTGGACGTATTCTCTTAACTTCAGGCACAAAAAAAGCCTCCATCGGGAGGCTTATCTGGCGCTGTTTTTCGTTTCATCTTTCACGCGCTAGCCTCCTGAAGTCAGGTGCTAAAGTAAAAGAAGAAGCGGAAAATAGCAGCATTCATGCTTGCGTTACCTTGTAGGGTAAAAACCGTTAAGACCTTATTGAAAAGCCTGCACGGATAAATGTCAATCTTCTGATGGTGTTAAATGAAAAGAGGAGGCAAAGCCCCCTCTCTCAACTGGCTTATGCCAGTGCTGCTTTCGCTTTTTCGACCAGAGCGGTGAACGCTACTTTGTCGAATACTGCGATGTCAGCCAGGATCTTACGGTCGATTTCAACAGAGGCTTTTTTCAGGCCGTTGATGAATTTGCTGTAAGAAATACCGTTCTGACGTGCTGCTGCGTTGATACGCGCAATCCACAGTTGACGGAACTGACGCTTACGCTGACGACGGTCACGGTAAGCGTACTGACCTGCTTTGATAACAGCCTGGAAGGCAACGCGGTATACGCGTGAACGCGCACCGTAGTAGCCTTTAGCTTGTTTCAAAATTTTCTTGTGACGTGCACGTGCAATTACACCACGTTTTACGCGAGCCATGTGTGCTCTCCTGTATCTATTCTAAGTTAAAAAAGTTAAACGTTAACGACTTATGCGTACGGCAGGCACGCGATGACCAGGCCCAGATCGCCTTTAGAAACCATGGCTTTTGGACGCAGGTGACGTTTACGCTTGGTAGCTTTCTTAGTCAGAATGTGACGCAGGTTAGCGTGCTTGTGCTTAAAACCACCTTTACCGGTTTTTTTGAAGCGCTTAGCAGCACCGCGTACGGTCTTAATTTTTGGCATTTTAATAACTTCCACTTCGCATTGTTAAATAAACGAAACATAGGCGAACAAAACCTATGAAACCCGAAGGCTCCACAGATTTTGCTGCTTGAAGGCCTTACTGTTTCTTCTTAGGAGCGAGCACCATGATCATCTGGCGGCCTTCGATCTTCGTAGGGAAGGATTCGACTACTGCCAGTTCACTCAGATCGTCACGGACGCGGTTAAGCACTTCCATACCAATCTGTTGGTGGGCCATCTCACGACCGCGGAAACGCAGCGTGATCTTGGCCTTATCGCCATCTTCCAGAAAGCGAATCAGGCTGCGGAGTTTTACCTGATAATCGCCATCGTCGGTACCAGGACGGAATTTGATTTCCTTAACCTGGATAACTTTTTGCTTCTTCTTCTGTTCCTTAGAAGACTTACTCTTTTCATAAAGGAACTTGCCGTAGTCCATGATACGACAAACTGGCGGTTCGGCGTTAGGGCTGATTTCAACTAAATCTACTCCAGCTTCTTCAGCCTTTTCGATCGCTTCTCTCAGACTCACAATCCCCAGCTGCTCGCCTTCCAGACCTGTTAAGCGAACTTCCTGGGCGCGAATCTCGCCATTGATACGATTCGGACGTGCCGTTTGAACTCGTTTTCCGCCTTTAATACCTTATTCCTCCAGTTGTTGAAGACTGCGGCTGCGAATCTCTTGTTGCAGCTTCTCAATCACTTCACTTACGTCCAGGCTCCCCAGGTCTTTACCACGGCGGGTGCGAACGGCAACTTTGCCTGCTTCCACCTCTTTATCACCACAGACCAACATATACGGGACACGACGTAAAGTGTGCTCGCGGATTTTAAAGCCAATCTTCTCATTTCTCAAGTCTGCTTTTACGCGAATGCCCGCATTTTGTAGTTTCTGCGTCAATTCTTTAACGTAATCCGCCTGAGAATCGGTAATGTTCATCACCACGACCTGCACTGGCGCAAGCCAGGTTGGGAAGAAGCCTGCGAACTCTTCGGTCAGGATGCCGATGAAGCGCTCCAGTGAACCGAGAATCGCACGGTGAATCATAACCGGCACCTGACGCTCGTTATCTTCGCCAACATAAGAGGCGCTTAAACGCTGCGGCAGGGAGAAGTCCAGCTGTACCGTTCCGCACTGCCATGCGCGATCGAGGCAGTCATACAGGGTAAATTCAATTTTCGGACCGTAGAATGCGCCCTCGCCCAGCTGGTATTCGAACGGAATACCGTTCTCTTCCAGCGCTACGGCGAGATCCGCCTCTGCGCGATCCCATGTCTCATCGCTGCCGATACGTTTTTCCGGACGCGTTGAGAGTTTGACCACGATCTTCTCGAAGCCAAAGGTGCTGTACATATCGTAGACCATACGAATACAGGCGTTAACTTCTTCACGGACCTGATCTTCAGTACAGAAGATATGCGCATCATCCTGAGTAAAGCCACGAACACGCATCAGACCGTGCAGCGCACCTGATGGCTCGTTACGGTGGCAGCTACCGAACTCCGCCATACGCAGCGGCAGATCGCGGTAGGATTTCAGACCCTGGTTGAAGATCTGAACGTGGCCCGGGCAGTTCATTGGCTTGATGCAGTATTCACGGTTCTCAGACGAAGTGGTGAACATCGCATCTTTGTAGTTGTCCCAGTGGCCGGTTTTTTCCCACAGCACACGGTCCATCATGAACGGGCCCTTCACTTCCTGATACTGGTACTCTTTCAGCTTGGAGCGCACGAACGTTTCCAGTTCACGGAAGATAGTCCAGCCGTCGTTATGCCAGAACACCATCCCCGGAGCTTCTTCCTGCATATGATACAGGTCAAGCTGCTTACCGATTTTACGGTGGTCACGCTTAGCCGCCTCTTCCAGGCGTTGCAGGTATGCGTTCAGGGCTTTCTTATCGGCCCACGCGGTACCATAGATACGCTGCAACATCTTGTTGTTGCTATCGCCACGCCAGTAAGCGCCTGCGATTTTCATCAGTTTGAAGTGATGACAGAAGCGCATATTCGGCACGTGCGGACCACGGCACATGTCGACGTATTCCTGGTGATGGTACAAGCCTGGCTTGTCATCATGAGCGATGTTTTCATCAAGAATCGAGACTTTGTAGCTCTCGCCGCGCTTCACGAAGGTTTCACGCGCTTCGTGCCAGCTGACTTTCTTCTTAATGACGTCATAGTTAGTTTCGGCGAGCTCGTGCATACGTTTTTCGAGCGCGTCGATATCTTCCTGGGTCAGGGTGTGGTCAAGGTCAACGTCGTAGTAGAAACCGTTGTCGATAACCGGGCCGATCGCCATTTTGGTGTTTGGCCACAGCTGCTTGATAGCATGGCCTAACAGGTGCGCGCAGGAGTGACGAATGATCTCCAGACCTTCTTCGTCTTTAGCGGTGATGATCGCAAGCGTTGCATCGCTTTCAATCAGATCGGACGCGTCTACCAGCTCGCCGTTTACGCGGCCTGCAATGGTTGCTTTTGCAAGTCCAGGACCGATATCCAGGGCAACATCCATTGGGCTAACAGCGTGGTCGAAATGGCGTTGGCTACCATCAGGAAGAGTAATTACAGGCATTTTATATCCTTATTTGCAGTGATGCCCCACACATAAGAGCATATACAAAGAAAATAATCGTGATTAAACAGTAGATTACGAAACCATCTGACCAACAATCGTCAAATTGGTTCGTCATCATTCACCGGCCGATTTCAGAATAATGCGGGTTTACGACAGGCGACGTAATGGTAACACTATTGACAGGGCGAATGCACCTTCCTGCGACCGTTTTGAACCGCACATCCTGTTGTCTGCATTAATGAACTTTTGTTGACGGGTGCTCGCAATCCGAAAGTGCTGAGCTATTCTTGATCTGGTCCTTAAACATCGAAGGGGTATCACATGAACGTATCGAGTAGAACCGTTGTGATATTAAATCTACTTTCCGCTGCTGGCCTGGTATTGATTCTGGCTGACAGATTCCATTGGTTTTAAGCCGAACCGGTGTTCCGGCATAACCTGTTCTCCCTTGTTGAGCGCTTTCTGGCGCAGACTTTGGTAGACTAAGGGTATCAACTGACAAGGATTAGGTTATGCCAACAAAAAGATTTGCCGTGAAGCACTGGAAAATGGTCGTGGTGTTAATTGCTATTTGCGGCGCGATGTTGCTGCTGCGCTGGGCCGCTATGATCTGGGGCTAATATTTTGTCAGCGAAAACCTGCCGTGAATTTACTGAATAAATCTTAACTATCTTAACGATAATTTATGGTCCAAAACCGGTACGTCATAATCCGGTTTTCGACAGGCTGTGGCAGCGTATATTCCGTCACACGTGGCAGTTGAAATATCAGGACCACTCACCCGCCACCAGCTTATGTACATCAAATGCATCATTCATTGACTGGCCGGTAGACTGAGTGCCAGGGGCAATGTTGGAGCCTGCTTCTACATCAGAGGCTTTAGCGATCCCGATTGGGCTGTTAACGTCATTGGCAGGTTGCGTATTATCAGCAGCAAATACGCCAAATGAAAGTGCGGAAAGCACCATCGCTGCTGTAGCGGTTTTGATTTTTTTCATAATTTTATTCTCATACTTATTTAATACGATATGCCTGAGGCAAGTTTTTCGCCTGTGCCGTAAGTGTAGATCTGGATCACATTCTTGCCTAGTCAAATTATTTATCAATTCGTGTCAAATAAACTGAATAAGCCCTGGCCAGCTAATTATGGAGAAATTATGAAGATGAAACCAGACACATTATTTTAAAACGCCGTTTAATATAAATAAGCACAGTTTCAGAAAATAAAAAACGGGCCGGGATTATTCTCGGCCCGAGGATATTACATTTTATAACCTAATGAAATCGTGGTTCGGCGATCGGTATGTTCCGGTGCAGAATCGGGTGGGGATGAGTTCCAGGTTACGTTGTACGCCACCTTGAGTCCAAAGTGTTCATTGATCGCCACGTTCAACGCACTTTCTGAGTTCAGCGTTGTATCTTCAGCACCAAACACCGACACACCCTGGGTGAATTTTGCGTTGTCGGTCATCTGCCATGCATAGGTGCCCGATGCATAACCCAGCGGCTGCGTTTCATCTTCGCCGTTGGTGTACTCGTCGTAACGGACACCCGGACCGAATTCAAAACGCAGGCTGTGCACCGGCCCATTGAGGAACTGACGACCATAACCCGCAGTCACGACATCACGCTGGCGATAGCCGTTGTAGCGGTCAGTCAGCCAGCTCGCCTGCCCAAACAGGTAGTCATAATCGGTCATGTTGTATCGGCTACGTCCGCCTACCGCGTATTTCTCCGATGAGCGTTGATCGTTAGCAGAGGTGTTGCTGGCATTTCCCCACAGCGACCAGGCCGTGGTGTTGCCGTACCAGGTCAGGGTGCTGTCTGCTGTCAGGGAGGAGCTTTTCGTGTTACCGGATTGCGCCAGATACCCGGCATTCACGTTACCTTCAAAGGGTTTTTTGGCAGTGGAGGGATCGTCCATGACAGTAAAAACGGTATCATCGGCGGTTGCATTCAGTGACGCAAATACGCCACCCGCCAGCATCAGTGCTGCGGGTACTGTCTTCAAA
The DNA here is from genome assembly GCF_049237785.1 of Enterobacter cloacae complex sp. SHL022. Taxonomy (NCBI): domain Bacteria; kingdom Pseudomonadati; phylum Pseudomonadota; class Gammaproteobacteria; order Enterobacterales; family Enterobacteriaceae; genus Enterobacter; species Enterobacter cloacae complex sp. SHL022. Next base: position 333,319 of record NZ_JBMKJH010000005.1, on the reverse strand, counting down.
AGCTTCATTTTATTTAAGGAGTCCGTACAACATAAAAAGAGACCGTCACGGTCTCGGAAACTTTCTTGCGGATCAATGACAAGGCGACCATAGAAAGGTAACAAATTATAAAAAGCCGCAAATAACATAGCAATATTTTCTTCTTTCATTTTTTGAATAAGAACGATCCCAAAACGCGTTTTATTTTATATGCCCGGCGCGGGTTATTTGTCAGCATTCATATTTAAAATCATACTGTTATTTACGTTGCCTTCCTGCCAAACGGTGCCAGGCTTAAAAGAACCCATGATAAAAGGAGGTCATGATGGCTTCGATTTATACGCTGACACTCTCCCCTTCCCTCGACTCCGCGACCATAACGCCGCAAATCTACCCGGAAGGTAAGCTGCGCTGTAGCGCGCCGGTGTTTGAGCCGGGCGGCGGCGGCATCAACGTGGCGCGCGCTATTACCCATCTCGGCGGAAAAGCCACCGCCATCTTCCCCGCTGGCGGCGCCACGGGAGAACATCTGGTGGCGTTGCTGGCAGATGAACAGGTGGCCGTAGACACCGTCGACGCTAAAGACTGGACCCGGCAGAACCTGCATGTCCATGTTGAATCCAGCGGCGAGCAATATCGCTTTGTGATGCCGGGGGCGATATTGACCGATGATGAGTTTCGTCAACTGGAAGAGAAAGTGCTGACCATTGAAAGCGGCTCATTACTGGTGATCAGCGGTAGTCTGCCGCCGGGCGTCGAAACCGAGAAACTGACGGCGCTGGTTCAGGCGGCGCTCCAGCGCGGCATCCGCTGCATTGTCGATAGCTCGGGCGAAGCCCTGAAGGCGGCGTTAGAACCCGGACAACTTGAACTCGTTAAACCTAACCAGAAAGAGCTCAGCGCCCTGGTTAATCGAGAACTCAGCCAGCCTGACGACGTGCGTACTGCCGCAGAAGAGCTGGTACGTACGGGCAAAGCGCATCGCGTTGTGGTTTCTCTCGGTCCTCAGGGTGCGCTGGCCGTCGACAAGACGGGCTTTGTGCAGGTTGTGCCACCGCCGATGAAAAGCCAGAGCACCGTGGGTGCCGGTGACAGTATGGTTGGCGCGATGGTGCTGAAGCTGGCGCAGGGCGCTTCGCTTCTGGAGATGGCACGCTATGGCGTCGCGGCAGGGAGTGCAGCCACCATCAATCAGGGAACGCGTCTGTGTTCGCTTGCGGATACCCAGAAAATTGTCGATTACCTGGCGAGAAGCTGAACCTGCTTCCCCTTCCCATGGAAGGGGAAGTCGCTAAACAGAGCTTATCGACTATGCTAAGAAAACTTTCAGGATAACAACGAGGTGAATTATGAGCAGTGGTGATATCACCCGCTACGTCGTAACTGTCAATATTCATGAAGCATCGCTGACCGAACTGAATGAACTCAACAACGCGTTCACGCGGGCGAATTTTCTGCTCACGCTGACGGACGATGAGGGCAATATTCACGATCTCGGCTCACTGGCATTTGGCCTGATAAGCCCGCTGAGCCAGGAAGAGGTGAAGGCGCTGGCCAGTAGCCTGGTGGAAAGCGTGACTGACAAAGCCACGGAAATTGATGTGGATAGCTGGGAAAACTGGCATAAAAAAGCACAATAAGTGCCCTGTATAAAATTAAACCGCTCAGTTGTGCGTTAGTTCCTGTTTTTTTATAGCCGTTTTGCGCTAACTTTATGATCTGGCAGACAACATGGGAGAGACATCATGTGGCAGGCTATCAGTCATCTTTTAAGTGAGCAGCTGGGTGAAGGTGAAATTGAACTGCGTAACGAACTGCCAGGCGGAGAGATCCATGCCGCATGGCATTTACGTTACGCCGGGCGCGATCTTTTCGTTAAATGTGATGAGCGCGAATTGCTCCCCATTTTTACTGCCGAAGCCGATCAGCTTGAGCTGTTATCGCGCAGTAAAACAGTCACCGTTCCGCAGGTTTTAGCCGTCGGCAGCGATCGTGACTATAGCTTTCTGGTGATGAACTATCTTCCCGCGCGTCCTCTGGATGCGCACAACGCCTTTATTCTCGGGCAACAGATCGCCCGTTTGCACCAGTGGAGCGATCAACCTCAGTTTGGGCTCGATTTCGATAACGACCTCTCCACCACCCCACAGCCAAACGCATGGCAGCGCCGCTGGTCGACTTTTTTCGCCGAACAGCGCATCGGCTGGCAGCTGGAGCTGGCCGCTGAAAAGGGATTAGCGTTCGGCAACATCGACGCGATTGTTGAACATATTCAGCAGCGTCTGGCTTCGCATCAGCCTCAGGCTTCCCTTCTGCACGGTGATTTATGGTCAAACAACTGCGCGCTTGGGCCTGATGGTCCCTATATATATGACCCGGCCTGCTACTGGGGCGACAGAGAGTGTGACCTCGCGATGCTGCCGTTGCACCCTGAACAGCCGCCGCAAATTTATGATGGCTATCAGTCTGTCTCGCCGTTACCTGCGGGTTTCCTTGATCGTCAGCCGGTTTATCAGCTGTACACCTTGCTAAACCGGGCTATTTTGTTTGGCGGGAGTCATCTGGTAAATGCCCAGCGGGCGCTGGACCGTATTCTGGCGGCATAGCGGGAAGGGGCGGCATCACGCCCCTTCCCTTAGGATTTACAGGAAGCCAAGCAGCGTAAAGAAGAAATACCCGGCCACAATGATGATGACCGGCAGAATGTAGAGCGGGAAAAACTGCACAAAAATGGTATGACGCGGAACGACAATGCGCGATTCGATCTGCTCGCGGCTCATCCCGTCAGGGCCTTTCGCCTTCTCAAGTATCAGCTGATCTTCCACCCCTTCGCGTAAAAAGCGGGTCTGGCGACTCATGCGCGCGCCGGAGGCCTGCAACGCCATCGCGATAAATATCAACGCATAGATTATCCAGAAACCGACATTCAGCTGGTGGTGAAAATCCGGCGTGGGCGAGTTGAACCAGAAGACGTTCAGGAACGGGGTGTTAAACCGCATCATCTCAATCATGACGTGGGCAAAATCAAGCATAACGGCATTGATGCCCGGCTGTTTTTCGCTGTGATCGTACATAAATTTGAGTACGGAGATCAGCGTTGAAATCAGGGCGGGAATAAAAATAACCCAACCAGCAACACGTTTTAAGACCGCGATGCGTCCAGCTTGTTGATACGTCATTAGTTCCTCTTCATAAAGACGCGTTATTTGTGCCTAAGTCTACCTGCTGTCGGTCAATTTCGCCCGCTCTTTGCATGCAATATGCTAAATTGCTTGTGCTTAGCACCGTTCGTCTTACCCCAAGATAAGGAGATGTTGTAATGTCGACACCGCGCCAGATACTTGCCGCTATTTTTGACATGGATGGATTGCTGATTGATTCCGAACCCCTGTGGGATCGGGCTGAACTGGACGTGATGGCCAGCCTCGGCGTCGATATCAGTCGTCGTAACGAGCTTCCCGATACCCTGGGGCTGCGCATCGATATGGTGGTTGACCTTTGGTATGCCCACCAGCCATGGGTTGGCCCGGATCGCGACGAAGTTACGGCGCGCATTATCAACCGCGCCATCTCCCTCGTAGAAGAGTATAAGCCTCTGTTACCGGGCGTACGCGACGCTATCGCCCTGTGCAAGGCGCAAGGGCTGAAAGTGGGGCTGGCCTCCGCCTCACCGCTGCATATGCTGGAAAAAGTGCTGACGATGTTCGGGCTGCGCGACAGCTTCGACGCGCTGGCCTCGGCCGAAAAGCTTCCGTACAGCAAGCCACATCCGCAGGTGTATATGGACTGCGCCGCGAAACTGGGGCTGGATCCGCTTACCTGTGTGGCGCTGGAAGATTCGGTTAACGGCATGGTGGCGTCCAAAGCCGCACGTATGCGCTCCATCGTTGTGCCGGCTGAAGAAGGCCGACACGATCCCCGTTTTGCCCTGGCGGATGTCAGGCTGACGTCTCTTGAAGAATTGACTGCCCGCCATCTGCGTGGGGAGTAACGCTCTTTCAGGCAGCTTCGGCTGCCTGCCCCGAAAAATCAAAACAACGTTTTACTTTATTTGCTTTTCTCATTCCAGACTCCTATTCTTACGTGCAGAATGACAATAACCTGACTTCTGAGGCGCGTATGATACTGGATGCTTTTACTCTGGCAGGAAAAGTGGCGATGGTGACCGGGTGCGATACCGGTCTGGGGCAAGGCATGGCCATTGCCCTCGCCGAAGCAGGATGCGATATCGTGGGGGTTAACCGCAAGGTTCCTGACGAAACGGCAGCGCGCGTTACGGCGCTGGGACGACGCTTTATCGCGATTCGCGCCGATCTTGGCAAGCAGGAGAGTATTCAGAGCGTGGTGGATACCGCAGTCGCTGAGATGGGCCGCATCGATATTCTGGTTAACAATGCCGGCACCATCCGCCGTGCCGATGCGCTGGAATTTAGTGAGAAGGACTGGGACGAGGTCATCGATCTCAATCTGAAATCAGTCTTTTTCCTCTCTCAGGCAGTGGCGAAACAGTTTATCGCGCAGGGTCAGGGCGGCAAGATCATTAACATTGCTTCCATGCTCTCCTTCCAGGGCGGCATCCGGGTGCCCTCCTATACGGCGTCCAAAAGCGGCGTGCTGGGCCTCACCCGCCTGCTGGCGAACGAATGGGCGCCGCTAGGTATTAACGTGAACGCTATCGCGCCAGGTTATATGGCGACCAATAACACCAGGCAGCTTCGCGATGATGAGCAGCGCAGCCAGGCGATCCTCGACCGGATTCCGGCGGGCCGCTGGGGTCTCCCGGAGGATTTACAGGGTCCGGTGGTGTTTCTGGCTTCAAGAGCATCTGATTACGTTAACGGTCATACTCTCGCCGTAGACGGTGGCTGGCTGGCGCGCTAACCGCGCGTTTGTGACAAAGAGTTACACCGTCACCTCTTTCACACACTGTATAAAAACCCTATACTGTATGAATCGACAGTTTACCGGGTTTTATCATGACGGCGGAAGGCCACCTGCTTTTTTCACTTGCCTGTGCAGTGTTTGCCAAAAACGCTGAACTGACCCCTGTGCTGGCACAGGGGGACTGGTGGCATATTGTCCCTTCCGCCGTACTTACCTGCCTGCTGCCGGACATAGATCATCCAAAGTCATTCCTTGGCCAGCGGCTAAAGTGGATTTCAAAGCCCATCGCCAGAGCCTTTGGTCATCGCGGGTTTACCCACAGCCTGCTGGCCGTATTTGGCCTGCTTACACTCTTCTATTTAAAGGTTCCGGAGAGCTGGATCGTCCCGGCGGATGCCATTCAGGGCATGGTGCTTGGCTACTTAAGCCATATCCTCGCCGATATGCTGACGCCAGCGGGCGTACCGCTGCTCTGGCCCTGCCGCTGGCGTTTCCGCCTGCCAATCCTCGTGCCGCAAAAAGGCAACCAGCTGGAGCGCGTTCTGTGCATGGCGCTGTTTGCGTATGCCGTCTGGATGCCGCAGACATTGCCCGAAAATGGTGCAGTGCGCTGGTCATCGCAGATGATCAACTCGCTGCAATTTCAGTTCAATCGTTTTATTAATCACCAGATTGAACATTAAACCGACAATATAATCACTTTTGTCATAAACCATTCCATATGGATATAAGCGTGACATCACACTTCTGATAACCTTGCGCCAACAGGTTCGGTAAAAACCGACCGTATAATAAATCAGGAGAACGGGGATGAATTTTCCACTCATCGCGAACATTGTTGTGTTCGTCGTATTGCTATTGCTTCTCGCCCAGGCTCGCCACAAACAGTGGAGCCTGGCGAAAAAGGTACTGGTCGGTCTGGTCATGGGCGTGGTGTTTGGCCTGGCCTTACACGCTATTTACGGCTCCGACAGCCCGGTACTGAAAGACTCCATTCAGTGGTTCAACATTGTCGGTAACGGCTATGTACAGCTGCTGCAAATGATCGTTATGCCGCTGGTATTCGCCTCTATTCTGAGCGCCGTAGCCCGCCTGCACAATGCCTCTCAACTGGGTAAAATCAGCTTCCTGACCATTGGTACCCTGCTCTTCACCACGCTGATTGCAGCGCTGGTGGGTGTGCTGGTAACCAATCTGTTTGGCCTGACTGCTGAAGGTCTGGTGCAGGGTAGCGCTGAAACCGCGCGTCTGACGGCGATTGAGACCAACTACGTGGGTAAAGTGGCCGATCTGACCGTTCCGCAGATGGTGCTCTCCTTCATTCCGAAGAACCCGTTTGCTGACCTGACCGGCGCAAGCCCAACCTCCATTATCAGCGTGGTGATCTTCGCGGCATTCCTGGGCGTGGCTGCGCTGAAGCTGCTGAAGGACGATGCGCCGAAAGGCGAGCGCGTTCTGACGGCCATCGATACCCTGCAAAGCTGGGTGATGAAGCTGGTGCGTCTGGTCATGCAGCTGACGCCGTACGGTGTCCTGGCGCTGATGACCAAAGTCGTTGCAGGTTCTAACCTGCAAGACATCATTAAGCTTGGCAGCTTTGTGATTGCCTCGTACCTCGGTCTGGGCATCATGTTTGTTGTGCACGGCATTCTGCTGGCGGTGAACGGCGTTGGCCCGCTGAAATACTTCCGTAAAGTCTGGCCGGTGCTGACCTTCGCTTTTACCAGCCGTTCCAGCGCGGCATCTATCCCGCTGAACGTCGAAGCACAGACCCGTCGTCTGGGCGTACCGGAGTCTATCGCCAGCTTCTCGGCCTCCTTTGGCGCCACCATCGGGCAGAACGGCTGTGCGGGTCTCTACCCGGCGATGCTGGCCGTAATGGTTGCCCCAACAGTGGGGATTAATCCGCTGGATCCGGTCTGGATTGCGACGCTGGTCGGTATCGTGACCATTAGCTCCGCCGGTGTTGCGGGCGTGGGCGGCGGCGCGACCTTCGCTGCGCTGATCGTTCTGCCTGCGCTTGGACTGCCGGTGACGCTGGTTGCCCTGCTGATCTCTGTTGAACCGCTGATCGACATGGGTCGTACCGCCCTGAACGTGAGTGGCTCAATGACCGCCGGTACCCTGACCAGCCAGTGGCTGAAGCAGACCGACAAAACAATTCTCGACAGTGAAGAAGATGCGGAACTGGCCCATCGTTAATCACGGCCGAAATAAAAAAACCGCCTGAGGGCGGTTTTTTTATGGCTGTTATTCTTCAACCTCTTCATCCTGGCGGGTCTGCATAGCCCATCGCTGCGCCGATTCTGGCACCGTAAACGCAGGGGAGCGACGGAAGTGCTCGCCAATCAGCACGAAGGCAACGTATTTACCCCGTAACATCCAGACATCGCGAAAACCATCCACTTTCAGGGCATGGTCAGGCGGCGCGGGTTCAACGCGGGGCACATAGCTAATAACCTGGCGGTTTTGTTGACGAAGAGGTTTCATAAGCGACGGGTTCACTAATGCAAATTATTAAAGCAGGAAATTTCTATCATAGCCGATTCTCCCCCCACCCGTCGCGCCTGACATGTGGCAGATGGCTCCTTTCGCTAATCACTTCCTCTGAAAACGCTTAGTTCGCCTGCTAATTCATCACATTGTTCTATCCTTAATAGGGTTTTCAGGAACGAACAAAGGAGAATCGTGCAATGTCGAACAATGATAAACCCCATCAATCCCCTATTCATGGCACCGAAGAATCTCAACCGGGAATGGACTCACTCGCCCCTGCGGATGGCTCTCATAAACCGTCGCCGGGCCTCTCCGCGCCGGGCGAGCAACCTACTGCACCGGGAAGCATGAAGTCACCCGATGCGGACAACGAAAAGTTAAAATCTCTCGACCCGCACCGCAAAGGGGGTAAAGGCTATGCGCTGACCACCAATCAGGGCGTGCGCATCGCCGATGATCAGAACTCCTTGCGCGCCGGAACGCGCGGCCCGACGCTGCTGGAAGATTTCATCCTGCGGGAAAAAATCACCCATTTCGACCATGAGCGTATTCCTGAACGTATCGTTCACGCTCGCGGCTCTGCGGCGCACGGCTATTTCCAGCCGTACAAGAGCCTGAAGGAGATCACGAAGGCGGATTTCCTTTCCGATCCGAACAAAATTACACCGGTATTTGTGCGCTTCTCTACCGTACAGGGCGGCGCGGGTTCGGCCGACACGGTGCGTGATATCCGCGGCTTCGCCACCAAATTCTATACCGAAGAGGGCATTTTCGACCTCGTCGGGAATAACACCCCGGTTTTCTTCATTCAGGATGCGCATAAATTCCCTGACTTTGTCCATGCGGTAAAACCAGAGCCACACTGGGCCATACCGCAGGGACAAAGTGCGCATGACACCTTCTGGGACTACGTCTCCCTGCAACCGGAAACCCTTCACAACGTGATGTGGGCGATGTCTGACCGGGGGATCCCACGCAGCTATCGCACCATGGAAGGCTTTGGTATTCATACCTTCCGTCTGATTAACGCTGAAGGTAAAGCGACGTTTGTGCGTTTCCACTGGAAACCGGTCGCGGGGAAAGCGTCCCTGGTGTGGGATGAAGCACAGAAGCTGACCGGGCGCGATCCGGACTTCCACCGTCGCGAACTGTGGGAATCCATTGAAGCCGGTGATTTCCCGGAATACGAGCTGGGGTTACAGCTGATCCCGGAAGAGGACGAGTTCAAATTCGACTTCGACCTGCTCGACCCGACCAAGCTTATTCCCGAAGAGCTGGTGCCGGTTCAGCTGGTGGGCAAAATGGTGCTTAATCGCAACCCGGATAACTTCTTCGCGGAGAATGAGCAGGCTGCGTTCCACCCGGGCCATATTGTGCCGGGGCTGGATTTCACCAACGATCCGCTGCTCCAGGGCCGTCTGTTCTCTTATACCGATACGCAGATCAGCCGTCTCGGCGGACCGAACTTCCACGAAATTCCTATCAACCGTCCGACCTGCCCGTACCATAATTTCCAGCGTGACGGGATGCATCGCCAGGATATCGATACCAACCCGGCGAACTACGAGCCAAACTCCATTAACGATAACTGGCCGCGTGAAACCCCGCCGGGGCCAAAACGTGGCGGATTCGAGTCGTATCAGGAGCGCGTGGATGGAACAAAAATTCGCGAGCGCAGCCCGTCATTCGGCGAATATTACGCTCAGCCTCGCCTGTTCTGGAACAGCCAGACCCCGATTGAACAGCAGCACATTATCGGCGGTTTCAGCTTTGAGCTGAGCAAAGTGGTGCGTACCTACATTCGCGAGCGCGTGGTCGACCATCTGGCGCATATTGATATCCAGCTTGCTCAGGGCGTGGCGAATAATCTCGGCATCACGCTCACCGATGAGCAATGCCATGCCGCACCGCCAAAAGACGTGAACGGGCTGAAGAAGGATCCGTCCCTGAGCCTGTACGCGGTACCTGGCGGGTCAATTAAAGGCCGCGTAGTGGCTATTCTGCTGAACGATAAACCGCGCGCCAGCGACGTACTGGGGATCATGCGGGCGCTCAAAACCCAGGGCGTACATGCCAAACTGCTTTACTCTCGCATGGGTGAAGTGACGGCCGATGATGGCTCCGTCCTGCCGATTGCCGCGACCTTCGCCGGAGCACCGTCGCTGACGGTTGATGCGGTGATTATGCCGTGCGGCGACGTTGAGAGCCTGCTCGGTAACGGTGATGCCGCCTATTATCTGCTGGAAGCCTATAAGCACCTGAAGCCAATCGCTCTGGCAGGCGATGCGCGGAAGTTTAAAACTCTGCTGAAGGTACGGGATCAAGGGGAAGAAGGCATTGTCGAAGGTGATAACGTCGATGATGCGTTTATGACCCGGTTGTTTGACCTGCTCGCCGCGCACCGCGTGTGGTCGCGCAGCAGTAAGATTGACCAGATACCGGCGTAAAAAACCTGAAGCCCTCACCCCGGCCCTCTCCCCTGGGAGAGGGAGAAAACAATAAAAACGGTAACCAAAAGGTTACCGTTTTGCTTTTACCTCGCCACCGGGCTTTGCCTCAAAGATCCCTGAACGTCCCCAGACGATACCCACGCTCGGCAATCGCATACTTTAACGACGCCGATGTCAGCACATCCAGTTCTGCCAGACGCGGCCAGCAGTAGGCGCTCTTACGTACTATCTCATCGACAAACGCCGGGTGCGCCATTACCTCAAGCGAGCGCTCCCCTTTTGCGGCGGAGTCATCCAGCACCTTCAGGAACAGCGCTTCGTCGATCTCGTCGCCATAAAATGCGCTGCTGAACCCCTCCGTTGACGTCACCGCGACGTCCGGCAACCCGCGCACCTCACGATCCACGCGCATCGCCACGCCTTTACGTTGCGCAAACTCTGCCACAAGCGGGAAAATCGCCGGGATCATATGCACATGATGATGGCTGTCAATATGGGTAGGTTCGCGGCCAAACACATCCACAAAGCGGTTAAACTGGCACTCCAGCTCGCGGGCAATCTCATCGAGCGGCAGAGCGTCCTGCTCCGCCATTTCCCAAATCCATTTCCCCAGTTTTCCCTCGCGCGTCAGACCCGGCATCGGTGAAAGGGGCAACCCAAGCGTCAGCACAAAATGCATGCCCACGCCCAGCTCGGGCAGCTCACGGCTTAACTGCGCCGCATGTTCCACCGCCTCACCGTTGATGAGCGCTGTTGTAGAGGTCACGACGCCCCGGCGACAGGCTTCAATAATGCCGTAGTTCTGCCCTTTTGACAGGCCAAAATCATCGGCATTGACGATCAGCAGGTTTTCCATCGCGCCTCCTCTTAACGGTGTGTGAGTTTCAGTTTCTCAACCGTTGCAGCAAAGTTTGGCAGCCATTTTTCATGCGCCAGGATCATCTCACTCGCGAGTTTTTCAGCGTCACGGTCAGAATGCACCAGCGGGCTGAGATTCAGCGCCAGCAGCACGTCATTCAGTTCGCCGCTCAGGGCAGCATTGCTCGCCGCCACTTCAAAGCCTTTGATGGTGTGAATCAGCCCCATCACCTTATCGTCGAAGTGGGTAATGCGGGGATGCGGTTTTGCACCCTCGCGTCCAAGGATGCAGGTCATCTCAACGGCCCAGTCTGCCGGGATATTGTCGATGTGCCCGTGATGGGGAACGTTCACATAGTGCTCGGCCTGCTTGTCATTGTAAATGGCGTTAATCACTTCACACGCCGCATCCGAATAGTATGCCCCGCCGCGCTGCTCCAGCTCTTTCGGTTTGACGTTCAGGTTCGGATCTTTATACAAATCAAACAGCTGCTTCTCTACTTTCTGCACAACCTGAGCGCGTGCGCCACCTTTGTAGTATTCGCCCATTTCAATGGCCAGCATCTCTTTCTGCTTGAAGTAGTAAAGCAGATACGAGCACGGCAGCAGATTCAGGGAGCGGATCAGCCCTTCGCTGAACGGCAGATCGAAGATGTTTTTCACCGAGGCCGCAGTCAGGCGACCAGAGGCGACGCCGTCGAGCAGTTCCGCAAAGCGCGATTGCCCGTTCACAATCACATCTTTGATAAAGACCATGTGATTCAGGCCGAACAGGTCAATGGACAGATCATCGTGCTCGGTCAGTTCCAGTACATCGCGGATGAACATCTTCATGCCAATCGGAATATTGCAGACGCCGATAAAGCGTTTGAAACCGGTATGGCGATAGACTGCCTCGGTGACCATCCCGGCCGGGTTGGTAAAGTTAATCACCCAGGCGTTCGGGCAGATCTCCTCCACGTCTTTAATGATGTCAAAAATGACCGGAATAGTACGCAGGCCTTTAAACAGGCCACCTGCCCCGTTGGTTTCCTGGCCCAGATAACCGTGGCTCAGCGGAATGCGCTCGTCCAGCTCACGCGCCTTCAGCTGGCCGACGCGCAGCTGCGTGGTCACGAAGTCAGCATCTTTCAGTGCCAGGCGACGATCCAGCGTTTTATGCACGGTTAAGGGCACGCCCGCTTTTTCAACCATGCGTTTGCACAGTTCAAAAATAATATTCAGCTTCTCCTGACCTTCTTCAACATCCACCAGCCATAATTCGCTGACCGGTAATTCATGATACCGTTTCAGGAAACCTTCAAGTAATTCCGGGGTATAGCTGCTGCCGCCACCAATGGTTACGACTTTTAATTTCTGTTGCATAATATCTCCCTTAGCGTATCAGGTTAATCGCCTGCAAGGTATAGCGTGCTCTTCCCGCTATTTGGGCAAGCCATTACGTCACTGTTCCTGGCGGATAAACCGCCGAAAGTTAATTAATTACCGTTAAATTTTTGCGGTAACTGTTCGGTGTGAATGAAGTCAATTTTTTAAAGGTTTTAATAAACAGACTGGGACTGCTGTAACCCGATTCGTAAGCGATATCGGTGACAGAGTAATTAGTAATTTCCAGCTGTTTTTTGGCAAAGTTAATGCGGATTTCATTAATAATTTGCACAGGCGTTTTACGGTAATAACGCTGCGTGGCGCGCGTCAAATATTCCTGCGATTTACCCGACAGCGCCACCATATTCTCCAGGGCGTTATCGCTGAACTGTCCTTTGTCGTGCATCAGCTCCACGGTACTACGCAGCCACTGAGGAATATCATCCACCACCTGCTGTTCTTCACGGTGATGGCGGAGGCGATTCATGACGTAGAACGTCACGGTTTCAATAAATTCATCAAATTCATTGTCGCGGAAATTCAGCGAGGCGATAACCGTTTCAATCCAGGTCATAAACTCATTTTTAACGCGATACACATGTGACGCCACAAAGCAGAACGGCACCAGCGGCAGATAGTGCTTCTCGAAGAAACGCCTGCTCACCCCTACGTTCAGAATGCGTGTCGCACCAAACTCATAAAAGCTCTGGTGATAAGATCCCATTGGCAGGAAGACGAAATCGCCACGCTCAAGCAGGACGCGCTTACCGTTGATCTCCTGATAGTAGCGGCCGGTCAGAACAATCGTGAACTCGTAGTAGTCATGCTGGTGCAGACCGCTGGCGCTCTCCGTTTTGTTGTAAATCACCACGTGAAAATTTTTGCCATTAAACAGCTGCTGCTCATGTGCGGTTTTGATTTCCATCGTGCTGACCTCCTGCTACTTCATCCTGACTTATTGCATCTTCTCGTGAAGCTCGATGAGCTCCGCTACCAGCTCGCGCGCCAGCATGGAGGTCATCAGATGATCCTGCGCATGTACCAGCACCAGACTCACTTTCATCTTCCCTTCGCCCTGGTCGCTTTCGATAAGCTTCGTCTGCACCAGATGCGCTTCGTTTAACGCCGTACGGGACTGCTCCATCATGGTTTTCGCGGCAACGAAGTCGCCCTGCTTAGCCTGCTTAAGCGCCGCATACGCCAGGCTGCGTGCCTGCCCGGAGTTGATGATGAGGCCCATCACCACCTCTTCCAGATCGTTCTCTGCGGTTTCTTCGGCAACGATACTCTCTAAATCTAACATTTTTTAAGCTCCTTTCCGCTGGCGCGGGTTGCCCCGCGCCGTGCAATTTTAGAATTTCAGTGCGAGGGCGATATCCTCTTCGCTCTCTTCTTCATCGATAACCGTTGCGGCCTTGTTCGCAATCGCCACGAACGGCATGTAGAGCAGGGTTGCAATCCCGAGGTTGAATATCGCCAGCAGGAAGGCGGCCACGCTACCGTTGGTGTTGAAGAACGCGCCCAGACCAGCCGGCATCGTCCACGGCGCAATGTTGGTCACCGGCGGGATAATGCCCAGGTAGTACGCCGTCAGCGTAATCGCGGCCAGCAGCGGCTGAACCAGGATGAAGGGAATGAACATCACCGGGTTCATGATAATTGGCAGACCAAACAGGATCGGCTCGTTAATCTGGAAGATGCCTGACGGCAGGGCCAGCTTCGCAACCTGACGATGGTCAGCGCGGCGAGAGACAATAAAGACCGCGATGATCAGACCCAACGTCGCCCCGGTACCGCCCAGGAAGATATAGGAGTCAAGCATCGGCTTCGCCCACACATGGAAGGTTTTACCGGCCGCCAGCGCCGCATCGACGGAGCCGTACTGCTGGTAAAGCGCGACGTTTTCCAGTGCCCATGGGGTCATAATACCGCTGTCCAGCGCCGCCAGTGCCAGTGAACCATGCACGCCGAAGAACCACAGCAGGGAGGTAAAGATGACATACGCCCAACCGACCACGCTACCCATCGACGCCAGCGGCGTTGAGATAGAGTCCATAATGATCTGGTGGAAGTTAGTTCCCCAGTGAGAGAGCGCCCAGGCAATAATCCCCATGATGGAGAGAATAATGAAGCCCGGAATCAACGCGGAAAATGAACGAGAAACAGAGGCCGGAACGCTATCCGGCAAGCGGATAACCCAGTTACGGCGAATAATGAAGGTGAACATTTCGGCCACCACCAGCCCGATAATAATACCGGAAATGATGTTTGCCCCACCCAGCCAGTTGGCGCCAACGGCATAAGCGTCGCCCACGCTGTACGGTGTGACGGTCATGAACGCGGCAATGGACAGTAAGCCTGCCGCCAGCGGATCCACTTTACGCTCTTCCGCCAGCGCCATTCCAATAAAGAAAGGCGCCATTAGCGACATAATACCCAACGTACCGTTGTATACGTTGCCGCCAATGGCTTTTAAACCATTAAGGGTTTCAATAGTTGAAGCATCTAGCCTAATTCCTAATGAATAAAAAAAGGAACCTTCTCCAAAGCTCAGAAAAACGTTGTTAATTAAAACGAACATTGCCCCGGCTAATGTCAACGGCATTAATTTAATAAAGCCGTTCTTAATGGCATTAACATGAGGCTGCTTTCCTATTTTAACAGCAAAAGGAAGGAGTACCTTTTCAAGTGAAGCGATGACTTTACTCATAGGAAAATACCCTTAAAGGCCGCAACGATCGTTACGGCAGATTGTGTGTGAAATAACTCTTTGACGGGAAAAATAAAAAATTAATTAGAAGCTTTTTTAATCGCCGCAACGGCAGCTTTTAATACACCTAAACCATCAATCTTGCCGTATAAAACGGAATCGATCACTTCGACCGGCTTATTGGGTAGCAGACGTTGAATTTCTGGCAGCATATAAGCGATTTGCGGCCCGAGTAAAATAACGTCTGCTGTCTGGCCCTTCTCGCCCGCCAGCGTTTCCGGAAACGCCTCAATCACCACAGGGACTTCATATTTTTCGGCCTGCGCGCGCATTTTAGAAACCAGCAGCGAAGTGGACATGCCCGCAGAGCAAAACAGATAGATATGTTTCTTTTCCATGATAACTTCCCTCTTGTTTGGCTACCCGCCGTCTCGCTATCACTCGACTCGCTATCCTGGCTGACGGGCAGTGTGCTGAACATTGTTTATCGTTGAAGTGAGTATACGCAATGGTACAGGGAGGGGATAATTCTGGATAGACTGAAATTGTCTCTCATTGACCTGGCTTGTTGACTACCTTCACATTTCAGGCAAATAATTCGCGCCAAGAAATAAGATTCACGTATGCATAAAAAAACCGGCCTTCAGGCCGGTTTGTTAACGCTCTCAGGCAAACAGGCTTACTGTGCCTTAGGTGCCTGTGGGTCGGTGTCGTATTCGGCACAGGTCTGGTAACCAGAATTGATCACGTGACCCGTATCATCCAGGGCGACAAAGTAGGTCTCTGCCTTACCATCACGTTGACCCAGAATATAGGTCTGGCAGGTACCACGCGCGTGGATCATAGTAACTTCTGAAGAAGGTTTACCGGCAATGGCTGCAACCTGGGAACGCGTCATGCCTTTTTTAACGTCTTTTACCACTGGCTGTGTGAACTGATCTTTGGTGCGATCGTAAGCTGTACACCCTGCCAGCATAGTCAGTACCGCCGCTGCGCTTAAAATTCCTGCTACGTTCTTGTTCATATTCCGTCCTCTTGTTTATCAGCGTGTTAACTAAGCATGGGATAAAAATTACTATTGTTCAACTTTGCGAGTTACGCCAGATGAATTTCGGAAAATTCTAATAAAACAACGGTAAGCTGCTAAATCGCTGTAAAACAGTACACTCAAAACTGTGATCCTTGTCGTTTCCCCGACAAAGGGTTAGTTTTAACAGATCACACTTTCTGTTTGGTTCTGCATAGGGAGGGCGTAATGGCTCTGCAACAAGAAATTATTCAGGCGCTGGGCGCGAAACCTGCGATTGATGCCAATGAAGAGATCCGTCGTAGCGTTGATTTTTTGAAAGCTTACCTGTCTGCACACCCTTTCCTGAAGACGCTGGTGCTGGGTATCAGCGGCGGTCAGGATTCCACTCTGGCCGGTAAGCTGAGCCAGATGGCCATCTCCGAGCTGCGTGACGAGACCGGTGACACCGCGCTGCAATTTATTGCCGTACGTCTGCCGTATGGCGTGCAGGCTGACGAGCAGGACTGTCAGGATGCGATCGCGTTTATTCAGCCGGACCGTGTTCTTACCGTAAACATCAAAGGTTCGGTACTGGCAAGCGAGCAGGCCTTGCGTGAAGCCGGTATTGAACTGAGCGATTTTGTTCGCGGCAACGAGAAAGCCCGTGAGCGCATGAAAGCGCAGTACAGTATCGCAGGGATGACCAAAGGGGTTGTCGTCGGCACCGACCACGCCGCGGAAGCCATCACCGGCTTCTTCACCAAATACGGCGATGGCGGCACGGATATCAACCCCCTCTTCCGCCTGAACAAGCGTCAGGGCAAGCAACTGCTGGCGGCGCTGGGCTGCCCGGAGCACCTGTATAAGAAGGCGCCAACGGCGGACCTGGAGGACGATCGCCCTTCCCTGCCGGATGAAGCCGCGCTGGGCGTCACATATGACAACATTGATGATTATCTGGAAGGCAAAACGCTCGACGAAGGTACCGCTAACATTATCGAAGGCTGGTATCTGAAAACCGAGCACAAGCGCCGTCCGCCGATTACGGTGTTTGATGATTTCTGGAAAAAGTAAAAGCAAAACGGTAACTCAGTTTTACAGGCCGGGTAAGGCGTAACCGCCACCCGGCTCTTTTTTAACCACCGAACACCTGCTACACTGTATGCCTGAACAGTATATGGAGCAGTATGTGAGCAGGCGTCAATCCGCCCCGCGTCTTGAGTTTGAAGCGGCGGCTATCTACGAATATCCCGAGCATCTTCGCCCCTGGCTTGAGGCTCTGCCTAAACAGCCTGGCGTCTATTTCTTCCACGGCGACAGCGATACCATGCCGCTCTATATCGGCAAAAGCGTGAATATCCGCAGCCGGGTGATGTCGCACCTGCGTACGCCGGATGAAGCATCGATGCTCAGGCAGTCCCGGCGGATCACCTGGATCGAGACGGCAGGCGAACTGGGCGCGCTTCTGCTCGAAGCCCGGCTCATCAAGGAACAGCAGCCGCTGTTTAACAAACGCCTGCGCCGCAACCGCCAGCTGTGTTCCTTGCAGGTTAACGCAGGAAAACCGCAGGTTGTTTATGCCCGGGAAGTGGATTTTTCGCATGAACCCAATCTTTACGGTCTGTTTGCCAACAAACGTGCCGCACTGCAAACCCTGCAATCCCTGGCTGATGAATTACAGCTTTGTTACGGCCTGTTAGGACTGGAAGCCACCACCCGCGGTCGCGCCTGTTTCCGCTCCGCGCTGAAACGCTGCGCCGGGGCGTGTTGTGGAAAAGAGAGCGTTGAAGAACATCATGCCCGGTTTATGGCGGGCCTGGCCTCTATCAGCGTTAACTGCTGGCCGTGGGAAGGCGCGGTGGCGCTGAAAGAAACCCGCGATGCGATGACGCACTATCACATCATCCGCAACTGGCTCTGGCTTGGCGCCGTTGAAAGTCTGGATGACGCTACCGCCCTGCTGCGCACCCCTGCCGGGTTCGATCAGGATGGTTACAAAATTCTCTGTAAGCCACTATTAACCGGAAAACATGAGATCATCGTCCTCAGTGACCCGGCAGCCAGGTAATTTCACTGAACAGCAGCGACCCCTTCGTTTCCAGTAAACGGAGGGTATGACTGCCCGCTTCCCAGCTGGCACCCTGATCGGCGGTCAGTAATTTGTCGCCCAGTTGCCAGGCGCCACTTAATACAAAGACCACCCCACCGCGTGACGCGAAGGTAGTGAACGTTCGGGTAGCAACGCGCACCTTTGCCTGGCAGCAATCCCGTCGGGTCATGATGTTGAAGTCCATCGACATCTGCCCCTCTGTGAGCACGGCTTTCACCGCCAGATCGCCCGCAAATCGGTAAGGCTGGTGATGCTTCAGGGTATGACAAAACGCCCTGCCTGCATCCAGGGTCACCTCGCCGCCTTCCAGCAGCGTAATCACCCGGTCAACGCCCGGGAACGCGGAGAATTCGCCGTTACTGGCGATGGAGGCAATACTGGCCCGCCAGAAAAAATCCCGCGTCGCGGGAGGAAAACAGCAAATCTCACGCGTCTCACCCGCACCATTACGCCAGAGACTGACCGGCATTTTACGGATATCAAAGAATTCCATGACCACTCCTGAAGGACGCACCGTGCGCCAGGGCATTTTCACAGACGTATTATCGGCAGCAGTCAGGCCAGACCTTAGGCATGGGATAAAAGAAAAACCGCCGGTCCTGTCCACAGCGTTTTCGCTTTTGTAGACAGGAGCCCGGCGGTCTTAAGAGAGTGAACCGATTATTCGGTTGGTGCAGGCATTTTACCTTCTGGCGCTGCACGTTCTGTCAGACGCTTCTCAAAATTGGCATTAAATTGCTTTTTCTGTTCCGGCGTCAGAATGTTGTAAATCTTGTTCTGGGTTTCCATGTGGGCCAGCATGCGTGCTTTATGCTGCTCGGCCATTTTGTCGATCTGCGCTTCCGCTTTTGCTTTATCGAAGCTGTCGCTGGCAATGATGTCATGCATTGCGCGGCGCTCTTCCAGCGGAGGACGTTTCATCTGGTCACGCTGGCTTTTCATAATGTCGCGGATCTGCTGCTTCTGCGCATCGGTGAGGTTCAGATCTTTAAACATCATCATCTCATGGTGCATACCCGGCTTGCCTTTATGATGCATCATCATTTTGCCTTCCGTCGGCGCGGCGGTAGTGGTCGCGGTATCGGCGGCGAACGCCATGCTGGTAGCGCCCAGAGCCAGGGTAGAGGCAACAAACAGTGCAGTTAATTTACGCATAATGTCTTTCCTTACTTTCAGTTATTCTTCGGCGCTATGCCGTGTTGACGAGATTAACTTTACGGCGTTTATCGTCAATTAGTCAGAGCAACGGTAAAACAATGAAAGTGTAAAAAACAACTTTTCGCCAATTGTGGAGAAATTAAGGAAAAAGCGTGGAGAGATGAAACAAAAATATTCAACAGGATGATTTTAAAGAGATTATGGAGAAGTATAGCGAAGTGCCGTTTAATAATAAAGCAATTCTCCAGGAATATTCCGCAAACAATACCAGAGCGCTTTTAACGCTAAGAAATTTATTCTTCATTTCCCCTCCGGTCTGCGCGAGGGGAGACGTTCAGGGCATTTTTTCCAGCATCAGACCTGCTCGCAAACCAAACGCGACCGACGGATTAGGAAATAAAACATATTCCGTGGATTTCTGTACCGCATAGCGCGTCTCACCATCTTCCGCCAGCAGGACGCCCTGGCGAAACGGCGTAAAGTTCAGCGTATGGGGTGCCATATGAAGCTGGAAAGCCTCGCTTTGACGCGTGATCTGCTGCACGACCCGATAGCGCACGACGGGTTCCCGGGTGGGTTCCGGCGCAACCCCGGCGAGCAACGCCCGGAGCGCCTGATGCGTAGGGGTAAAACGCGTCAGGTCGTTTTGCCCGAACGGCAGCGCTTTTCCCAGCTCCAGGGTACAGGATAACGCGCCAACATTCTCGCAGGTGAAGTGGGTAAACGTGCCGCCTGGCGTCTGGTGGAAGACCAGTGCCTCCAGCCCCGCATCGCCAAGCCAGGTCAGAAACGCCTCATCCCACGGCTGATGACGCTGCGGTAACACGCCAAAACGCACATGGTACGAGGCGCGAATGGCCGTATGCAGATCAAGGTGCCAGCGCGTTTCCCCCGCCCCGGCAAAAAACGCCGTGACCACCTTCTCCAGCCATTGCGCGCGAGTCGTCTCATCACTCTGTGGAAACTGCGCCCAGCGACCACCAAACATGCGGTTGATGTCGCTCACGAGGTACCGTTTATTTTGCGCCAGCGCAGGCGGATTTCCCAGTACCACCAGCAGACGGCAGTGCAGCGTGATCTCTGCGCGATACAGCGCGCGCAGCAATAGTTCGACAATCTCCACGGGCGCGGTTTCGTTTCCGTGAATGCCGGTAGAAAGCAGCAGCGACAGGTTATATTTCCCCGTCGGCGTCAGTTCAAGCACGCCCGGCCCCAGCCATCGCCAGTGGAACGAAGGGCCTGCCCCCTCTTGCCGCTCCGGTGTATCTTCGGCCAGCGTCAGCGCCAGTAAGTTTTCCATATCGTCTCCTTAGCGCTGGAACGGATAAACCGATCCCAGTTGCAGGATGGTTGATAATGCATCCAGCGCTTCGCGGCCTTCGCGCAGCAGCTGCGGATCAACCAGATCGGCCTGAACCAGACGGTCGCGATAATAGCGGTCCACCCAGTCATTGAGGGTATTGAACAGCGTGTCGTTCATCATCACCGCCGGATTCACGGCCTGCAATTCCTCCGGCGTTAACACCACGCGTAGTCGCAGGCACGCCGGTCCCCCGCCGTTGGCCATACTTTCCCGAAGATCAAACACGCGCAGTTCATCAATCGGGTTATCCGCCTGCACCAGTTCGCTGAGATAGCGCCAGACGCCCTGATGGTTTCGGGACTCCTGCGGCAGCACCAGCATCATGCTGCCGTCATCCCGGCTCAGCAGCTGGCTGTTGAACAGATACGTTTCGACCGCGTCCTGCACGCTTACCGCCTGCGTGGGCACCTGAATCGGCATAAATCCCGGCACGCGTTCGCGCAGCGTGGCCAGCAACTTTTCCTGATGGGCAAACGCCTGCTCGTGGCAGAACAGCACCTGACGGTTGGAAACGGCAATGACGTCGTTATGAAACACGCCCTGGTCGATCACCTGCGGATTTTGCTGGGCAAAAATCACCTGAGAAGGATTAACCTGGTTCAGCCGCGCAACCGCCTGGCTTGCGGCTAAGGTTTGTCTCGCCGGATAACGAACCGGCGCGGCGTGGCCGCCCTCTTCCCGTCCATAGATAAACAGCTGTAAACCCGGATCGCCATAGTCGCCGCCCAGACGGTTGTGGTTTGCCGCCCCTTCATCGCCAAACATCGCAACCTGCGGCAGCGCCGAATGCACCTCAAAATGCGCATCATGATTAAAAATGGCGCGCAGCACGCGCCCGGTGGTCTCCGCTTCGCTGGCGCGGTGGAATTTGTTGTTCAGGTTAGCAACGGTCAGATGCACTTTGCCGTCCAGCGTATCCGCCGACGGCGCTACGGTGGCGGCATTCGCCACCCACATCGAGGAGGCTGAACTGGCAGCCGAAAGCAGGTGTGGCGTCTGCGTGCCTGCTTTTTCCACCACCTGTTCATCCGTACCGCTGAATCCCAGCTGGCGCAGCACGGCCACGTTTGGGCGCTCCTGCGGCGGGATCACCGCCTGCGGGAAACCGGCATCGGACAGCGCCTTCATTTTCAGTAGCCCCTGCTTCGCCGCCAGCTTCGGGTTCGAGACCTGGAAACGGTGCTTCGTCGAGGCTTCATTACCGAACGACAGCCCGGCATAGTGGTGCGTCAGCCCCACGAGGCCGTCAAAGTTAACCTCACGCGCTTTCATGGGCGTCACCCTCTGTAAAATCCAGCCCCGGATTCAACGTCTCCGGCAGCGTCAGCGCCGGGGTTTCCAGGCTTGCCATCGGCCACGCGCAGTAATCGGCGGCATACCAGGCGCTGGCGCGATGGTTGCCCGACGCCCCTACGCCACCAAACGGCGCAGTGCTCGCCGCACCGGTCAGCGGTTTGTTCCAGTTCACGATCCCGGCGCGCGCTTCCAGCAGCAGCTGGTCGAATTTCTCGCGATGCGACGATATCAGGCCGCTCGACAGGCCGTAGCGGGTATTGTTGGCCATCTCGATCGCCGACTCAAAATCGTCATAGCGCCAGACGCACAGCAGCGGGCCAAAGACCTCTTCATCCGGCACGTTGCTCGTCGCACTCATCTCAATAATCCCCGGCGTCAGCAGCGACGTGCCCGGCTGAACCAGCTTCGGCTCCAGCAGGGTTTTCGCCCCGCGCGCCACGTGCTCCTGCCACGCTTTCAGTACGTTCAGCGCCGCCTGCACGGAGATCAGCCCGCCGATAAACGGCTGCGGCTCGGCATCCCATTTCGCGGGAACCAGACGCGCGCTCACCTCCACCAGACGCTTCAGGAACGCATCCCCCTGCGCGCCGCGCTTAACCAGCAGGCGGCGGGCGCATGTGCAGCGCTGTCCGGCGGTAATGAACGCCGACTGAATGGTCAAGTGGACCGCGGCATTGATATCCTCCGGATCTTCCACAATCAGTGGGTTGTTGCCGCCCATCTCCAGCGCCAGAATTTTTTCCGGTTGCCCCGCCAGCTGACGATGCAGCTGATAGCCCGTTCCGGCACTGCCGGTAAACAGCAGACCGTCAATGTCGCTCAGCGCACTCAGCGCCTGACCGGTTTCACGCCCGCCCTGCACCAGATTCAGCACCCCCGGCGGCAGCCCCGCCTGCTCCCAGAGTTTTACCACTGCTTCTCCGGTTAAGGGGGTTAACTCACTCGGCTTGAAGATGACGGTATTCCCCGCCAGCAGCGCAGGCACAATGTGCCCGTTCGGCAGATGCCCGGGGAAGTTATACGGGCCAAACACCGCCAGTACACCGTGCGGACGGTGGCGCAGCGTGGCCGCGCCGTCTGGCATCTCGGTATGCTGCTCGCCGGTGCGGGTATGGTACGCCTTCACCGATATCGCAATTTTGTTGATCATCGCCGTGACTTCGGTTGTTGCCTCCCAGCGCGGCTTACTGGTTTCGCAGGCAATGATGCGGGTCAGCTCGGCTTTATTGGCCTCCAGCAGCGCAGCAAATTTCTCAACCAGCGCCTGGCGCTCGGAGAATGGCCGTTTCGCCCACGCCGGAAACGCGCGGCGTGCAGCCTGACAGGCCTGCTCAACCTGCCCGGCGCTTGCGTCGTTCCCAGACCAGAGCACCTCCTGGCCGACCGGGTTAGTTTTTGTCCGCGCGTCACCTTCGCCCGTAACCCAGTCACCGTTAATCCATAGAGTCATGCTGTTTTCTCCTCAGGGCAGAGCCGCACCAGGCGAACCGTGTCGCCAGCGTTACATTTCAGGGCATCCAGTTGCGCAGCCGTCAGTACCAGACGCTCGCATGATGGGTTGGTTCGCACCAGCATGGCGCGGAAGTTGGTGTAATTCTCGTTCGAGACCAGGCAGGCTGGCCACTCGCCCGGCGCGGGCTGGCCTTCTGAAACCTCAACCAGGCGGCTTTTACGGATGGCGCGAACGCGGTCAATGTCGCATTCCAGCGTCGGGCCGCCGTCGAAGATGTCGACGTAGTTACGGTAGCGAAATCCCTCTTTCTCCAGCACCGCGCGGGCCGGGGCGGTTTGCGGGTGAACTTCGCCGATCACCGCCTGCGCTTCTGGCGTTAGGAAATGGGTATAAATAGGATGCTTCGGCATCAACTCGGCGATAAACGCCTTCTGACCGGTGCCGCACAGGTAATCCGCCCGGCTAAATTCCATGGAGAAGAAGCGTTCGCCCAGACTCTCCCAGAACGGCGAGTAGCCCGTCTCATCAATCACGCCGCGCATCTCCGCGACCACTTTTTCGTTGAAGCGGTCGCGAAAGGCGGCCATAAACA
This sequence comes from Enterobacter cloacae complex sp. SHL022, assembly GCF_049237785.1. Lineage (NCBI taxonomy): Bacteria > Pseudomonadati > Pseudomonadota > Gammaproteobacteria > Enterobacterales > Enterobacteriaceae > Enterobacter > Enterobacter cloacae complex sp. SHL022. The sequence continues at coordinate 309,593 of NZ_JBMKJH010000005.1, read as the reverse complement.
TAAAGCGCGATTTGGAGAGCAGATAACCGTTGCCCTCTTTGCGCCAGTCCGGATCGAGAAACAGTGTGCAGAGTTCGCTGGCGCCGGTATGGTCATTACAGAGGAAGAGCGTCGGCAGCGCGTTGTAAACGTTCAGCTCTTTCGAGGCGTGGACCATCGTGCCGACGCGGTAGTTGTACCACGGATCATTAAGCCCGACGGCCACCTCGATAGCGCAAATCCCCGCCACGGTCCCCGTGTCGGTATCTTCCAGCACGAACACATAGCCCTGTTCGCTTTTTGGCAACGTCCCCTGCCAGGTTTGCAGGGCGCGCTCAATGCGCGCCGACAGCGTTTTTTCATCGGCAGGCAGCGAGGTCAGCCCGCCCCCTGTCTTACCGGCAAGCTGCATAAGCCCGGCGAGATCGCCGTGCGCAACGGGACGGATGACCATCATGATGACACCCCGGACTTCACCTGTTCGCAGGCCAGCGCAAAACGATCTAAGCCAGTTCTGACCTCTTCCTCGCTGACGATCAGCGCAGGGGCAAAGCGCACCACGTTAGCACCGGCAATCAGCACCATTACGCCCTGCTTTGCCGCTTCCTGTGAAATCAGCTTCGCTTTGCCGGCAAACTCAGGGGCAAGCTCACAGCCTATTAACAGCCCCAGACCGCGGATCTCTTTGAACAGGCCAGTTTTGCTGTTAATGGCCGTGAGTCGCTCAACAAACCACTGGTGACGCTGCTTCACGCCGTTCAGCACCTCAGGGGTGTTGATGATATCCAGCACCTGTCCGGCGACAGCGGTTGCCAGCGGGTTGCCGCCGTATGTGGTGCCATGAGTGCCCACGGTCATCACGCTGGCGAATTTTTCGGTGGTCAACATCGCCCCCACCGGGAAACCGCCGCCGAGCGCTTTGGCTGTTGAGAGCACATCCGGGGTCACGCCATAGTGCATGTAGGCGTACAGCACACCCGTGCGGCCCACGCCGGTCTGGACTTCGTCAAAAATCAGGACCGCGTTATGCCGATCGCACAGCTCGCGCAGCCCTTGCAGGAACGCTTTCTGGGCGGGCATGACGCCGCCTTCCCCCTGCATGGGCTCGACAATCACCGCACAGGTGGTGTCGTCAATCAGCTCGCTGGCAGAGTGTAAATCGTTATACGCCGCATGACGGATATCCGGCGGCAGCGGCGCAAAATCCTGAGAATATGAGGGCTGACCGCCCGCACTGACGGTAAACAGCGTGCGGCCATGGAAAGCATTTTTAAAGGCTACGATGCCGCTCTTATGCGCGCCGAATTTATCGTGCGCATATTTGCGCGCCAGCTTCAGCGCCGCTTCGTTCGCTTCCGCGCCGGAGTTACAGAAAAAGACTTTTTCTGCGAAGGTGGCGTCGATCAGCTTCTTCGCCAGACGCAATGCCGGTTCGTTGGTATAACCGTTGCCGGTATGCCAGAATTTCGCCGCCTGGTCATTCAGCGCCTGCCGCAACGCCGGGTTTGCATGCCCCAGCGCATTCACCGCAATCCCACCTGCAAAGTCGATATACTCTTTGCCCTGCTGATCCCACAGGCGAGAGCCTTCCCCACGTACCGGAATAAAAGCCGCCGGAGCGTATACCGGCATCATCCATTCATCGAAATTTTCACGCGTAACTGACAGAGACATAGCGACCTCATCCGGTAAATAAAAGGTTGTTTAAATGTTAAATAATTGAGTGTTTGCACTGTGAATGTAGATTGCAGCGTTCGTGCCAGCCAGCGATAAAAATGCATAAATGGGTTTGGGTAACAGAATATCAATGAGTTACAATATGGAGATATTCACTTATAATGCATAAATAGTGAATATTTTTACGACAAGCGGCGCTTTGCCGCATGAAAACAAGAAAGAGTATGCAGAGGCCAAATATAATTCTGGAATTGTGATCGCTCGCGAAATTTATCGGTCGTTTACGCCCTGTTCGAGGGCAAAACGCGCCGAAATGGTGCAAATATTGCACCGTTGGCATTATCTGTCGCAGTAATTGGGCGAAGCGGATAACAGACGACGTAAATTCTGCTACCATCCTTGCACTATTCACCTTGCATTGGCAGCGACTATGAAATTTGTCTCTTTTAATATCAACGGCCTGCGTGCCCGCCCTCACCAGCTTGAAGCGATTGTTGAGCAACATCAGCCAGATGTGATCGGCTTGCAGGAGACAAAAGTTCACGACGATATGTTCCCGCTCGAAGAGGTAGCGAAGCTGGGCTATAACGTTTTTTACCACGGTCAGAAAGGCCACTACGGCGTTGCGCTGCTGACCAAAGATACGCCGGTGTCGGTGCGCCGTGGCTTCCCGGGTGACGGTGAAGAGGCGCAGCGCCGCATCATCATGGCGGAAATTCCTTCCGCACTCGGCAATGTGACCGTCATCAACGGCTATTTCCCGCAGGGTGAAAGCCGCGATCATGAAACCAAATTCCCGGCCAAAGCGAAGTTTTATCAGGATCTGCAAAACTACCTGACAACCGAACTCAAAAAAGAAAACCCGGTGCTTATCATGGGCGACATGAATATCAGCCCGACGGATCTGGATATCGGTATTGGCGAAGAGAACCGTAAGCGCTGGCTGCGCACCGGCAAATGCTCTTTCCTGCCGGAGGAGCGCGAGTGGATGGAGCGCCTGCTGGGTTGGGGGCTGGTGGATACTTTCCGCACGGCTAACCCGGAAACGCAGGACCGTTTCTCGTGGTTTGACTACCGCTCTAAAGGCTTCGATGACAACCGGGGCCTGCGTATTGATCTGCTGCTGGCGAGCGCCCCCCTGGCCGAACGCTGCATCGAAACCGGTATCGACTATGACATCCGCAGCATGGAAAAGCCGTCCGACCATGCGCCGGTATGGGCAACGTTCAAGCTGTAAACTTCAGTGAATATTAAAAAAATCAGTCTCCTGTGCGCCCTTCTGGGCGCATTTGTTTTAATTGTTGTTTTGCTTCCACCGGGCATGCTCTCCCTCGACACGCTAAAAATACACCAGCAAACGTTGCTCGCTCGTGTGGAGCAAGCGCCCCTTCAGAGCGCGCTGTTCTATTTTGCGGTTTACGTTCTGCTCTCCGCGCTATCGATCCCCGGAGCCGCGCTTCTGACGCTGCTCGGCGGGGCGCTTTTCAGCCTGTGGGAGGCGACGCTGTTGGTGTCATTTGCCTCGACGCTCGGCGCCACGCTTGCCATGCTCGTCAGCCGTTATCTGCTGCGCGACTGGGTGCAGCGGCGCTTTGCCGCACAGATGAATACGATCGATGCGGGGATGGATCGCGACGGCGCACGCTACCTTTTTGCCCTGCGCCTGATGCCGTTGTTCCCGTTCTTTCTGGTCAATTTGCTGATGGGGCTAACCCGTCTCAGGGTGCGTCACTACTGGTGGGTCAGCCAGCTTGCGATGCTACCTGCCACCGTCATTTATCTGAACGCCGGACGCGAGCTGGGGAAACTCACCTCGCTGCGCGATATTCTGTCGCCGGGACTGCTGTTCGCCTTTACACTATTAGGGTTATTACCGCTGGTCACTCGCTGGCTGTTTTCCCGTTACATCCCTTCGATTAAAAAGTGAGGCATTATGCGCCGGGTGCGTTTTTGCGCGTTTCTGACGAGTCTGCTGCTGGCAACCTCTGCCTTCGCCGCTGAGAGCTGGCAATCCATTCAGCAACAGGCCACCGGGCAGACCGTCTGGTTTAACGCCTGGGGCGGTGACGAGGCCGTTAACCGCTACCTCGACTGGGTAAGCGGCGAGATGAAAACGCACTACGCCATCAACCTGAAGATCGTTCATCTGGCCGATGCCGCCGACGCGGTGAAGCGGATCCAGACGGAACATGCCGCAGGACGTAGCAGTAACGGGTCGGTGGATCTGCTCTGGGTAAACGGGGAAAACTTCCGCAACCTGAAAGCGGCAAACCTGCTGCTCACCGGCTGGGCGCAAACCCTGCCCAACTGGCGCTACGTCGATACCCGTAAACCGGTCACGGAAGATTTTGCCATCCCGACCGATGGGGCAGAATCCCCGTGGGGCGGCGCGCAATTAACCTTTATCGCCCGTAAAGCGAGTACGCCGACACCACCGGCAGATCCCCACGCGCTGCTGGTATACGCCCGACAGCACCCTGGCAAGGTGAGCTATCCGCGACCGCCGGATTTTACCGGCACGGCGTTTCTTGAGCAGCTACTGCTGGCGCTGACCGCCCATCCGGAGGCGTTAAAAAACGCGCCAGACAGTACCTTTGCGCAGGTCACCGCGCCGCTGTGGGATTACCTTGATACGCTGCACCCCCTGCTGTGGCGCGAAGGGAACGATTTTCCTCCGTCGCCTGCGCGCATGGATACGCTGCTGGCCAGCGGCAGTCTGAACCTGTCGCTCACCTTTAACCCCGCCCATGCGATGCAAAAGGTGGCGAGCGGTGAACTGCCTGCCGACAGCTACAGTTTCGGCTTTCTCAAAGGCATGATCGGCAACGTCCATTTTGTCGCCATCCCGGCAAACGCCAGCGCGAGCGCAGGTGCGAAAGTGGTGGCGAATTTCCTGCTGTCACCGCAGGCGCAGATCCGCAAAGCTAATCCTGCCGTCTGGGGTGACCCGAGCGTGCTGGATGGCGAAAAACTGCCTGCGAAAGCGGCAAAACATCTTCGCGCCTTTACCCCCTCAGGCACGCCTGATGTGCTTCCCGAACCGCACGCCGCCTGGGTTAACGCCCTGGAGCAGGAATGGCTTCGCCGCTACGGAACCCGCTAAGCGGGCTGGTCTGGGCGGCAATGGCGGTCATCTATCTGCCCCTGCTTCCCGCCAGCGGCATGCTGCTGGCCCCGGCGTTTTCTCCCGGCAACTGGGCGACGCTGTTTGCCGACCCGCAGCTGCCGCAGGCGCTGGCCGCCACGCTGGTGTCAGCGCTTATCGCGACGCTGGGCTCACTGTTTATCGCCCTGACCCTGCTTGCGCTTCTCTGGCCGGTTGAAGGCTGGCAGCGCCTGAGCACCCGTTTGCCGTGGCTGTTAGCCGTGCCGCACGTCGCCTTCGCCACCAGCGCGCTGCTGCTGTTTGCGGAAGGGGGTCAGTTTTACCGGATCTGTACAGTCTGTTCGCCGCAGCTTGACCGCTACGGTATCGGGCTTGGCCTGACGCTTGCGGTCAAAGAGAGCGCGTTCGTTCTGTGGACAATCTACGCCGCGCTGCCTGAAAAGCGCCTCGTACAGCAGAAAATTGTCCTGCATACCTTCGGCTACGGACGAATGCAGGCGCTCAACTGGCTCGTCCTCCCGGCAATCGCCCCCGCGCTGGGCGCCGTGATGCTGGCGGTGCTCGCCTGGTCGCTTTCCGTGGTGGATGTGGCGATCGTGCTCGGGCCGGGCAACCCGCCTACGCTGGCGGTGCTGGCCTGGCAGTGGCTCACCCAGGGCGATGCGCAGCAGCAAACCAAGGGAACGCTGCTGTGTCTGGTGTTGCTCCTGCTGCTGGCGGCGCTTGCCGCGGTGGGATACGGCTTCTGGACGGCATGGCGGCGCGCCCAGCCTGCCCCCTCCGGGGTACGTCGCGCTTCGCATAGCGCGCTGCCCGCACGGACGCTGGGCGGGTTACTGCCGCTGTGCGGCGTGCTCTGTGCGCTGGTTCTGCTGATGCTGGCACGCCGGGACGACATCGGCCCCGTCAGCGACAGCCTTTCACTGGGACTGCTGTCCAGCCTGACAGCGCTGGCCATCCTCATGATCTGGCTTGAGTGGGGACCCCAGCGCGGCGCGGTGTGGATCTGGCTGCCGCTCGCCCTCCCGGCGCTGCCCCTCGTGTCCGGGCAGTATGCCGTGGCGCTGTGGCTGGGCATCGACGGCCAGTACGCTGCGGTGCTCTGGAGCCATATGCTCTGGGTCCTCCCGTGGATGCTCCTGGTGCTGCAACCGGCCTGGCGCCGGCTCGATCCCCGGCTTATCCTCACTGCCAGAACGCTGGGCTGGCGGCGGGCGAAAATTTTCTGGCTAGTGAAATGCCCATTGATGGTTCGTCCGGCCCTGCTGGCCTTTGCCACCGGCTTTTCCGTGAGCATGGCCCAGTACATGCCTACCCTCTGGCTGGGGGCGGGACGTTTCACCACCCTGACGACGGAGGCGGTCGCCCTCAGCAGCGGCGGCAGCATTCCGATCCTCGCCAGCCGGGCGCTGGGTCTGTTGTTGTTGACCAGCAGCGTATTTGCCCTTGCCGCGCTGCTCTCCCGGCTCGTGGGCCGTCACAGACAAGGATTACGTTAATGCTAACCGTGAAAAATCTCACCATTGCGCCGCTCTTACATGAGGTCAACTTCCGCGTCCCGGCGGGGGAGATCGTCACGCTGATGGGGCCCTCCGGGAGTGGGAAATCGACCCTTTTCGCCTGGATGGTGGGGGCGTTATCCGCTGATTTTAAGGCGCACGGCGAGCTGTGGCTGAACGATCGTCGCTGCGATATGCTCCCTGTGGAAACGCGCGGGATCGGCATTCTGTTTCAGGATGCCCTGCTGTTTGACGCCTTCAGCGTGGGGCAAAACCTGATGCTGGCGCTGCCGGCGCACATCGTCGGGCGCGCCCGCCGCAACGCGGTCGAGCAGGCCCTGGAGACTGCCGGGCTGGCAAACCACTACACCAGCGATCCGGCGACCCTTTCCGGCGGCGAGCGCGCCAGGGTCAGCCTGTTGCGCGCCCTTCTCGCCCAGCCGCAGGCATTGCTGCTCGACGAGCCGTTCAGTCGACTGGATAAAACGCTGCGCGCCTCATTCCGGGCGTGGGTATTCGAGGTCACTCGCCAGCGCAGGATCCCGGTGGTGCTGGTCACGCATGATGAGGACGATATTCCGCCCGGCGGCGAGGTGATTGAGATTTCTCGCTGGCAATAATGTGCTAACGCAATGTTTTTGGCTTCAGGAGAGACGACAATGCCCCCCTCTTTTAATGACGTCAGGTTTTTCGATGAAACGTGTTTCTCAACTGACCGCGCTGGCCCTGATCTGCGGCCTCGCCTCACTCTCCTCCACGGCGGCTGATATGCCCCACTCCCTCACGCTGGCTCAGCTTCAGACGCAAAACGGCGCGGTAATTGATACGCGCATCAGTGCGTTCTTTAACGGCTGGCCGCAGACCCTGAGCGGAACGTCCGGGCATGAACCCGCCGCGCTTAATCTCTCTGCCAGCTGGCTTGGGGCAATGAGCGATGAACAGCTCAGCGGCTGGGCAAAACAGCATCGGCTTACGCCAGACATGCCGGTTGCGCTCTATGGCAACGATAATGACAACCAGACCGTCAAAACGCGGCTGGAGAAAGCGGGCTTTACCCACGTCTCCACCCTGAGCGATGCCCTGCAACAATCCGATCGTCTGCAACGTCTGGCGCATTTCGAACAGCTGGTTTATCCGCAGTGGATCCGCCAGTTGCAGCAGGGGAAACCCGTTACCGCCGCACCAGCCGGAGAGTGGAAGGTGATCGAGGCTGGCTGGGGTGCGCCGAAGCTTTATCTCCTGAGCCATATTCCCGGCGCGGGCTATATCGACACCAATGAAGTGGAAAGCGAACCGCTGTGGAATAAGGTCTCTGACGAAAAGCTGAAAGCGATGCTGGCGAAGCACGGGATCCGTCACGATACCACCGTCATTCTGTACGGTCGCGACGTGTATGCCGCCGCGCGCGTGGCGCAGATCATGCTCTACGCGGGCGTGAAGGATGTGCGGATTCTGGATGGCGGCTGGAAGGCGTGGTCCGACGCCAGCCTGCCCGTTGAGCGCGGAACGCCTGCAAACGTGAAGCCAGCCCCTGATTTTGGCGCGCCGATCCCGGGCCAGCCGCGGCTGATGGTGGATATGGAGCAGGCCCGGGGAATGCTGCACCGTCAGGACGCGTCGCTGGTGAGCGTTCGTTCCTGGCCAGAGTTTATCGGTGAAACCAGCGGCTACAGCTATATCAAGCCAAAAGGTGAAATTGCCGGTGCGCGTTGGGGCCATGCGGGCAGCGACGCGACCCACATGGAAGATTTCCACAATCCGGATGGCACCATGCGCAGCGCCGATGATATTGCCGCCATGTGGAAAACGTGGAATATCCTGCCGGAGCAGCACGTTGCGTTTTACTGTGGTACCGGCTGGCGCGCGTCTGAAGCCTTTATGTACGCCCGCGCCATGGGCTGGCAGAACGTTGCCGTCTACGACGGCGGCTGGTACGAATGGAGCAGCCATCCGCAGAACCCGGTCTCCACCGGGGAGCGCGGACCGGAGAGCGCACGCTAGCGGGGAAGTGACTTCAGCGTGATATAACCGCTCCAGATGCGCGTTGTGGTGGTCAGCCAGCACAACGCGCCAAACACCCATGCAAAGAGCGCGAAATGCGCCGGAAACAGGCTGCACAGCACAAACAGCGCGATGGTCTCTGTTCCTTCCGTTAATCCTCCAATGTAATAAAGCGACTTGTGCGCATAGCCGGGGTTGTCGATATCATGCTTCCCCGCCAGCGCGGCAAAGGCCAGAAAACTGCTGCCCGTCCCCATAAACGCGAACAGCAGCCAGGCGGCGGCGATCGCATTATCAGCCGGAGCGGCCAGCGCAAAACCAAACGGCACCAGGGCGTAAAACAGGAAGTCGAGGGCGATATCAAGAAATCCTCCCGCGTCCGTCAGGCCACGGCGACGCGCCAGCGCGCCGTCCAAACCATCCAGCAGCCGGTTCAGCACAATGGCGATCAGCGCCGCCGGATACCAGCCCAGCGCCAGAAAAGGTAACGCCAGCACGCCAATCGCAAACCCGGCGAGCGTTAAGCCATCAGGCGTGATAAACGGTTTATCCAGCGCGGCGGCCAGCTGATTTAACCCGGGTTTCAGCCGGGGGTGCAGATGTTTATCCAGCATGTGGTTTACCTTTAAACGTGGCGCACAGCCCCTGAGTCGGGATATCCAGCGCGGCGTTAAAGCGGGCGGAAAGATTCTGAAAGGCAATCAGAGCCGTCATTTCGGTGATGGTCTCTTCCGTAAAGTGGCGCTTCAGCAGGCTTTTGATATTTTCATCCACCTCAGGCGGCGTGGCGGTGACCGCTTCCGCATAGGCCAGCGCCGCGCGCTCCTCTTCGCTGAACAGGGTGGAATTTTGCCAGTCGCTGACGGCCTGCACTTTATCCAGCGCCCCGCTCCGCTCGGCCAGACGCAGGCTGTTGGCATCAATACAAAATGCGCAGTGGCAGATCTGCGAGACCCGCGTCATTAGTAGCGATCGGAGAACCGGGGTCAAACGCGCCTTGCGCCGCTCCAGGTAGCCGACAAACAGCGCCACCAGCCAGAAAAGACGCGGCATACGCCCCCACCAGCGAGTGGGGTTCAGCACCGCGCCGAAGTGTTTTTTCTGCATGGCGGCGATGGGGCTAAGGCTGACGGGAAGGGTTTCCATGGGCGCAACCCAGGCGGATATCTCTTTCACCTGATTCTCCTGATGACTGGACTCTGTGGAAGGGCACGATAATATGTCGTTTTTCGCTATTAATTATTGACGAACATGCTGAAAACACTCGATGTGGTTGCGGCCATCCTCGAAAATGAGGGCAAGATTTTGCTGGCGCAGCGTCCCGAACATGCCGATCAGCCAGGAATGTGGGAATTTGCGGGCGGGAAGGTTGAAGCCGGTGAGACCCAGCCGGAAGCGCTGATCCGCGAACTGCGCGAAGAGCTCGGCATTGAAGCTGTGCCCGCGCGGTATGTGGCAAGCCACCAGCGGGAGGTGTCGCAGCGGCTGATTCACCTCCACGCCTGGCATGTGCCTAAATTTAGCGGTGAGCTGAAGGCGCATTATCACTCGGCGCTGGTATGGTGTACGCCAGAAGACGCGTTCACGTATGATTTAGCCCCGGCGGATATACCGCTGCTGGAAGCGTTTATTCTTTTACGCGACGCCAGACCAGCGGGTTTGTACTGAGGGTGCGTTCATCACGCTGGCACTGCAACAGCACGCCATCCGCCCTGACCACTGCGCCTTCGGAATAGTTTTGATCCTGATAGATACAGCACTGATTACACGGCTGCGCACGCTGGCCGCCAGCGCTAAAGACCTCTGGCGGCACGTTAACCTCGACATCCGGGCGAATGCGATCAGCCTGTGCCCCGGCGGACACCATCAAACATAACGCGGCCATTGCGTAACGGTTCATAGACTTTGTTTCCTTTGCATCGTTTATATCTATAACGGTCGATCCGGACGGGATCTTTAATGTATCTCGTCATCGCTTTTAGTTATGACGCGCGCCCTGTCATTAATTTCCCTTGCAGCATAAATTTCTGCTTGCCTCTCAAAGCGGTGCGGGTGGTATAGTCAAAAAAACGACACAAAACATCTCCGCCACACGCATAAATTATTATAAGAGGTTCTTATATCTATGGATCAGACACGCTCTCTGGAAAGCTTTCTTGCCCATGTTCAGCAGCGCGACCCGCACCAAAGCGAGTTTGCCCAGGCCGTTCGTGAAGTCATGACCACCCTGTGGCCCTTCCTTGAGGAAAATCCGCGCTACCGCCAGATGGCGCTGCTTGAACGTCTGGTTGAGCCAGAGCGCGTCATCCAGTTCCGCGTGGCGTGGGTGGACGATCGCAATCAGGTGCAGGTCAACCGCGCGTGGCGCGTGCAGTTTAACTCCGCCATTGGGCCGTTTAAGGGCGGGATGCGCTTCCATCCTTCGGTGAACCTGTCGATTCTGAAGTTCCTCGGCTTCGAGCAGACCTTTAAAAATGCGCTCACTACCCTGCCGATGGGCGGCGGTAAAGGCGGGAGTGATTTCGATCCGAAAGGCAAGAGCGAAGGCGAAGTGATGCGCTTCTGCCAGGCGCTGGTCACTGAACTCTATCGCCACCTTGGGCCCGACACCGACGTTCCCGCCGGAGATATCGGCGTGGGGGGGCGTGAAGTGGGCTTTATGGCCGGGATGATGAAAAAGCTCTCCAACAACAGCGCCTGCGTCTTTACCGGCAAAGGTCTGTCGTTTGGCGGTAGCCTGATTCGCCCGGAAGCGACGGGTTACGGTCTGGTCTATTTCACTGAAGCGATGCTTAAGCGTCACGGACTGAGCTTCGAGGGGATGCGCGTGGCGGTCTCCGGCTCCGGCAACGTGGCGCAGTACGCTATCGAGAAAGCGATGGCGTTTGGCGCGCGCGTGGTGACCGCCTCCGACTCCAGCGGCACCGTAGTGGATGAAGCTGGCTTTACGGCAGAAAAACTGGCGCGTCTGTGCGAAATCAAAGCCAGCCGTGACGGTCGGGTAGCGGATTATGCCCGTGAGTTTGGCCTGACCTATCTGGAAGGTAAACAGCCGTGGGGCGTGCCGGTGGATATCGCCCTGCCATGCGCGACGCAAAACGAACTGGACGTGGATGCCGCCCGGACGCTGATTAGCAATGGCGTGAAAGCGGTGGCCGAAGGGGCGAACATGCCAACCACCATCGACGCCACGGACCTGTTCCTGGACGCGGGCGTGCTGTTTGCGCCGGGCAAGGCCGCTAACGCGGGCGGCGTGGCCACCTCCGGCCTCGAGATGGCGCAAAACGCCGCGCGTCTCGGCTGGAAGGCGGAGAAAGTGGATGCGCGCCTGCACCACATCATGCTGGATATTCACCATGCCTGCGTGGAGTACGGCGGGGAGGCATCGCAAACCAACTACGTGCGCGGGGCGAATATCGCCGGGTTCGTGAAGGTGGCGGATGCGATGATTGGGCAGGGTGTGATTTAAGGTTTATATCGTGCGGCCGGGTGCCCTCACCCCGGCCCTCTCCCATAGGGAGAGGGTGAAAACCGGGCGTATCAGGCCGCGCTTTTCTTCTTTTTAAACGGTTTCTTCGCACCCGCGCCTGGTGCAACCATCCCTCTGAAGCGCTTCACCGGCGTGCTGCGCGCCTGATCGATCAGCTGGTAAAGCGTCCCCACCAGCGGCTGCATAAAGTCCTGATAGCGGCACTGCTTCTCGCTAATCTGCGTCAGCACCGATTCCCAGTGCGCGGTCATGTCCGGCCTGGCGGCCAGCTCCGGCAGGGAATGAATCAGCGCGCGCCCCGGCTCGGTCGAATGGATATAGCGCCCCTTTTTCTCAAGAAAACCGCGCTTAAAGAGCAGCTCGATGATCCCCGCGCGGGTTGCTTCCGTACCCAGACCGTCGGTGGCGCGCAGGATCTTCTTCAGATCTTTATCCTGCACAAAACGGGCGATCCCGGTCATGGCCGAAAGCAGCGTCGCATCGGTGAAGTGGCGCGGCGGCTGGGTCTGTCGTTCAACCACCTCCCCCTTCTCGCACAGCAGTTCGTCGCCTTTGGCCACGACCGGCAGCGGCGTACCGTCGTTCTCTTCGTCACGCTCTTTGTTGCCGAGCAGCGTGCGCCAGCCCGCTTCCGCGAGGAAACGCGCTTTGGCGATAAATTTGCCTTTGGCAATGTCCAGTTCGATAACGCACTTGCGGAACACCGCGTCCGGGCAGAACTGCATCAGATACTGACGCGCGATCAGGTTATAGACTTTTGCTTCGTTGTCGGTCAGGTTGACGTTGCTGGTGCGCGCCGTCGGGATTATCGCGTGGTGGGCATCGACTTTTTTATCGTCCCAGCAGCGGTTATGGGTATCCGGGTTTACCGCCGGTTGCGGCAACAGATCCGGCGCATGGACACCAATGGCGTTCATCACCGAGTGGCGTCCGGCGAAGTGTTCCTCCGGCAGATAGCGGCTGTCCGAACGCGGATAGGTGATCAGCTTGTGGGTTTCATAGAGCTTCTGGCAGATATCGAGCACGTTCTGCGCGCTCAGGCCAAACTTTTTCGCGGCCTCGATCTGCAACGCCGAAAGGGAGAACGGCAGCGGTGCGGGCTCTGATTCCCGTTTGTCGTTATAGCTGGTGACTATCGCGGGTTGGCCGGTAATGCGGTTAACCACGTGCTCCGCCAGCGGACGATGCAGCAGCCGTCCCTCTTCGTCCTGATATGACTCACAGGCATCGCTCGGCTGCCAGACGGCGGTAAAGCGTTCGTCTTTCGGCGTGACGATATGCGCTTTGACTTCGAAGAAGTCTTTGGCGACGAAATTTTCGATCTCTTCGTCGCGACGCACCACCAGCCCCAGCACCGGGGTTTGAACACGCCCAACAGAGAGTACGCCCTGATAGCCCGCATTGCGTCCCAGGATGGTGTAGGCGCGGGTCATGTTGATCCCGTACAGCCAGTCCGCGCGGGCACGTGCCAGCGCGGACACACACAGGGGAATAAATTCGCTGTTGGCGCGCAGGCGCGAAATCGCGCGCTCCACCGCCTGCGGGTTAAGGTCGTTGATCAGGCAGCGCTGCACCTGCTGACGCTTTTCCGGCGTCAGCTCCAGGTAGTCCAGCACTTCATCGACCAGCAGTTGCCCTTCCCTGTCCGGGTCACCCGCGTGGACCACTTCCGTCGCCTCATGCAGGAAACGCTTAATGACGTTGAGCTGTTTGGTGACGGAAGGACGCGGTTGCAGACGCCACTTTTCCGGCACAATCGGCAGATCGTTGAGATTCCAGCGGGCGTAGCGGCTGTCGTAGACATCCGGCTGCGCCTGTTCAAGCAGGTGACCGATACACCAGGTGACCACCTGCCCGTTACCGCATTCGATAAAGCCATCACCTTTGCGATGCGGCTTGGGCAGCACGTCGGCGATGGCTCGCGCCAGACTCGGCTTTTCGGCAATAAACAACCGCATCGAATTAACGGATCTCAATCATCGGGCGGCCACCGCGGGCGGTCACCAGCTCGCCAATGGCCGTCAGGGTGATGCCAAACTCGGCAGCCGTCGCCTGAACGTCAGCTTCAGCTTCCGGCGTCACCGCCAGCAGCAGACCGCCGGAGGTTTGCGGATCGCACAGCAGGTTACGCCATGCTTCCGGCATTTCGCCCATTAAATGGCCGTAGCTGGCGAAGTTGCGCTGCGTCCCGCCCGGCACCGCGCCCTGAGCAATGTACTCTTCCACGCCCGGCAGTTTCGGCACATCCTGATACCAGATCTGCGCCTGCACGCCCGCGCCCTGACACACTTCAGAGAGGTGCCCCAGCAGACCAAATCCGGTCACGTCGGTCATGGCCTTCACGCCGTCGATATTGGCGAATGCCGCACCGGCGAGGTTCATCTGACACATCACTTCCGTTGCCAGACCGATATGCTCGGGCTTCAGCAGGGATTTCTTCTCGGCAGTGGTCAGTACGCCAATGCCCAGCGGCTTGGTGAGGAACAGTTTGCAGCCCGGTTGCGCCGTGCTGTTGCGCTTCACGCGTTCGGTGGGCACCACGCCGGTGACGGCCAGGCCGAAGATCGGCTCCGGCGCATCGATAGAGTGACCACCGGCCAGGGCAATACCCGCCTGCTGGCAGGCAAAGCGTCCGCCTTCGATCACGTCGCGGGCAATCTCAGGCGGGAGGTTGTTAATCGGCCAGCCCAGAATGGCGATCGCCATGATCGGTTTACCGCCCATCGCAAAGATATCGCTGATGGCGTTGGTGGCCGCAATGCGTCCGAAGTCGAATGGGTTGTCGACAATCGGCATAAAAAAGTCAGTGGTGCTGATAATGCTGGTGCCGTTACCTAAGTCATAAACCGCTGCATCGTCACGCGTTTCGTTACCGACAAGCAGGTTCGGGTCGACAAACTTCGCCTGCTCACTGTGCAGGATGGTCTCCAGCACTTTCGGGGAAATTTTACAACCGCAACCGGCTCCGTGGCTGTATTGCGTTAAACGAATGGTTTGCTCGCTCATGGACGTCTCCTGTCATCTCAATCGCGCTATGGTAGCGCTCATTCCATAAAGAGGTAAGTATGACTGTCTGAATTCTGCGGCGGATGCTCAGAATCCAGACAGTTTAGCGCGGGTAATTAAAAACGGCTGACGAAAGGCGTGGTGTCCGGCACGCTGATGGTGCTGGAGGCTTTAAGCTGCGGGGTGCCGAGATAGAGGAAGCCGACAATTTTATCGTGCTCGCCACAGGCAAAGCCATCACGCACGACCGAACTTTCGGTCAGCGGTCCGGTGCGCCAGATGCCATTGAAGCCCTGCGCGACGGCGGCCATTTGCATTGCCATTACCGCGCAACCGGCAGACATCTCCTGCTCCCAGACCGGCACTTTATGATCGGCCTGGCATTTTGCGACTACCGCGATGATCATCGGCGCACGGAATGGCGCGTTGCGGGCTTTATCAATCCCCTTCTCATCCTGGCCTGCGGCAACAGCCCCCTGCTCCAGCAGCTGGCTGAAGCGGCCGCGCCCTTCGCCTTCAATAATAAAGAAGTGCCACGGCTGCAATGTGCCATGGTCCGGCGCACGCATTCCGGCACGCAGAATGTTTTCCAGCTGCTCGCCGACGGGTGCCGGTTCGGCCAGGCGGGAAGCGCTACGACGGTTAACAAGCAGTTCAAGTGCGTCCATTGGTTAACTCCTTTCATGAAATTTACTCACAAAATTAACACGACAGCAGAATTTGTTACAGCGTGGCAGGCGATTCCTGCTGACAAGTGGCGGTTGGGTCATTACGATAACCGCACATTACCGTCCCGTGGCGACGGAAACAGTCCTTTTCTGGTTAGGGAGAATACATGCGAACCCTTTGGCGAATCTTTGCCGGTTTCTTTAAATGGACGTGGCGACTGCTCAACTTCGTCCGCAACCTGGTGATGAACATCTTTTTCATCTTCCTGGTCCTGGTATGCGCTGGTATCTGGATGCATATCAGCAACGCAAACCAGTCGCAGCATTCGACGCGCGGCGCACTGTTACTCGATATCACCGGGGTGATTGTTGATAAGCCATCGACCAGCAACCGTCTGGGCGTGATTGGCCGCCAGCTGTTCGGCGCAACGTCAGACCGTCTCCAGGAAAACTCCTTGTTTGATATTGTCGACACCATCCGTCAGGCCAAAGACGATCGTAACATTACCGGTATCGTGTTGGACCTGAAAGATTTTGCCGGCGCCGATCAGCCGTCAATGCAGTACATCGGTAAAGCGCTGCGCGAATTTCGCGACAGCGGTAAACCGGTTATTGCCATTGGCGACAGCTACACCCAGGGGCAATATTATCTGGCGAGCTTTGCCAATAAGATCTGGCTTTCGCCACAGGGCACGGTCGATCTGCATGGCTTCGCCACTAACGGTCTGTACTACAAATCGCTGCTCGACAAGCTGAAGGTCACTACCCACGTCTTCCGCGTCGGGACCTATAAATCCGCCGTGGAGCCGTTTATCCGCGATGATATGTCCCCTGCCGCTCGTGAAGCGGACAGCCGCTGGATTGGCGAGCTGTGGCAGAACTACCTCGGCACCATTGCCGCTAACCGTCAGATTACCGCTGAGCAGGTCTTTCCGGGCGCGCGCGGCGTGCTGGACGGCCTGCGCAAGGTGGACGGCGATACAGCGAAATACGCGCTTGATAACAAACTGGTCGATCAGCTGGGTTCCAGCGCTGAAATTGAAAAAGCGCTGACCAAACAGTTCGGCTGGAGTAAAGAGGATAAAAACTACAGCGCCATCAGCATGTATGACTACGCCGCGAAAAAGCCGGACGACAGCGGTGACAGCATCGCCGTGGTGTTTGCTAACGGGGCCATTATGGACGGGGAAGAAACGCCGGGGAACGTCGGCGGGGACACCACCGCGTCGCAGATCCGCGATGCGCGCCTGGATCCGAAAGTGAAGGCAATTGTCCTGAGGGTGAACAGCCCTGGCGGCAGCGTCAGCGCCTCTGAAGTGATCCGTGCTGAACTGGCCGCCGCGCGCGCCGCAGGCAAGCCGGTAGTGGTCTCGATGGGCGGCATGGCGGCTTCCGGGGGGTACTGGATCTCGACGCCAGCCAACTACATCGTGGCTAACCCAAGCACGCTGACCGGCTCGATTGGCATCTTCGGTGTGATCAACACCGTTGAGAACAGCCTGGATTATCTCGGCGTCCACACCGACGGCGTTTCCACCTCGCCGCTGGCAGACGTGTCCGTTACCAAATCCCTGCCGCCTGAGGTGTCTGAGATGATGCAGCTCAGCATTGAGAGTGGCTATAAACGTTTCATCACGCTGGTTGCGGACTCCCGTAAAAAGACGCCAGACCAGATTGACCAGATCGCGCAGGGCCACGTCTGGACCGGCCAGGATGCGAAGAGCAACGGTCTGGTAGACAGCCTGGGTGACTTCGACGACGCCGTGAAGAAAGCGGCGGAGCTGGCGAAGCTCAAGCAGTGGCACGTGGACTATTATCAGGACGAACCGACGTTCTTCGATATGGTCATGGACAGCATGTCCGGCTCCGTCCGTGCCATGCTGCCGGACGCGCTTCAGGCTTATCTGCCGGCGCCGGTGGCGACCGCGGCGAAAGCCATGAAAGCGGAGAGCGACAAGCTCGCAGCCTTTAATGATCCACAGAGCCGTTACGCGTTTTGCCTGACCTGCGCGAACGTGCGTTAAAAACCGTCCCCTCTTCCCGTGAAGAGGGGATTTTTTCTTTTGAAGAACAAGAACTCATTACCATGCAGAAGAAATCAATATATGTCGCCTATACCGGCGGTACCATCGGTATGCAGCGCTCAGAAAATGGCTATATCCCGGTTTCCGGCCACTTGCAGCGCCAGCTGGCGCTGATGCCTGAATTTCACCGTCCGGAAATGCCGGACTTTACCATCCACGAATATGAGCCGCTGATGGACTCCTCCGACATGACGCCGGAAGACTGGCAGCATATTGCGGATGATATTAAAGCCCATTACGACCAGTACGACGGCTTCGTGATCCTTCACGGTACCGACACCATGGCGTTCACCGCCTCGGCGCTCTCCTTCATGCTGGAGAACCTGAGCAAGCCCGTCATCGTGACCGGTTCGCAGATCCCGCTGGCGGAACTGCGTTCAGACGGGCAGATCAACCTGCTCAACTCTCTGTACGTGGCCGCTAATTACCCGATCAACGAGGTAACGCTTTTCTTCAACAACCGACTGTACCGCGGGAACCGTACCACTAAAGCGCACGCCGATGGCTTTGACGCTTTTGCCTCACCTAACCTGCAACCGCTGCTGGAAGCGGGGATCCATATCCGTCGTCTGGGCACGCCGCCCGCACCAAATACCGCAGGCGAACTGATCGTTCACCCGATCACCCCGCAGCCGATCGGCGTGGTGACGATTTATCCGGGTATTTCCGCCGACGTGGTGCGCAACTTCCTGCGCCAGCCGGTGAAGGCGCTGATCCTGCGCTCCTATGGTGTGGGTAACGCCCCGCAGAACGGTGAATTCCTGAAAGAGCTTCAGGAGGCGAGCGATCGCGGGATTGTGGTGGTCAACCTCACCCAGTGTATGTCCGGCAAGGTCAATATGGGCGGCTACGCCACCGGTAATGCTCTGGCTCACGCAGGCGTGATAAGTGGTTTCGATATGACCGTTGAGGCAACACTGACTAAACTTCACTATTTACTGAGTCAGGATCTGGATATTGATTCCATTCGCCGCGCCATGATGCAAAACCTGCGCGGTGAACTGACGCCGGACGAATAAGGAGATCCCATGAAGCAACGCGCCCTGTTACTGGTCGATTTGCAAAATGATTTCTGTGCGGGTGGTGCGCTGGCCGTCGCGGAAGGCGACAGCACCGTAGACGTCGCGAATTCGCTGATTGCGTGGTGTAAAGCTCGTGGTGAAGCGGTGGTGGCGAGTCAGGACTGGCATCCGGCAAACCACGGCAGCTTTGCCAGCCAGCACAACGTTGAGCCTTACAGCCAGGGCGATCTGGACGGGCTGGCGCAAACCTTCTGGCCCGATCACTGCGTGCAGCAGACGGAAGGCGCTGAGCTGCATCCGCTGCTGAACCAGAAGGCCATCGACGCGGTGTTCCACAAAGGTGAAAACCCAACCATCGACAGCTACAGCGCGTTCTTTGATAACGGTCATCGTCAGAAGACGGCGCTGGACGCGTGGTTGCGCCACCATGAGATCACCGAGCTGATTGTGCTGGGCCTGGCGACGGATTACTGCGTGAAGTTCACCGTGCTGGATGCGCTCCAGTTGGGCTATACCGTGAATGTCATCACCGACGGCTGTCGCGGGGTAAATATTCAGCCGCAGGACAGCGCTCAGGCGTTTATGGATATGGCCGCAGAAGGCACAACGCTGTATACGCTGGCTGACTGGATGGAGACGCAGGCGTAAGCTTTTTAGCCGGGTGACGGCTTAGCCTTACCCGGCCTACTTTCTCTGGTTTTGTAGACCGGATAAGCGTCAGCGCCACCCGGCATTTCTTCCCCAATCCCCATAAAGTGAACTCCCTCGCATCACAAGCGAAACGGCGATGCTATTCTCTTCAGGCTGTTTTTTCGCCACGCCTTTTCTGTGGCGTGGTTATTTTTATTCAGTCAAAGAGGAAATTATATGAAACGTTTGCCCTTGCTGGCAGCATTACCCTTGCTTTGCGCGTCACTGGCTTCCGCCGCGCCCCTGATGTCCGTGGGTTACTTCAATGGGGGTGGCGATGTTACCGCCGGACCGGGTGGCGATATTAATAAACTGGACGTCCGCCAGATCACCCACCTCAACTACTCGTTTGGTCTGGTCTATAACAACGAGAAAGACGAAACCAACGCCGCGCTGAAAGATCCGGCAAAACTGCATCAAATCTGGTTATCACCTAAGGTGGCATCCGATCTGGCGTTACTTCCTCAGCTTCGTAAACAAAACCCGAACCTGAAAGTCCTGCTTTCCGTTGGCGGCTGGGGCGCGCGAGGATTTTCTGGCGCAGCGGCAACCAAAGAGAGTCGCGCGGTGTTTATTCGCTCCGCGCAGGAGATCGTCAGTAAATACGGCCTGGACGGGATCGACCTGGACTGGGAATATCCGGTCAACGGCGCGTGGGGACTTGTCGAAAGCACCCCTGCCGACCGGGATAATTTCACCGCGCTGTTAAAAGAGATGCGTGACGCGTTTGGTAAGAAAAAGCTGGTCACGATTGCGGTGGGCGCGAATGCGGAAAGTCCGAAAAGCTGGGTGGATGTGAAAGCCATTGCCCCCCTGCTTGATTACATCAACCTGATGACCTACGACATGGCGTACGGTACTCAGTATTTTAACGCGAATCTGTATGACTCCAGCGACTGGCCAACGGTAGCTGCCGCAGACAAATACAGCGTCGATTTTGTCGTGAATAACTATCTGGCCGCCGGGCTGAAGCCGCAGCAGATGAACCTCGGAATTGGTTTCTATGGGCGCGTGCCGAAACGTGCCGTAGAGCCAGGGATCGACTGGAGCAAACCAGACGCGCAAAACAATCCGGTGACGCAGCCCTACTTCGGGCCGCAGGAACTGAGCCTGTTCAAATCGCTTGGCTATGATCTGACCAAAGATACCTATGTGAAATACAACGATATCGTCCGCAAGCTGCTGAACGATCCGCAAAAACGCTTTACCGAGCACTGGGACGAACAGGCGAAGGTGCCGTGGCTGTCGGTGAAATCCGCCGACGGGAAGGCGCTGTTTGCGATTTCCTATGAGAACCCGCGCTCCGTGGCGATCAAAGCGGATTACATCAAGGAGAAAGGACTTGCCGGCGCCATGTTCTGGGAGTATGGGGCTGACGACGAAAACCAGCTCGCGAAACAGCTGGCGGAGTCGCTTGGGATCCCGCATCAGTAGTAAGACAATCAAGCCCTCTCCCTTTGGGAGAGGGTTGGGTGAGGGCATAAACCCGCACCGTTATTGCATTTTCATCGTCGCAATCGGCTTCGGCGTGATGCCGAAGTCTTCTTTCAACTCGCGCTTGCTTTTCATCACCATCTGACCGTTAGTGTCGATGGTCATGTGCTGGGCGTCGGTATTGTGACGCGCCTGCCACAGCATCACCAGCTGCAAGCTGTTCTCTTTTTGCTCAGGTGTGAGCGCCACACCGTCCGGCCATTTTCCCAACTCAACGGCCGTCACCAGACGCTGATAAACCTCCGGGGTCATACCTGCAATCATGTCATCAATATTCATGATCTCTCCCTTTCAAAGGAATAATTTGCTGAATCGTTTTTTCAACCCTTGGTCTGGTCGCCGTTTTCATCATCGGTAAAGCTCATGGAAGCCGAATTTACGCAGAAACGCTCCCCCGTCGGCTGCGGGCCATCCGGGAAGACATGCCCGAGATGGGCGTCGCAGTTCCCGCAACGAATTTCGGTGCGCACCATGCCGTGCGAGGTGTCCGTCAGGTAGCGGATCGCATCATCGCTGACAGGCTCGTAAAAACTCGGCCAGCCGCAGCCAGAATCGTACTTCGTCTGGGAGTTAAACAGCGGTGCATCACACACCAGGCAGTGGTAGACGCCTTCCCGTTTATTGTGCAGCAAACGCCCGGAAAACGGCGGTTCTGTGCCGTGATTTTGCGTCACGTAAAACTGCATCTCTGTAAGGTTTTTTTTCAAATCGTCGGGGTTACGTTGGTTCGACATATGCTTACATCTCGCTGTTGAAACAGACATCTTTTAACCCAGATTCTAACAAAACATTAACACCCGCGCGTGCACTTTTGTTCTAAACTTATGTGTCGCGAAAAGGCGGTCAGGCAATTGTGATCAATTTCACATTTTAATCCTGCGAGGCCTTTAAAATTCCGGGCGCAGCCCCCATGTGGTTGCTAGCTCAAAGGGAAAGTGAGGCGAGTCAGTCGCACAAACGTTAGTCACAGGATTGATTTGTCGCAATGATTGACACGATTCCGCTTGACGCTGCGTAAGGTTTTTGTAATTTTACAGGCAACCTTTTATTCACTAACAAATAGCTGGTGGAATATATGACTATCAAAGTAGGTATCAACGGTTTTGGCCGTATCGGCCGTATTGTTTTCCGTGCTGCTCAGAAACGTTCTGACATCGAAATCGTTGGTATCAACGATCTCCTGGACGCTGAATACATGGCGTACATGCTGAAGTACGACTCAACTCACGGTCGTTTCGACGGCACCGTTGAAGTGAAAGACGGCCACCTGGTTGTTAACGGCAAAACCATCCGCGTTACTGCTGAGAAAGACCCAGCTAACCTGAAATGGAACGAAATCGGTGTTGACGTTGTAGCTGAAGCTACCGGTATCTTCCTGACCGACGAAACTGCACGTAAACACATCACTGCGGGTGCGAAGAAAGTTGTTCTGACTGGTCCTTCCAAAGACAACACCCCAATGTTCGTTCGCGGTGCAAACTTCGAAACTTACGCTGGCCAGGACATCGTTTCCAACGCATCCTGCACCACCAACTGCCTGGCACCGCTGGCTAAAGTTATCAACGACAACTTCGGCATCATCGAAGGTCTGATGACTACCGTTCACGCAACCACCGCTACTCAGAAAACCGTTGATGGCCCGTCTCACAAAGACTGGCGCGGCGGCCGTGGCGCGGCTCAGAACATCATCCCATCTTCTACCGGTGCTGCTAAAGCAGTAGGTAAAGTACTGCCAGAACTGAATGGCAAACTGACTGGTATGGCGTTCCGCGTTCCAACTCCTAACGTATCCGTTGTTGACCTGACCGTTCGTCTGGAAAAAGCTGCTTCTTATGAAGAAATTAAGAAAGCAATCAAAGCTGCTTCCGAAGGCCCAATGAAAGGCGTTCTGGGTTACACCGAAGACGACGTTGTATCTACCGATTTCAACGGCGAAGTGTGCACTTCCGTGTTCGATGCTAAAGCAGGTATCGCACTGAACGACAACTTCGTGAAACTGGTTTCCTGGTACGACAACGAAACTGGCTACTCTAACAAAGTACTGGACCTGATCGCTCACATCTCCAAATAAGTTGAGATGAGTGCTTGATCCTAAAAGGCGACTTCGGTCGCCTTTTTTATTGTTTTTAGACAGAGGATTGCTTAATGATTAATAAAATTTTTGCACTTCCGGTAGTCGAACAACTTACCCCTGTGCTCTCCCGCCGTCAGATTGACGGTGCCGATATCATCATCGTTGATCATCCGCGCGTTAAAGCCTCCGTCGCACTCAACGGCGCCCACCTGCTCTCCTGGAAACCAGAAGGTGAAGAAGAAGGCCTGTGGCTAAGCGAGGCCACCTCGTTCAAAAGAGGGGCGGCGATCCGCGGCGGCGTACCGATTTGCTGGCCATGGTTTGGCCCGTCAGCGCAGCAGGGATTACCGTCTCACGGTTTCGCCCGTAACCAGCAGTGGACGCTGAAAGCCCACAACGAAGATGAAAACGGCGCGGTGTTGACCTTTGAGCTTCAGGCGAATGATGAAACGCGCGCCCTGTGGCCACATGAATTCACCCTGTATGCCCGCTTCAAGCTGGGTAAAACCTGCGAGATTGAACTGGAAGCGCACGGCGAATTCGAAACAACGTCCGCCCTGCACACCTATTTCAACGTAGGCGACATTCAGGCCGTTAAGGTGAGCGGACTTGGCGATACCTTTATCGACAAAGTGGATAACGCGAAAGAAGGCAAGCTGGACGACGGCGTGCAGACTTTCCCGGATCGTACCGACCGCGTATACCTGCACCCGGAAGCCTGTAGCGTCATCCACGACAGCGCGCTGAACCGCGGTATTGATGTGGTTCATCACCACCACAGCAACGTAGTGGGCTGGAACCCGGGCCCTGCCCTTTCCGTCAGCATGGCGGATATCCCGGATGACGGTTACAAGACCTTCGTCTGCGTGGAAACCGCGTGCGTGACCGCGCCGCAGAAAACCAGCGAAGAAAAACCGTCCCGCTTAGGCCAGACGATCAAGATTGTGAAGCGCTAATATTGTTCAGGCATCATAAAAAACAAACGGGGCGCAAGCGCCCCGTTTTAATGCATTACGTTCTGGTCAGAACTTGTAGGTCACACCTACAGAGAAGATGCCAGACCAGGACTTGTCGACCATCGGGCTGTCTTTCACTTCATCGCTCAGACGAATGTAACGGCCAGTACCGTACACATTCCAGTCACCGAGGAAGTTATACGATGCGGTGAGTTCCAGGTACGGGTCCCAGCCATCATCCGCGCTGTAGCTATTCAAACCACTGCGGCGAGACTCCGCTTTAGACACGCCATAGTAGTAGTCGTTGTAATTTTCGCTGCTGTACTGCACACCGATACCCGGCGTCAGCGTCACTGCGCCGTTGGTATAGCGGTAAAGCCACGCCAGATCCCAGATGAAGCCGTTGCTGTTGTCCAGGGTATCGCCCGCCAGCGCAGTGCGCAGGAAGCCATACTCGGTATTATGGACGTAAGAAAGCCCCGCCATCAGTGAGCTTCTGCGTTTGTCCAGTTGACGAAGCGCATTGCTGTCGCTGTCGCCTGGTTTAAAGTGCGTTGGATCGTAATAGGCCATGATGGAGAGCTTATCGGCCGTATCGTTCCACAGATAGTAGCCGCCGCCCAACCCACGGAACCAAAAGTTATCGCCTTCATAGGTGACAACGGGGACAGGATAAACGTCGCGGTCATACTGCTTGTACGGGCTGTTAATCACGCCAGCACCCGCGCCAACAGTCCACTGGCTCTCAGCCTGTACGGTGCTCGCTGCGGTAGCGGCAAGGATGCCCAATGCCAGAAGTTTGAGTTTGGTCACAATCCATTCTTTCCTGTAGTCAAATAATCAGCGGGTGAAGTGTAACCGCCATTCCCGTACATCCCAAAATTTTTTGCGCACTAATCCGTTTGATTAACCCGTTATTTTTCATTTTTCAGATGACATCCCGCTTTCATTTATGTGACCGATAAATGAAAAACCCGCTTTTCGCTTATAACCGCAGTGGAAATTTTTGGATGAGTTATTGATATGTCATTGAAAGTAGATTTTATCCGTATGCAAGTTTTGCAATTGCCATCTACGCTTTAATTTAAGAAGAGGTTTTGCTGAACACCCTGCGGTTCATAGCCTTCGACCTGGCACACAGGTTGCTGCTCTGGCAGTGAGGTGCGAAAAATTCTCTTCCGGGAGCCTCCACTACTCATACGAACGGCTCTTATCCTGTGCTAAAAAACGAAAGGACGGCATGCCATGAATATATTCGATCACTATCGCCAGCGCTACGAAGCTGCCAAGGACGAAGAGTTCACACTGCAGGAGTTTCTTACCATTTGTCGGCAAGATCGCAGTGCCTATGCCAATGCGGCAGAACGGCTATTGATGGCTATTGGTGAGCCAAACATGGTTGATACTGCCCTGGAGCCACGGCTTTCCCGTCTCTTTTCGAATCGGGTGGTCGCCCGATACCCGGCGTTTGAAGAGTTCTATGGCATGGAAGATGCCATTGAGCAGATCGTCTCCTACCTGAAGCATGCCGCTCAGGGGCTGGAAGAGAAGAAGCAGATCCTTTACCTGCTGGGTCCTGTCGGTGGGGGTAAATCCTCCCTGGCTGAACGGCTGAAAGCGCTGATGCAGCGCGTGCCGATCTATGTGCTGAGCGCCAACGGCGAGCGCAGCCCGGTCAATGACCATCCGCTGTGCCTGTTTAATCCGCAAGAGGATGCGCAAATTCTGGAAAAAGAGTTTGGCATTCCGCATCGCTATCTCGGTACGATCATGTCGCCGTGGGCGGCAAAACGTCTGCACGAGTTTGGCGGGGACATCACCAAATTCCGCGTCGTGAAAGTGTGGCCGTCTATCCTCGAGCAGATCGCCATTGCCAAAACAGAACCCGGTGACGAGAACAACCAGGATATCTCGGCGCTGGTGGGTAAAGTCGATATCCGTAAGCTAGAGCATCACGCGCAAAACGACCCGGATGCCTACGGCTATTCCGGTGCGCTGTGCCGTGCCAACCAGGGGATTATGGAATTCGTCGAGATGTTTAAAGCACCGATCAAAGTGCTGCATCCGCTGCTGACCGCCACCCAGGAGGGGAACTACAACGGGACGGAAGGTATTTCCGCCCTGCCGTTTAACGGGATTATCCTTGCCCACTCTAACGAATCTGAATGGGTGACCTTCCGTAACAACAAAAACAATGAGGCGTTCCTTGACCGTGTGTACATCGTCAAAGTGCCTTATTGCCTGCGGATCTCCGAGGAGATCAAGATTTACGAAAAATTGCTCAACCACAGTGAGCTGGTCCATGCCCCTTGCGCACCGGGAACGCTGGAAACGCTGTCGCGCTTCTCGATCCTGTCGCGCCTGAAGGAGCCGGAAAACTCCAGCATCTACTCAAAAATGCGCGTGTATGACGGGGAAAGCCTGAAGGATACTGACCCGAAAGCGAAATCGTACCAGGAATACCGCGATTACGCCGGGGTCGACGAAGGGATGAACGGTCTGTCGACGCGTTTCGCGTTTAAGATCCTCTCCCGCGTCTTTAACTTCGACCACGCGGAGGTGGCCGCCAACCCGGTACATCTGTTCTACGTGCTGGAACAGCAAATTGAACGTGAACAGTTCCCACAGGAGCAGGCTGAACGCTACCTGGAGTTCCTGAAAGGCTACCTGATCCCGAAATACGCCGAGTTCATTGGCAAAGAGATCCAGACCGCCTATCTGGAATCCTATTCCGAATACGGCCAGAACATCTTCGACCGGTACGTCACTTACGCTGACTTCTGGATCCAGGATCAGGAGTATCGCGACCCGGATACCGGCCAGCTGTTTGACCGTGAATCCCTGAACGCGGAACTTGAAAAAATCGAGAAACCAGCCGGGATCAGCAACCCGAAAGACTTCCGAAACGAGATTGTGAACTTCGTGCTGCGCGCCAGAGCGCATAACAACGGCCGCAATCCGAACTGGACCAGCTACGAAAAACTGCGCACCGTTATAGAGAAGAAAATGTTCTCTAACACGGAAGAGCTGTTGCCGGTTATCTCGTTCAACGCCAAAACCTCAACCGACGAGCAGAAAAAGCACGACGATTTTGTCGACCGTATGATGGAAAAAGGCTATACGCGCAAACAGGTCCGCCTGCTTTGTGAATGGTATCTGCGCGTGCGTAAATCGTCTTAAAACAAGTGCCCGGTAACGCGCTTACCGGGCCAACAAAATGTCCGGCACTTACGGACGCTGCAAGTTGGCAAATGCAGTACGGGGGATATATGACCTGGTTTATTGACCGGCGTCTTAACGGCAAAAACAAGAGCACGGTGAATCGCCAGCGCTTCTTGCGCCGTTATAAAGCGCAAATTAAACAGTCGATCTCCGAGGCCATCAACAAACGCTCGGTGACCGACGTCGACAGCGGCGAATCCGTCTCCATCCCCAACGATGACATCAGCGAACCGATGTTTCATCAGGGGCGTGGCGGCCTTCGCCATCGTGTACACCCAGGTAATGACCACTTCGTCCAGAATGACAGAATCGAGCGACCCCAGGGCGGAGGCGGCGGTTCTGGCAGCGGTCAGGGGCAAGCCAGCCAGGACGGAGAAGGCCAGGATGAGTTTGTCTTCCAGATTTCAAAAGACGAATATCTCGATCTGCTGTTTGAGGATCTGGCCCTGCCGAATCTGAGAAAGAATCAGCACCGTCAGCTCAACGAATACAAAACCCATCGTGCGGGCTATACCGCAAATGGGGTGCCCGCCAACATCAGCGTGGTGCGTTCACTGCAAAACTCGCTGGCGCGACGCACGGCGATGACGGCAGGCAAACGGCGCGAACTGCGCGAGCTGGAAACCAGCCTGAAAGTAGTGGAAAACACGGAACCGGCGCAACTGCTGGAAGAGGAGCGCCTGCGAAAAGAGATTGCCGAACTGCGGGCGAAGATCGACCGGGTGCCGTTTATCGACACGTTCGACCTGCGCTACAAGAACTACGAAAAACGCCCTGAGCCTTCCAGCCAGGCGGTGATGTTCTGCCTGATGGACGTGTCAGGTTCAATGGATCAGGCCACCAAGGATATGGCTAAGCGTTTTTATATTCTGCTCTATCTGTTCCTGAGCAGAACGTATAAGAACGTGGAGGTGGTCTACATCCGCCATCACACTCAGGCGAAAGAGGTGGATGAACATGAGTTCTTCTACTCGCAGGAGACCGGTGGCACCATCGTGTCGAGCGCCCTGAAGCTGATGGATGAGGTAGTGAAGGAGCGCTACGATCCGGCGCAGTGGAACATCTACGCCGCGCAGGCATCGGATGGCGATAACTGGGCGGATGACTCGCCGCTGTGTCATGAAATTCTGGCGAAGAAGATCCTGCCGGTGGTGCGTTACTACAGCTACATTGAAATTACCCGTCGCGCCCACCAGACGCTATGGCGTGAGTATGAGCATCTGCAAGCGATGTTTGATAACTTTGCGATGCAGCACATTCGTGACCAGGATGACATCTATCCGGTCTTCCGGGAACTGTTCCAGAAACAGTCATCCACCAGCAACGCATGACCCAACAGCCAGCGCTCCCGCTGGCTGTTTTCTTTCAGCCCTCTCCGTCCCGTGCTAATGTAGCAAGCTACGTATTGGCAAATCACAGGTGAAATCGTTATGTCTGATGACGTGACCGGGACGACGACCCATCAGCGGCTAATCAGCTTATTAACCGAGCAGGAGGCGCGCTTTCGCGTGGTGGCGCATGAGGCCGTTGGGAAATGCGAAGCGGTCAGTGAAATTCGCGGGACCGATCTCCGGCAGGGTGCAAAAGCACTGGTCTGCAAGGTAAAAGGCAACGGCGTTAAGAAACATATTCTGGCAATCCTTGCCGCCGATCGGCAGGCCGATCTGAGCCTGCTGGCCAGCCATTTCGGTGGGCTAAAGGCCTCTCTCGCCAGTCCGGCAGAAGTGGATGCGCTTACCGGCTGCGTTTTCGGCGCCATTCCCCCCTTCAGCTTTCATCCGGATCTGACGCTGGTCGCCGATCCGCTGCTGTTTGAGCGCTTCGATGAAATCGCCTTTAACGCCGGCCTGCTGGAAAAATCGGTGATAATGGATACCCAGGACTATCTGCGTATCGCCCGTCCTGAACTGGTGACGTTCCGTAAACAATAAATACAGCGGCTGGCTAACGGTCAGCCGTTTTCCAGCAGCAGCACGGAAGCAATCAAAATAATCGCGATGATAAAAAATGATGAGGAAATAATTAGCGTTTCGACAAACATAGGATCGTTCATGATGCCCTCTGCTTTGCCCATTTACCTCTTTTTTACTCCCCCACAATGACAGCTAAATGACAATGACGCGTCCGCGAAAAGACGATTTTTTTCGCTGAAACGATTCGCTGTTAACTATCCTCCTCCGTATAAAGTCACTGTTTAAATACTTTATTTGTTACCGGTATCACGAAAAGAAATTTACGTAACCCCGATGCCAGATCTCGCAATTGTTAACCTTTTCATCCTGGTTAACCCTGTTTACGGAGCACCTCAAAAATAAACCTTACACTGGCAAGGTGAATACAATGACCGAGATAATTACCCGTAAAGAAAAGATCAGTTATGGGTTAGGCGATATGGCGAGCCATATTGGGCTGGATAACGTCATTATTTTTCTGACGTTTTACTATACGGACGTGGTGGGGCTACCTGCCGCATTCGTGGGCACCATGTTTCTTCTGGCGAGAACCGCCGATGCCATAATAGACCCGGCGATGGGCTATATCGCTGACAGGACGCGCACGCGCTGGGGCAAATTCCGTCCCTGGATGCTGTGGCTGGCGCTGCCCTTTGGCGCAAGTTGTCTGCTGACCTACGCCGTGCCGGCGTCCCTCGATCTGCACGGTAAAATGATTTTCGCCACCGTCAGCTATACCCTGATGATGCTGATGTACACCGCAATCAATATTCCCTATTGCTCCATGGGCGCGGTAATTACGCCCGACAACGATGCGCGAATTTCCCTCCAGTCTTATCGCTTTTTCCTTGCCACTTTGGGTGGCGCGCTGTCGACATTCTTTATGATGCCGCTGGCAGAGTTTTTAGGTGGCGACGATAAATTACTGGGCTACCGCTGGGCAATGGCCATTATGGCGACCGTCGCGGTCGTCATGTTCTGGATCTGCTTCGCCAATACGCGTGAACGTATTAAGGCTCCCGCTACCCACAATAATTATCTTGCGGAACTGCGGGATTTATTACGAAACGACCAATGGCGGATTGTCGCCGTCCTGGTATTAACCAACATTGGTTTTGGCGTTATTCGCCTTGGCGCAATGATGTATTTCGTCACTTATTATCTCGGTAGCGCAAGCTATTTTATGTGGATGCTCGGGGCGCATATTCTCGGGAAAGCCGCAGGCAGCGCGCTGGCCAAACGTCTGACGCGGAACGTCAGCAAAGTGCAGATGTTTGGATACTGTTCCGTACTGGCGGGGGTACTCAGCATCGCTCTGTTCTTTGCGCCTAAGTCGGTGCTTATTCTGGTGCCCATGACGTTTATCGTCTCCACCCTTTACCAGGCCACCACCACGCTGATGTGGGTAATGATGGCGGACGTCGCCGATTACGGCGAATGGAAACAGGGCAAACGCATGGACGGCGTGATCTTCTCCACCTTCCTCGCCGTACTCAAGTTGGGGATGGCAATCAGCGGCGCGATTGTTGGCTGGACGCTGGGCTTAAGCGGTTATGTTGCCAATGCCCCGGAGCAGACCAACACGGCCATGTACTGCATCATCGCCCTCTTCACCGTCGTGCCTGGCGTCTTGTCACTCTGCGCGTTTGCCACGCTGCGCTGGTATAAGCTCGACGACAGCACAATGCAATCCATCCATCTCGCCAAAAACCCTGTTTAGAAGGACGCGTTATCCATGAGTGAGCTGATTAAACATTCCAACAGCATCGAATGGCGTTTTGAACGCCAGATCCTGCGTATTGAACCGTGGGGAGAAAACAGCCTGCGCGTCAGGGCCACCTGCTCCCCGGCTTTTGAGGACGCCTTACAGGCACTGTTGCCCGCCGCCCCTTGCCAGGCTGAGATTATCGCCGAAGCGGAAAGCCTGACGCTGCGCAACGGCAATATTACCGCGACGCTGAACCTTAAAGGTCAGCTGGCCTTCTACAATCAGCGCGGCGAACTGCTGCTGGAAGAGATGTGGCGCCAGCGTTCAACGGTGGGTATCGGTGCCAGCGAGAAGAGTCAGGATAAATATGTCAGCGCCATGAAGCTGGATGGCCGTGAATTTAAGCCGCTAATGGGGGGAAAATATCAGCTCACCGTCCGGTTTGAATCGCGTCCGGATGAACGCATCTATGGCATGGGTCAGTATCAACAGCCGTGGCTGGATCTGAAAGGCTGTACGCTGGAACTGGCGCAGCGCAACTCCCAGGCCAGCGTGCCCTTTATGCAGTCCAGCCTTGGCTATGGCCTGCTGTGGAACAATCCGGCGATTGGTGAAGCCAGCTTTGCAAAAAATCAGACGGAATGGCGCGCCCGCGTGACGGGAGAAATGGACTACTGGATCACCGCCGCTGACACGGTGGCGGATATCACCCGCCAGTATGTAAAAGCCACCGGAACTCCGCCCGCCGCCCCGGCGTTTATCAGCGGGCTGTGGCAGTGCAAATTACGCTACCGCACCCAGCAGGAGGTGCTTGAGGTTGCGCGGGAGTATCGCCGCCGTAATCTGCCGCTGTCGGTAATGGTCATCGACTTTTTCCACTGGCCGAATCAGGGCACCTGGTGCTTCGACCCCGTAGACTGGCCCGACCCTGAAGGGATGGTCGACGAGCTGCGCGAAATGGGTATTGCGCTGATGGTGTCGGTGTGGCCAACGGTAGAGGCGCGCAGCCCTCTCTATCCGCTGATGAAAGCCAAAGGCTGGCTGGTCAGCAGTGAACGTGGCGTGCAGGTCAACCTCGACTTTATGGGCAATACCACCTTCTTTGATGCGACCCATCCTGAGGCGCGGAAATTCGTCTGGGATACGGTGAAGAAAAATTACTACGACATGGGCATTAAGCTGTTCTGGCTGGACGAAGCGGAACCGGAATACCGCGCCTATGATTTTGACAACTATCGCTACCACGCCGGTCCGGTACTGGAAGTGGGCAATCGCTACCCGCGTGATTTTGCGCAGGGCTTTTACGATGGGCTCCAGGCAAACGGTGAAACCGACATTGTTAACCTTGTACGCTGCGCCTGGGCAGGCAGCCAGCGATTCGGCGTGCTGGCGTGGTCGGGTGATGTCCACTCCTCATTCCATGCTTTTCGCAATCAACTCGCCGCGGGACTGAATATGGGGCTGGCGGGGATCCCATGGTGGACGACCGATATCGGCGGCTTCCAGGGAGGGAACGTTAACAACCCGGCGTTCCACGAATTACTGATCCGTTGGTTCCAGTGGGCGGTGTTTACACCGGTTCTGCGCATGCACGGCTATCGCGAACCGCAGATCCAGCCTCCGGAGCGCTACCGTGACGGCATTCCTCAGTGTAACAGCGGTTCGCCTAATGAGCTGTGGAGTTACGGAGAAGAGAATTACGCCATCATGCAGCACTGGCTTACCGTGCGCGAAACCCTGCGCCCGTATATTGACGCGTTGTACCAGCAGGCTCATCTGCACGGAGACCCGCTCATGCGTCCGCTGTTCTGGCACTATCCGCAGGACAAGCAGAGCTGGGCGTGTGAAGATCAGTATCTGTTTGGCGAAGATCTTCTGGTGGCACCGGTTATGCAGGCCGGCCAGCGTGAGCGCGATGTCTGGTTGCCGACGGGCAATAGCTGGGTCGCTCTCAACGGTGAGCGCTACGCCGGTGGGGAGCACATCCGGGTGCCTGCGGCGCTGGAAACCATCCCGGTGTTTATCCGCGAAGGGAGTCCGCTTATCCAGCAACTGGTGGACTGACGTCAGGCAAGTGCCCAAAAATAGACAATTTTTTCAGTAAAGCCTGCCTGCCGACGCGTTTGCGCGTAAAGTAAGCAGGCTTACTATTTTTGGCAAGGACCCCGTCATGTTCGACCCTACACTGCTCATACTTCTGGCCCTGGCTGCACTGGGTTTTGTCAGCCACAACACCACCGTCGCGATTTCCATTCTGGTCCTGATCATCGTTCGCGTCACACCGTTGAACACCTTCTTCCCGTGGATAGAAAAACAGGGGCTTACCATCGGGATCATTATTTTGACCATCGGCGTGATGGCCCCGATTGCCAGCGGAACGCTACCGGCCTCAACGCTGCTGCACTCCTTTGTAAACTGGAAATCGCTGGTGGCGATTGCGGTGGGCGTTTTTGTCTCGTGGCTTGGCGGTCGCGGCGTGACGCTGATGAGCAGCCAGCCTTCGCTGGTGGCCGGGCTGCTGGTGGGCACCGTGTTAGGCGTGGCGCTGTTTCGTGGCGTGCCGGTTGGCCCGCTGATTGCTGCCGGTCTGGTTTCGCTGTTTATCGGGAAGTCGTAGTCAGGCTGGCGATATAGCGGGCCGGCGTCTGTCCCAGCCCTTTCTTAAACATGGTGATGAAGGCGGTGGTGGAGTCATACCCCAGCGCCTGCGCCGCCTGCTGGACCGACTTCCCGCCGATCAAAAACTGCAATGCGACAATCAGCTGGAGCTGGTGCCGCCAGCGGCGAAAGCTTAAGCCGGTCTCTTTCACCACCAGCCGCGCCAGATTGCGTTCGCTCATGGCAAAGTGGCTTGCCCACTGCGCCAGCGTCTGCCATGCGGCAGGTTCGTTTGCCATGGTCTCACTCATCAGGCGAATTTTTGGATGCGGAGATACCGGCAGCTGTAGATGCTCCTGCGGTTGCAGGGGCAGTTCATCAAACAGGACGTCTACCAGCCTTCCCGTAGCGGGAAGAGGCAACTCTTCCCGTGACCTGTCCGCAAGCGCCAGCACCAGCTCCCGCACCAGGGGCGATATTTTCAGCGTACAGGTACGCGTCGGCAATTCGAGCGCACCGGGTTCAATAAACAGCAGGCAGAGCTGCGCGCCGGGCGTCGCCTTGTTGCTGTGCGGCGTTTGTCCTGGGATCCACACCGCATACTGGGGCGGCACCATCAGCATCGCGCTCTCCACTTCACAGGTGATCGCTCCACCCAGCGCCATAATCAGCTGCCCTTTGCGGTGCTGATGCAGCGGAATAAATTGTTCCTGTGCCACCACGCGGATGCGAAAGGCCACCGCCGCGTCGTGCTGGCTATCGGGATCGTAGCCGTCGAGCCCCAGTCCGTACATAAAGTTGTCCGATATTAGCGATAAACTGTCATTTTAGCCTGATTTCAACCACAACTTAAATCGGTATGGTATGCGCTCGCCTGAACGTAAGAGACAATAATGACTACTGCTATTCAACCTTCCGGGAAACAGGGTGCACTGCTGGTTGCAGGCATCCTGATGATCGCCACGACGCTGCGCGTCACATTTACCGGTGTCGCCCCCCTGCTCGACACCATCCGACAGGACTATGGCTTAAGCACGGCGCAAACCGGCCTGCTCACAACGCTGCCCCTGCTTGCCTTCGCCTTTATCTCTCCCCTTGCCGCAGGCGTCGCCCGGCGCCTGGGCATGGAGCGCAGCCTTTTTATCGCTCTGCTGCTGATTTGCATCGGGATTGGCGTACGTTCGCTGCCGTCGGCCGCGCTGCTGTTTATCGGTACGGCGATCGTGGGCTGTGGGATTGCGCTGGGCAATGTCCTGTTACCTGGCTTAATCAAACGTGATTTTCCGGGCCAGGTCGCAAAACTCACGGGGGCGTATTCGCTGACGATGGGGGCCGCCGCTGCCGCAGGGTCGGCGCTGATCGTCCCGCTGTCGCTGGGGAGTGGTGGCTGGCACGGAGCGCTGTTGATGCTGATGTTCTTCCCGCTGGTGGCGCTGCTGCTGTGGTTACCGCAATGGCGCCAGAGGCCGGCCGCCACCCTGACCGGCGCGGGCGCGTTGCACAACCGGGCTATCTGGCGCTCGGCACTCGCCTGGCAGGTAACACTTTTTCTGGGCATTAACTCGCTGATTTACTATGTCATTATCGGCTGGTTACCCGCGATTTTGCTTAGCCACGGCTACAGCGAAACGCAGGCTGGCTCCATGCACGGGCTTCTCCAGCTGGCAACCGCTGTTCCCGGTCTCGCCATTCCGCTGATCCTGCACCGTCTTAACGATCAGCGTGGCATAGCCGGGCTTGTCGCTCTGATGTGCGCTGTCAGTGCGGCCGGGTTCTGGTTCGCGCCGGGGCTGGCCGTCGTCTGGACGCTGGTGTTTGGCTTTGGATCCGGCGCCACCATGATCCTCGGCCTGACGTTTATCGGACTGCGGGCCAGCTCGGCACATCAGGCCGCCGCGCTCTCCGGCATGGCACAGTCGATTGGCTATCTTCTGGCGGCCTGTGGCCCACCGCTGATGGGGAAAATTCACGATACCGCCGGAGACTGGCGCATTCCGCTGCTGGCCTGTGCGCTGGCTGCGGTAGTGATGGCCCTGTGCGGCATGCTGGCCGGGCGTGACCGGGAGATCACACCCCGCTGACATTCAAGGCAGACCTGACGGTCTGCTTTTTTTATCCCTGCGCCGCCCGCAGCATGGCCTGTACCAGCACGACAGGTCGCCCTTGAAGCGCAGCCCGCTCATGCTGGAACAGGGTGATGACAAAGAAAGGATGGGTTATCAGCTCTGCCGCGCGGATCTCGCCCTGCTCGTCCCAGCCCGTTACGCGCATGTCGCCCCGCTCAAGCTGGCTGGCAAACTCAGACGAGACACCATAATTGCAGTGATACCCCTCCTGAATTTCCGGCTTGCCATACGCTTTGGCAATCAGCGTGTTATTCCGCAGCTCTATCGCGTCGGTTTTTTCTACCAGCGAGCAGGTCAGCGGCGCAATCACCATCCTTCCCTCGGTATCGGTTTCGGCATGGCCTGCATCGTGCCAGCCCAGTACATTACGCGCATACTCAATCAGCGCATGCTGGAACCCGCCGCAGGTGCCGAGAAAGGGGATGCTATTCTCACGCGCGTAACGCGCCGCAATAAACGCCGCCTCGGTGTTTTTATACGGGCTTGCCGGTACCAGCCAGATGGCATCATACCCGACGAGGTCTTCGGGGCTGGTCAGCTCAGGCGTGGCGAGCCAGTCATAATCAGCGGTGAGATCCAGAACCGCAGCGGCGTCGTCAATCGCCAGCGGGATCGCCTGGTGCGCAATAACATCAGGATTGAAATCACCAACCAGCGCAATGCGCAGCGTCGTTTTAACCGGGGAGAGTTCCATGAGAGATTCCTTATGCCGGAGGATTTTCAGATAACATAAGGAGCCTCAGACTACCGATCTTTTGCAATTACCACAATACCTTAAATTGGGTGTATAAAAGACGGGTGCTATAGTGTTCTTGCCGAACGTCGCACGGCAGGAGGAAAACGGATGATTCAATGTAAGCGCGTATATGAACAGGCAACGTCAGACGATGGTTACCGGGTGCTGGTAGACAGACTCTGGCCGCGAGGAATAAAAAAGACCGACCTCGCCTGTGATGAGTGGTGTAAATCGCTAACGCCGTCCAGCGAACTGCGAAAAGCTTTTCACAGTGAAACGATAGATTTCACTGCGTTCAGTGAAGCCTATCGTAAAGAGCTGGCGCAGCATCAGGATGAAGGCAAACGCCTGGCGGCCCTCGCCCGACAGCAGACCGTGACGCTACTCTACGGGGCGAAAAACAGGGAGCAGAATCACGCGCGGGTACTGGCGGACTGGCTACGTAAACTGTGATTAACCGATCGCCAGCTCATCCACGTTGTGTGGCATCTCGTCGGGAGTAAGCGGCATCAAATGTTCCGGGCGAACAAACGCAAAACCGTGCTGGTTATCAAAGGCGTAAACATCACCGGTGACCAGCCACAGCGCACGTGCTGATGTATCAGGTAATTGCGTCATGACGCCGTTAACCGGGTTTACAAAACGCTGGCCCGGCTGACAAAGGCCAAACAGCTCCACGGATTTACCGATATTTCGACGGCCTGCCGCCGTACGCGCACCCACGATCATCGCCATGCTGCCCGGTTTTAACTGAAACATACTTCTTCTCGCAAACGTACTGCCAGAAACTGGCTAAGAATAATCCTAAAGAGAAGTGTATCGCAGTTTTATTGCCCTTGTCATCTGGTTGGTTGCGGGTGATCGCGGCGGTAGAGATCCCATTCATCGATCACTTCCCCGCCTGGTAATTTGCACTCGGTACGTACACCCTGCGGGCTTTGGACAGGGATTTGCTCTCCCCCTTTCTCCAGACAGTACACTGACGCCGGGTTTGCCATACCAATAGCGTGCGGCGGTTGAGGCGCATCAGGAGGGGTGGTCTTTGTTGAGCAGGCGGCCAGTGGTACAACCAGCGCCAGGAGAAGATATTTCATTATCATGATCCTTCAGGGTGTAAAAACGTCAGAGTAACGGGTCATCGCCGTTTTCTCCATGATTTCTCCATTAAACCTGCACGATTCCCTCTTATAGTGATACCTGTTCTCACACTGACCAGAGAACATCATTCCGTAATCAAGATGTTTTGCCCCGATCTCAACATCGGGGCTTTTTTTTAGCCTCTCCCTCATCCGCTTTCAGAAGAATCTATAAAATTAATCCTGTTCATGTTTTACTATGACCGGAGTCTAAATTTTCAGCATAACATGCAGATACAGAGGTCTTCTGCATGGGAGTCAACCTGCCTCATGTCAGATATCATTCTTGCCCGTGTTTCAGAAACCCTCTCCACTGAGCAATCTCTCGACAGTCTTGTGCGTCAGCTACTGGAAATGCTGGAAATTGTGACGGATATGGAATCAACCTACCTGACCAAAATCGATATTAACGCGCGTTTGCAGCACATTTTATATGCCCGTAACAGCAAGCAAATGCAAATCCCGGAAGGGTTCAGCGTGCCCTGGGACGAAACGCTCTGTAAGCGCGCCATGGATAGCGACACTTTGTTCAGTAACGAGGTGCCTGACCGCTGGCCGGAGTGTGAAGCGGCAAAAGCACTGGGTATTACAACCTATATGAGCGTGCCGGTTCACCTGGCTGACGGTTCTCTGTACGGCACGCTTTGCGCTGCCAGCACCGCACAGAAACAGTTCAGCGAGCGTGGCGAGCAGGTGATCAGGCTCTTTGCCGGGTTAATTGGTCAGTACATTCAGAAAGAGTCGCTTGTGCTTCAGCTTCGCGAAGCAAATGCGGCGCTCATTGCCCACTCTTACACCGACGCCCTTACCGGCCTGCCGAATCGTCGCGCCATTTTTGAAAACCTTACCACCCTGTTCTCACTGGCGCGCCATCTTAGCCGCAACGTCATGATTGCCTTTATTGACCTCGATGATTTCAAGCGAATCAATGACCAGTACGGGCATGAGGCGGGCGATCGCTTCCTCGTACAGGTCGGCAAGCGACTGACTCACGAGCAAACGCAGGATGAGATTATTGGCCGGCTCGGCGGCGATGAATTTCTGGTTGCCAGCCTGAGTCACAGCGATGATGGCGACGCCAGTACAGAGATCAACGCAATCAAAACCCGCCTCAATGGTCTTATTGCGGGCGAATACGGGTTAGGCAATGCCACCATTCTTTATCCCGGTGCAAGCCTTGGCGTCGTTATTGTTGATCCTCACAGCACGGATGAAGATAGCGCCCTGCGCACCGCGGACCTCGCGATGTATCAGGATAAAAAAGGAAAAAGCAAAACAGGCTTTGTCGCGTTAGATTAAAACCGTACACTCTACGGCCTTATACAAACTCAAACAGGTGATGGCATGAGAATAGGGATCCTCTTTCCGGTGGTTATTTTTATCACAGCGGTGGTGTTTTTAGGCTGGTTTTTCCTTGGCGGTTACGCCGCGCCGGGGGCATAAATGAGAAAAACGACCATCATCATGCTGATTGTCGCCATCGTGGCCGTCGCCGGTACGCAGTTAGGCTGGTGGTAACGCCCAAAGTAAAAAGGCCGCCGTCAGGCAGCCTTTTTTAACACAGGTCAGATTTAGCTTTTGATTTTTCTGTAGATAAACAGAACAACCAGCGCGCCAATCACCGCGACGACAAAGCTGCCGAAGTTGAAGCCATCAACTCTGCCAAAGCCGAACAGGGTACTGATCCAGCCGCCGACGACTGCACCCACAATCCCCAGAATGATCGTGACGATGAAACCGCCGCCATCTTTGCCCGGCATAATCCACTTCGCCAGGATCCCCGCAATCAGCCCAAAGATAATCCAGGATAAAATTCCCATAGCTTTCCTCTCTGTATGGTTTTTGTCATTAAATCAACGACACAGAAAAGGATAGCACAGGATCTGAGAAAGGAAATTTGTGATAAGAATCACACGGCTCGTTTGAGTAAAATATGAGCAGTAAAAAATGTCGATCCACACTCATCCTGGGGTTGCATCTTCTACTGAGAAAGATTATCTTTCTCATTACTGAATAGTTGAGCAAATAACTCAGGTATTCAGTACGACATTGCTCACATTGCTTCCAGTATTTCTTGCCCACTTTTTAGTGGGCTTTTTTTTGCCTCAACCCACCAAAATCTGGCGTTTTTTCTGTGGAGGTGAAACGCTATTCTCTGTGGCTTCTGAATAACCAAAAAGCGTTGATAACATGAACGTATCGAGCAAGTTCGTCATCTGCCTTAATCTTGTTTCTGCCAGTACGCTACTGTTACTGCTCTCAACACGGTTTGAGTGGTTCTGAGTTGAAAGGAGCCTGGCAGGGTGGATTTCCTTCCGATTCCGTGCCGGCTCAACTCTCATACTTGTAGCTTTTATGACCTGTGATAAGATCCCTGCACCTCAGGACGTGGCGGGACAGCAGGAAAATGAAGAAGGCCATTGCCGTTGCTATCATCTCAACCCTAATGGTCGTCCTGTCGCTGTATGCGGTTAACGCCATTATCGTTGAGCAGCAAAAGAACCGGCAGAGGGAGATCTCCCACACGCTCTTAAGCTATTCCGAAGAGTTAACACAAAATATCGCCAGTACGCTTAAAAATACCACCGTGCAGGGATGCGATAGCGCCAGTCTGAACGTCTACCGAAAATTAAAGATGCGTAGTCTCTATTTCGCCGATGTGGGGTTTATTGAAAAGGGGAAAATCACCTGCACCGCGTTTTGGGGCAAGCTGGCAAATCCCATCGCCCTTCCCCCTGAGCTGCATAAAACCCAGAACGGATTCAGTCTGGCGCAGTTTTCGCAGAAAGATTTCTTTATCGGTAATGCGACAACTTATAACCACCTTATTATTTTCACCTCCCGTTCAGCCTACGATAAATTTGCCCCCGTTACCGCCAACTATTCGCTTCGTTCTTCCACTAAAGATTTCGGCCGCACCTTTTTCACCGTTACGCCGCCATCAGAAAACCTTAGCCGCTTACAGTCTCTGTTATTTACGCTGGCTGTGACAGAGTGCAGTACACGCTGGGATTTGTGTGTCACCGTCACACACCACGATGCCGGACTGGCTTCGCTCTCCCACGTAGTGATGGTGCTTCTGTGTCTGTTTTTATACTTTATCTGGGTATCCCTGACGCTGTTTTCTCTTCGACTTTATGAAGACCGACGTTCACTGGAGCGAACGCTGGTCAAGGCGGTGAAAGCGAATACCATCAGCGTTCATTTTCAGCCCGTTATTCGGGTGGCTGATAAGAAAATCGTCGGGGTTGAAGTGTTATCAAGATGGCAGGATAACAATCACAAAGAGGTTTCTCCTGAGCTGTTTATCCCGTTAATCAAAAAAATTGGCCTGTATAACGTTTATTATCAGAACATGATAAAGAAATCCCTGGCGGAAATTGCCGCGCTGGCCGCTGAACATCAGTTAATGATTTCACTGAACGTTGGCCGGACGGAAATTGAAGACGGCAAATTCCTGTCGGTATTACGTCATGCATGCTCAGAGAACGCGATTCCTTTATCGTTAATCAAAGTTGAGTTATCCGAGAATGGCGTTTCCACCTCGGCCATCCTTGAAGAGTTTTGTGAGGAGCTTAAATCGGCAGGCGTCAAAATTTCAATAGACGATTTTGGCGTGCAAAACTCTAATCTTGCCAGGCTCACAAATCTCAAATATGACGAAATCAAGGTAGATAAGTCGTTAGTGGACGGCATCAGCGAGCACTATAAACAGGATATCCTGGTGATCTTCAGCGACGCGCTCGCTAAACTGAACAAAACCCTGGTTTTTGAAGGGGTTGAAAGCGAAACACAATTTCAGTTCATCGCGCAGAGATACCCCGATGCCCTCGTACAAGGCTGGTACTTTTCAAAGTCGCTAACCCGGCACGACCTCGCCAGGCTGCTGGCAGACTCAGCGCGATGATGCGTTATTCATTGCCCCACTGATTCAGGAAGTTCGCAATATCGTCAATGCGCGCTTCGTCTATCTCCGCCTGGACAGCCATCTCCCGCTGCGCCTCTTCACTGATTTCCTCATTGTTGTATAAGCGAGTGAGCAGCAGCTGGAAATAGTGTGCCAGCGGCGTACGCTCTGCCTCTTCTACCGGTTTCGCCGTTTCAGTCGCATACTCGTCGACGATGTCATAATACTTGAGCGGGATATCATGGGTCATAGCGTTGTTTCCGTCTTGTGTGCATAAAAAACGGGAACCCTCAGGCTCCCGTTGTCATTTAACCCAGCGAGTGGATTACATGTTCGCGATAATCGCGTCGCCAAACTCTGAGCATTTCAGCAGTTTAGCGCCTTCCATCAGACGTTCAAAGTCATAGGTGACGGTTTTCGCGTTAATCGCGCCTTCCATACCCTTAACGATCAGGTCTGCGGCTTCGAACCATTCCATATGACGCAGCATCATCTCTGCGGACAGAATGATAGAGCCTGGGTTGACTTTGTCCTGGCCTGCGTATTTCGGTGCAGTACCGTGAGTGGCTTCGAACAGGGCGCACTCGTCACCGATGTTCGCGCCCGGGGCGATACCGATACCACCCACCTGTGCTGCCAGCGCATCGGAGATGTAGTCACCATTCAGGTTCATACAGGCGATCACGTCATACTCAGCAGGACGCAGCAGGATCTGTTGCAGGAACGCATCGGCAATCACATCTTTAATGATGATCTCTTTACCGGTGTTCGGGTTCTTAATTTTCTGCCATGGGCCGCCGTCGATCAGTTCACCGCCGAACTCTTCGGTCGCCAGCTGGTAGCCCCAGTCTTTGAACGCGCCTTCGGTGAACTTCATGATATTGCCTTTGTGCACCAGGGTCACAGAGTCACGATCGTTGGTGATAGCGTATTCGATGGCGGCACGCACCAGACGCTTGGTCCCTTCTTCGGAGCACGGCTTGATGCCGATGCCGCAATGCTCAGGGAAGCGAATTTTCTTCACGCCCATCTCTTCGCGCAGGAATTTAATCACTTTTTCTGCGTCAGCAGAGTCCGCTTTCCATTCGATACCCGCGTAGATGTCTTCAGAGTTTTCACGGAAGATAACCATGTCGGTCAGTTCCGGGTGCTTAACCGGGCTTGGGGTGCCCTGGTAGTAACGCACCGGACGCAGACACACATACAGATCCAGTTCCTGACGCAGCGCCACGTTCAGGGAGCGAATGCCGCCGCCAACTGGCGTGGTCAGAGGGCCTTTGATAGCAACGCGATAGTCGCGGATCAGGTCCAGCGTTTCGGCTGGCAGCCAGACGTCCTGGCCATAAACTTGAGTGGATTTTTCACCGGTGTAAATTTCCATCCAGGAAATTTTACGCTCGCCTTTGTAGGCTTTCTCAACAGCGGCATCAACCACTTTCAGCATCGCCGGGGTAACGTCTACACCGATACCGTCACCTTCGATGAACGGGATAATCGGGTTGTGAGGAACGTTAATCTTGCCGTTTTGCAGGGTGATCTTTTTACCTTCCGCCGGAACAACTACTTTGCTTTCCATTAACCTCTCCTTCGAGCGCTTCTGGTTGTTACTGATCTTATGTTAATAAATTGTAATGAGCCTTCCGATAGTACCTGATTGTCCGACGCCATGAAAGGTCTTCGTTATTAGGCTATAATGCGGCAATTGATAACGCCTGAAAATACCATGACGAAAACTTCTTTTAGAAAACACCGGGTTGAGCGATTCAGCTCACGACAAGCCACCAGAAGAACGCCAGAACCCCAGCCAACGCGGGTCATACTGTTCAATAAACCCTACGATGTATTGCCGCAGTTTACCGACGAGGCCGGGCGCAGCACGCTGAAGGACTTTATCCCCGTACAGGGAGTCTACGCAGCGGGACGCCTGGATCGCGACAGCGAGGGGCTGCTGGTCCTTACCAATGACGGCGTGCTCCAGGCCAGGCTTACTCAGCCGGGCAAACGTACCGGAAAAATTTACTATGTGCAGGTTGAAGGCGAGCCGGACGACGCGTCGCTGGCAAAGCTGCGCAACGGCGTAACGCTGAACGACGGTCCCACCCTGCCGGCTGGTATTGAACGTGTGAATGAACCCGAGTGGCTGTGGCCGCGCAACCCGCCGATTCGTGAGCGTAAATCCATTCCTACCAGCTGGCTTAAAATCACCCTTTATGAAGGCCGCAACCGACAGGTCAGGCGCATGACTGCGCATGTGGGCTTCCCTACCCTGCGACTCATTCGCTACGCCATGGGCAGCTATACGCTGGACTCGCTGGCAAACGGGGAATGGCGGGATGTTACCCCTAAGGAGAACTGATGTTTAAACCTCATGTTACGGTCGCCTGCGTGGTCCACGCGCAGGGGAAATTCCTGGTGGTGGAAGAGACCATTAACGGCAAAGCGCTGTGGAACCAGCCAGCCGGGCATCTTGAAGCCAATGAAACCTTATTGCAGGCAGCGAAACGCGAGCTCTGGGAAGAGACGGGTATCCGCGCCGAACCGCAGCACTTTATCCGTATGCATCAGTGGATAGCGCCTGACCAGACACCTTTCCTGCGCTTTTTATTCGCCGTTGAGCTTAACGAAACGTGCGCCACTGAACCGCACGACGACGATATCGATCGCTGCCTGTGGGTGACCGCAGAGGAGATCCTGAACGCGCCAAACCTGCGCTCGCCACTGGTTGCGGAAAGCATCCGCTGCTGGCAGTCTACGGCGCGCCTGCCGCTGGATGTCATTGCAGAATTTAACTGGCCGTTTACAGAGGGTGTCAATGGTGGGGGGGCGTGATAGAATACGCCGCCTTGAAGTTCAATGTCGTGAGTATTCCATGTCAGATAACAGCCAGAAAAAAGTAATCGTCGGCATGTCCGGCGGTGTCGATTCCTCCGTTTCCGCCTACCTGTTGCAGCAACAGGGCTATAAGGTGGAGGGCCTGTTCATGAAGAACTGGGAGGAAGACGATGGCGAGGAATACTGCACTGCCGCTGCGGATCTCGCCGATGCGCAGGCCGTGTGCGATAAGCTCGGCATCGAACTGCACACCGTTAACTTTGCCGCAGAATACTGGGACAACGTTTTTGAACTCTTCCTCGAAGAGTACAAAGCGGGCCGCACGCCAAACCCGGATATCCTGTGCAACAAAGAGATCAAATTCAAAGCCTTCCTGGAATTCGCTGCGGAAGACCTGGGCGCAGACTACATTGCGACTGGCCACTACGTGCGTC
The DNA here is from genome assembly GCF_049237785.1 of Enterobacter cloacae complex sp. SHL022. Taxonomy (NCBI): domain Bacteria; kingdom Pseudomonadati; phylum Pseudomonadota; class Gammaproteobacteria; order Enterobacterales; family Enterobacteriaceae; genus Enterobacter; species Enterobacter cloacae complex sp. SHL022. The sequence continues at coordinate 265,196 of NZ_JBMKJH010000005.1, read as the reverse complement.
GCGCGGATGTGAATGGCAAAAGCCAGCTGCTGCGCGGCCTGGACGGCAATAAAGATCAGAGCTACTTCCTCTATACGCTGAGCCACGAACAGATTGCCCAAAGTCTGTTCCCGGTCGGCGAGCTGGAAAAGCCGGAAGTGCGTAAGATTGCTGAAGATCTGGATCTGATCACCGCGAAGAAAAAAGACTCCACCGGTATTTGTTTTATCGGCGAGCGTAAATTCCGCGAGTTCCTGGGGCGCTACCTGCCTGCACAGCCGGGCAAAATCGTCACCGTTGACGGTGATGAGATTGGTCAGCACCAGGGACTGATGTACCACACTCTCGGCCAGCGTAAAGGTCTGGGTATCGGCGGCACCAAAGAGGGCAGCGAAGATCCGTGGTACGTGGTCGACAAAGACGTCGAAAACAATATTCTGGTTGTGGCTCAGGGTCACGACCACCCGCGCCTGATGTCCGTTGGACTGATCGCGCAACAGCTGCACTGGGTCGATCGCGAGCCGCTGAAAGGCACGCTGCGCTGCACAGTGAAAACGCGCTACCGCCAGACGGACATCCCTTGCACCGTAACCGCACTGGATGACGATCGCATTGACGTGCGTTTCGACGAGCCGGTTTCCGCCGTTACCCCTGGCCAGTCTGCTGTTTTCTACAGCGGCGAAATTTGCCTCGGCGGTGGGATCATTGAACAGCGCCTGCCGCTGCCTGCTGTTTAAACCGTTTGCACACATAAAGGAGATCGTGTGGCGAAGAACTATTACGACATCACCCTGGCGCTGGCGGGAATTTGCCAGTCAGCCCGTCTGGTGCAACAGCTGGCGCATCAGGGTCATTGCGACGCTGACGCCCTGCACGTTTCACTTAACAGCGTTATCGACCTCAACCCAGGCTCCACGCTGGGCGTCTTTGGCGGCAGTGAAACCAATCTTCGTCTCGGTCTTGAAACTCTGCTCGGCGTGCTCAACGCCAGCAACCGTCAGGGGTTGAATGCGGAACTGACCCGCTACACCTTAAGCCTGATGGTGCTGGAACGTAAGCTGAACGCGGCAAAAGGCGCAATGAATACCCTTGGCGATCGCATCGCCGGGCTACAGCGCCAGCTCGACCACTTTGACCTCCAGTCTGAGACCCTGCTGAGCGCGATGGCCGGTATCTATGTTGACGTGATTAGCCCGCTCGGCCCGCGTATTCAGGTCACCGGTTCGCCTGCCGTATTGCAAAGCCCACAGGTACAGGCGAAGGTACGCGCTTCGCTGCTGGCAGGCATCCGTGCCGCCGTGCTGTGGCAACAGGTCGGCGGTGGCCGCCTACAGTTAATGTTTTCTCGTCATCGCCTGACGACTCAGGCAAAACAAATTCTTGCTCATTGTTAACCTCCCGGAGTTGCGAATTATGGAATTATCCTCACTGACCGCCGTATCCCCTGTCGATGGACGCTACGGCGATAAAGTCAGCGCGCTGCGCGGGATCTTCAGCGAATATGGCCTGCTGAAGTTCCGTGTTCAGGTTGAAGTACGCTGGCTGCAAAAGCTGGCCGCCCAGACAGCAATCAAGGAAGTTCCTGCTTTTGACGCAAAGGCAAACGATTACCTTGATAAAATCGTTGCTGAGTTCAGCGAAGAAGATGCCGCGCGCATTAAAACCATCGAACGCACCACCAACCACGACGTGAAAGCAGTTGAATACTTCCTGAAAGAGAAAGTGGCATGCGTCCCTGCCCTGCACGCGGTATCTGAATTTATTCACTTCGCCTGTACGTCTGAGGATATTAACAACCTGTCTCACGCGCTGATGCTCTCTACCGCGCGGAAAGAGGTGGTACTCCCTTACTGGCGTAAAATCATTGATGCGGTGAAAGCGCTGTCCGTGGAATACCGCGACATTCCGCTGCTGTCCCGTACTCACGGCCAGCCAGCAACCCCATCTACCATGGGTAAAGAAATGGCGAACGTGGCGTACCGCATGGAACGCCAGTATCGTCAGCTGGAGCAGGTTGAGATCCTCGGCAAAATCAACGGCGCGGTGGGTAACTACAACGCCCACATCGCCGCGTACCCGGAAGTGGACTGGCACCAGTTCAGCGAAGAATTTGTGACCTCTCTGGGGATCCAGTGGAACCCGTACACCACCCAGATTGAGCCGCACGACTACATCGCCGAGCTGTTTGACTGCATTGCGCGCTTCAACACCATCCTGATCGACTTCGATCGTGACGTATGGGGTTACATCGCCCTGAACCACTTCAAGCAGAAAACCATCGCCGGGGAAATCGGTTCGTCCACCATGCCGCACAAAGTGAACCCAATCGACTTCGAAAACTCCGAAGGTAACCTGGGTCTGGCGAATGCCGTGTTGCAGCATATGGCGAGCAAGCTGCCGGTATCCCGCTGGCAGCGCGACCTGACTGACTCCACGGTGCTGCGTAACCTGGGCGTAGGTATTGGCTACGCGCTGATCGCCTACCAGTCCACCCTGAAAGGTGTGAGCAAACTGGAAGTTAACCGCGACCGTCTGCTGGACGAGCTGGATCACAACTGGGAAGTGCTGGCGGAGCCGATTCAGACCGTGATGCGTCGTTACGGCATTGAAAAACCGTACGAGAAACTCAAAGAGCTGACCCGCGGTAAACGCGTTGATGCTGAAGGTATGAAACAGTTTATCGACGGTCTGGCGCTGCCAGAAGAAGAAAAAGCGCGCCTGAAAGAGATGACCCCGGCAAACTATATTGGCCGCGCCATTACTATGGTTGACGAGCTAAAGTAATCGCCCTTCCCCCTTTCCATCCGGAAAGGGGGCTGTTTTACATCATCGAGTTGATGTTTTCACGTCACATTACCTGTTTTGCCGGGATTAAAGCCTGCCGTCAGGATGGTTGTTAATTTTCGTCGTGGAATAACTTTCCGGAATATATCGTTTTAAGCCGAACGGGCACAGTTTGAACTGGCACGGGGTTTCAGCCGTGCACGGACGATCCATCTCTTGCCGGTTGCCTGGACACGCGTTTTTCTGTTTGAACCCCATCCAGCCTATGGATGTAAAGGGCATTGCCTGCGCTATCCATACTCTACGGCGTCGATCGTTAATCAGGATCCCCTGGTTTGAGGTGGTGATGATTTCACCTGTACGAACGTAATAATCTCCCTTTAACCACAGGATATAATTCAGGCCATACTGTGTTTCAACTTTGCAAAAGATAGTTCCGCTTTCCGGGCTCGCAATAGTCTCAACAACCTTCCATTCCATAAAACCCTCTTTACTCGCTATATTGCTGTTTTGTCCTGTAAAAATGCTGCTTTTCTGGAACATCTTATGCAAATCTAATTTCGCACCATAAAATAAGCGTAGACAAAGGCAGACATAGTGAGAACATCCTTACAAAAAAAAGGCAATCTTTACAAAACTGGCGTGACCCTTCTGTCAAAAAAGCGACTCGCCTTCAACATTTCATAAACGGATGGCTGTTTTATCCGGATTGCAGAAGCTTGCGAAAACAAGTCCGTTTATATTACCCGCGCCTGGCGTCATGCCCCCTGTGTTCTGGAGCATGCAAAAAAATCATTTAATTTCATCGCGCTGGTGTCAACCTGAATAATCAGCGTTAAACTATTCATACCATTTATAAAGGGAGAAATGATGATGCGCGTACTGGTTGTTGAGGATAACGCATTGCTACGTCATCACCTGAAAGTTCAACTTCAGGAGATGGGTCATCAGGTGGACGATGCTGAAGACGCAAAAGAGGCCGATTATTATCTCAATGAACACCTGCCGGACATCGCCATTGTCGATTTAGGGCTACCGGATGAAGACGGATTGTCCCTTATCCGCCGCTGGCGTAGCCATGACGTTTCCCTGCCGGTGCTGGTGCTAACTGCCCGTGAAGGCTGGCAGGACAAGGTTGAAGTCCTGAGCGCTGGCGCGGATGACTACGTGACTAAACCCTTCCATATTGAAGAAGTCGCCGCGCGTATGCAGGCGCTTCTGCGCCGCAACAGCGGGCTGGCGTCGCAGGTGATCTCTCTGCCGCCATTCCAGGTGGATCTCTCCCGCCGCGAATTTTCTATTAATGATGAAGTGATCAAGCTGACCGCATTCGAATACACCATCATGGAAACGCTGATCCGTAACAACGGTAAAGTGGTGAGCAAAGATTCTCTGATGCTTCAGCTCTATCCGGATGCCGAACTGCGCGAAAGCCACACCATTGACGTGCTGATGGGCCGCCTGCGTAAAAAAATTCAGGCGCAGTACCCGCATGACGTGATCACCACCGTGCGTGGTCAGGGTTACCTGTTTGAATTACGCTAAATGAAAGGGATTTTGCGTCACATTTTACCCCTTTCGCTGCGGGTTCGCTTTTTGCTGGCAACCGCCGCCGTCGTGCTGGTGCTGTCGCTCTCTTACGGGATGGTGGCGCTGGTCGGGTATAGCGTGAGCTTCGATAAAACCACCTTCCGCCTGCTTCGCGGCGAAAGTAACCTGTTTTATACCCTGGCGAAGTGGGAGAACAACCGAATCACCGTCGAGATGCCGGAAAACCTGAATCAGCAGAGCCCGACGCTGGCGCTGATCTACGATGAAAAAGGGAAATTGCTGTGGGCCCAGCGCGATGTCCCGTGGCTGAAAAAGCGCATCCGTCCGGAATGGCTGAAAACCAACGGTTTTCATGAAATAGAAGCCGATCTCAACTCCACCAGCAGCCTGCTGCGTGACGATCGCGCCTTACAGATCAAGCTTAATGAGATCCGTGCCGAAGATGACGACACGGAGATGACCCACTCTGTGGCCATCAACCTTTATCCCGCCACCCTGAACATGCCGCAGTTAACCATTGTGGTGATCGATACCATCCCGGTTGAGCTGAAACGCTCATATATGGTCTGGAACTGGTTTGTGTATGTTCTGGCTGCCAACCTGCTGCTGGTGATCCCTCTCCTGTGGGTTGCTGCATGGTGGAGCCTCCGCCCGATTGAATCCCTTGCCAAAGAGGTGCGCGAGCTGGAAGAACATCACCGCGAGAAGCTGAACCCGGAAACTACGCGCGAACTGACCAGCCTGGTGCGCAACCTCAACCGCCTGCTGAAAAGCGAACGTGAACGCTACGACAAGTATCGCACGACGCTCACCGACCTTACGCACAGCCTGAAAACCCCGCTGGCGGTGATGCAGAGTACCCTGCGTTCCATGCGCAGTTCGAAAATGAGCGTGGATGATGCAGAGCCGGTGATGCTGGAACAAATCAGCCGTATTTCACAGCAGATCGGCTATTACCTGCACCGCGCGAGCATGCGCTCCGGAAGCGCTCTGTTGAGCCGTGAACTGCACCCGGTAGCCCCGCTGCTGGATAACCTCACCTCGGCGCTGAACAAGGTGTACCAGCGTAAAGGGGTCAACATCAGTCTGGATATCTCACCGGAAATTAGCTTTGTTGGCGAGAAGAATGACTTTATGGAAGTGATGGGAAACCTGCTCGATAACGCCTGTAAATATTGTCTGGAGTTTGTCGAGGTTTCCGCGCGGGTAACGGATAACGAACTGCATATTATCGTTGAGGATGATGGTCCTGGCATTCCCCGTAATAAACGCGAAGTGGTGTTCGATCGCGGCCAGCGCGCCGATACGCTGCGGCCAGGCCAGGGCGTCGGATTATCCGTCGCCAGGGAAATTGTCGATCAGTACGAGGGCAAGATTGAAACCGGTGAAAGTTTGCTGGGCGGAGCCCGGATGGAAGTCATTTTTGGCCGCCAGCATCCCGTATCGAACGATAGTTGACCCGGAATGTGAAAAATACGCGGATCTCGCAGCCAGGGAGCGGGGCTTCCGTTATAATCCGACTCAGTAAGAGCCTGCGGAATACATAAATATGGATTATCAATTAACGCTTAACTGGCCCGACTTTATTGAACGTTACTGGCAAAAACGCCCGGTCGTTCTTAAACGCGGGATCAGCAATTTTATCGACCCTATTTCTCCTGACGAACTCGCTGGTCTGGCGATGGAAAACGAGGTAGACAGCCGTCTGGTAAGCCACCAGGACGGGAAATGGCAGGTCAGCCACGGTCCCTTTGAAAGCTACGATCACCTGGGCGAAAACAACTGGTCTTTACTGGTGCAGGCGGTCAACAACTGGCACGAACCTACCGCAGCCTTAATGCGTCCCTTCCGCGCCCTGCCAGACTGGCGAATGGACGATCTGATGATCTCCTTCTCCGTTCCCGGTGGCGGCGTGGGTCCGCATCTGGATCAGTACGACGTGTTTATCATTCAGGGTACCGGTCGCCGTCGCTGGCGCGTGGGCGAAAAAGTGCCAATGAAACAGCACTGCCCGCACCCGGATCTGCTCCAGGTTGATCCGTTTGAAGGGATCATTGATGAAGAGCTGGAGCCAGGTGACATTCTTTATATCCCACCGGGCTTCCCGCATGAAGGTTATTCCCTGGAAAACTCGCTGAACTATTCGGTTGGTTTCCGCGCGCCAAGCGGGCGCGAGATGATCAGCGGATTTGCTGACTATGTTTTACAGCGTGAGCTGGGCAGTTACCGTTACAGCGATCCGGACGTTCCGGCGCGTGAGCATCCGGCGGATATTCTGCCAGAGGAGCTGGATAAGCTGCGCGGGATGATGCTGGATCTGATCAACGAACCGGAGCACTTCAGACAGTGGTTTGGCGAGTTTATCAGCCAGTCGCGTCACGAACTGGACGTCGCACCGCCAGAGCCGCCTTATCAGGCAGATGAAATTTATGATGCGCTCCAGCAGGGCGATAAGCTGGTTCGTCTGGGCGGATTACGTGTACTGCGCATTGGCGAAGAGGTATTCGTCAACGGCGAGCGCCTGGACTCTCCGCATCGCCCGGCGCTGGAAGCAATTGCCAGCCATATGGTGCTGACTGCGGATACCTTTGGCGACGCGCTGGACGATCCCTCCTTCCTCGCCATGCTGGCCGCGCTGGTTAACAGCGGGTACTGGTTTTTTGAGGACTGAACCATGATGTTTGCCGGGTGGCAGCTACGCCTTACCCGGCCTACAAAAGCCGTTCCTGTAGGCCCGGTAAGCGAAGCGCCACCGGGCTTTTTTTACCGCTTCGCGGTTAACTCCGCTATCCGCACAATCACCTGCACCGCTTTCTCCATCCCTTCCAGCGTCACGAACTCATGCTTGCCGTGGTAGTTATATCCACCGGTAAACAGGTTCGGGCACGGCAGGCCCATAAACGACAGCTGTGAACCATCGGTTCCACCACGGATCGGTTTCATCACCGGCTCGATGTCACAATCGCGCATCGCCTGCTGGGCGATATCAAGAATGTGCGGATGTTCCATCACCTTCTCGCGCATATTGTAATAGCTGTCTTCGATGATGAGCTCAATATAGCAATCCGGATGTAGCCCCTTGCCGACTTTTTTCGCGATCTCCATCATCTTACGCTTGCGCGCTTCAAAGGCTTTGCGGTCGAAATCGCGGACAATATAGTGCATCTGCGCGCTGTCCACGGTCCCCTTGATGCTGGTCAGATGATAAAAACCCTCATACCCTTCCGTCATCTCCGGGCTTTCTTCGGCGGGCACTTCCGCATGAATACGCGCAGCCAGCGACAGTGCATTCACCATCACTCCTTTCGCAGAGCCCGGGTGCACGTTATTCCCGACGATTTTGATCGTTACCGATGCCGCGTTGAAGTTTTCATACTCAAGTTCACCCACGCCGCCACCGTCAACGGTGTAGGCCCATTGCGCGTTAAACGCCTCAACGTCAAAGTGTTTCGCGCCTTTTCCAACCTCTTCATCCGGCGTGAAGGCCACGCGGATATCGCCATGCGGGATATTTTTGCCCTTCAGCACCGCCAGCGCCGTCATGATCTCGGCGATGCCCGCTTTGTCATCGGCCCCCAGCAAGGTTTTGCCGTCGGTGGTGATTAACGTCTGCCCCAGCAGCTGATGCAGTACCGGGAACATCACTGGCGACAGCACTTCGTCGCCAATGCCCAGTGCTATATCACCGCCGCGGTAGTTTTCAACAATCTGCGGATTAACGTGTTTACCGCTAAAATCAGGTGAGGTATCGACATGAGAAATAAAGCCAATTGCCGGGATATCGCCGTCAATATTCGCCGGCAGCGTTCCCATCACGGTCCCTTTTTCGCTGAGCGTGACGTCAACCAACCCCATAGCCTCCATCTGCTCTTTCAGCAGATTTAGCAGCTTCCACTGGCCTTCGGTGCTTGGCACCTGTCGGACCCCCGGCTTAGATTGGGTATCCAGCGAAACGTAATGTAAGAAACGCTCAAGTAGTTTATCCATGCAGTCACCCTCACTTTTTGTGACAACATTATCATTAAGCAGCAAAACGCAAATATTGCGTCAGGTCACTTTTATCCCGCAAACGAGAACTTTTTACGTTTATATCGTTCTGCGTTAATAAATGTAGCTTATGAATAAGTGAGAAGGATTGGCGATTCAATGGGTTTGCCGTAGAATGTCCGCCCTCATTACGAGTCACCAAGGTGGTTACACACAAACCCCGCTTCAGTCTGCTGCCTGAGGCGTCTATATGGGACAGCGCGAAAATTGAATACACAACCCCGTTCCCTTTCACCGCTGGTGCAACTGGAACGAATTCGTAAAAGTTTCGATGGCAAAGATGTCATTTCCGACCTTAATCTGACCATCAATGACGGTGAGTTTCTCACGCTGCTCGGCCCCTCCGGCTGCGGCAAAACCACCGTCCTGCGCCTTATCGCCGGGCTGGAAAGCGTCGATAACGGCCATATCCATCTTGAGAACCAGGACATTACCCAGGTTCCTGCCGAAGATCGCCACGTCAATACCGTCTTTCAGAGCTATGCCCTGTTCCCGCACATGACCGTGTTTGAGAACGTGGCGTTTGGCCTGCGGATGCAAAAAACACCGGCCAGCGAGATCCCGCCTCGGGTTACCGAAGCCCTGCGCATGGTGCAGCTGGAGGCATTCGCCCAGCGCAAGCCTCATCAACTTTCCGGTGGTCAGCAGCAGCGTGTGGCCATTGCCCGCGCCGTGGTCAACAAACCTCGCCTGCTCCTGCTGGATGAATCCCTTTCCGCGCTGGACTACAAGCTGCGCAAGCAGATGCAGAACGAGCTTAAAGCACTTCAGCGTAAGCTCGGCATTACGTTCGTGTTTGTCACGCACGATCAGGAAGAAGCCCTGACCATGTCAGACCGTATCGTGGTGATGCGTGACGGCAAGATTGAGCAGGATGGCACCCCGCGTGAAATTTACGAAGAGCCGAAAAACCTGTTCGTCGCCAGCTTCATTGGTGAAATCAATATTTTCAACGCCACGGTGATTGAGCGTCTGGACGAGCAGCGCGTGCGCGCGAGCGTGGAAGGCCGCGAATGCAACATCACGGTGAACTTTGCCGTGGAAAAGGGGCAAAGGCTCAACGTCCTGCTGCGTCCGGAAGATCTCCGCGTTGATGAGATCCACGACACGGCTGACGTCGAAGGTCTGATCGGTTACGTTCGCGAACGTAACTACAAAGGGATGACCCTCGAATCCGTGGTCGAACTGGAAAACGGCAAAATGGTGATGGTCAGCGAATTCTTTAACGAGGACGATCCGGACTTCGACCACTCGCTGGATCAGAAAATGGTCATCAACTGGGTAGAAAGCTGGGAGGTTGTACTGGCTGATGAAGAACACAAGTAAGTTCCAAAATGTGGTGATTGCCACGATCGTCGGTTGGCTTGTGTTGTTTGTCTTTCTTCCCAACCTGATGATCATCGTGACCAGCTTCCTGACCCGCGACGACGCGAACTTCGTGGCGATGGTCTTTACGCTGGACAACTACGCGCGCCTGCTCGATCCGCTCTATTTTGACGTGCTGCTGCACTCGCTCAATATGGCGCTGATTGCCACCCTCGCCTGCCTGGTACTGGGGTATCCGTTCGCCTGGTTCCTGGCCCGCCTGCCGCAAAAAGTACGACCGCTGCTGCTGTTTTTACTGATTGTACCCTTCTGGACCAACTCGTTAATCCGCATCTACGGGCTGAAAATCTTCCTCAGCACCAAAGGTTATCTGAACGAGTTTCTGCTGTGGCTGGGGGTGATCGAGACGCCGATCCGCATCATGTTCACCCCGGGCGCGGTAATTGTCGGCCTGGTCTATATCCTGCTGCCGTTTATGGTGATGCCGCTCTACTCCAGCATTGAAAAGCTCGATAAACCGCTGCTGGAAGCGGCGAAAGACCTGGGCGCCAGTAAGTTACAAACCTTTGTCCGCATCATTATTCCGCTGACCATGCCGGGTATTATCGCCGGCTGTCTGCTGGTCATGCTGCCTGCGATGGGCCTGTTCTACGTATCGGACCTGATGGGCGGGGCGAAAAACCTGCTGATCGGTAACGTGATTAAGAGCCAGTTCCTGAATATCCGCGACTGGCCGTTCGGCTCGGCCACCAGCATAACGCTGACGGTGGTGATGGGGCTGATGCTGCTGGTTTACTGGCGTGCATCACGCCTGCTGAATAAGAAGGTGAGCGAAATCGACAATTAATCATTATAAATCAAAATATTAAGCAGTATTTTTTAGTTTAAAACCAATGCTAATAAACGTTTTCCAAAAACCACCAAACTCAAGCACTTACGCTTGAGTTTTGGAGAACGGTTTTCGAAGATTTTTGCCCTCACAATGAATAACCCTAATAACCCCAAAAGTGTTTGACTCATCTCCGAGCAGGGGTTACTATAACTCCATCAAGACAACACAGAGAGCCGGAGGATGGATAGCAAGAATGCAATAGCAATGATAGAAGCCGATGGGTGGTTTCTGGTGAGAGTAAAAGGCAGTCATCACCAGTTCAAACACCCAACGAAAAAGGGGCTGGTGACGGTAAAACATCCACAGAAAGACATACCGTTACCAACACTGAAAAGCATCAAAAAACAGGCGGGGCTCTAAGCCCCCCTACTGGAGGTTTACATGTTGTACCCTGTTGCTATTGATAAAGGCGATTCATCCTTCGGCGTTCGCGTACCTGATATTCCTGGCTGCTTCTCTGGCGGTGATGATTATCAGGACGCGATTGAAAGCGTACGTGAAGCGATCGAGGCACACATCGAATTACTGGTTGAAGATGGCGAGAGCGTTCCAGAAGCAACGACCGTCGAAAACTGGCTTTCTGATCTGGAGTACGCCGGTGCGGTATGGGCCCTGGTTGACGTGGATATAACTCGCCTAATGGGAAAAGCGGAAAAAATCAATGTGACGCTTCCCTCATTACTGATCCGTCGTATCGATCAGTTTGTGGCCGCGCATCCAGAATACGGCAGTCGGTCTGGCTTCTTATCGCGCGTCGCGGCAGATAAAGTAATTGGACGAGAAAAACGATAAGCCTCGAAAGAGGCTTTTAGCGAAATTGCCCTCTTTGCATTCATGGATACAGTTAGAAAAAGTGAAAATGGGATTATCAAAATGACTAATCAACTATCAAAACGCCATTTACATGAGTGCTTACAAGCTGAAGTAATGAAAAGCGATAAGAAATTCACATGGATTCGCGTTTTACATAAAGCATTAAAGTGCCCTGAGAGACGCTTTAATTTTTGGTGGCGAATTGCATCTTATCTCTATAGTACTGATGTCAAATGGAAAAAACAGTTAGCCAGAAGAATTAATAGAAAACTGATCCAAAAATACAATACTGAGATACAGTTGCCAGCTACAATTGCACCTGGTCTTCATATAACTCACTTCACATCAGTTGTTATAAACGGATGTGTCGTTATCGGCCGTAATTTCAAAATAAGGCATAATTGTACTATTGGCATTGGTGGTGGTAGAAAGAATGAAAACTCAAACCCAAGGATAACAATAGGTGACAACGTTGTTCTGGGAGTTGGGACCTCTATTATCGGTAACAATCTCACTATAGGCAGCAATGTCACGATAGGCGCAATGTCTTTTGTGAATAAAGACATTCCAGATAACACTGTTGCCTACAATGAGAAGAAAATAATATTACAATTCAAACATTCATGATTTTCATGCTGGTAATACAGGCCACTCGATATCTGGTGCAAGCGATGTATCAAGCCGCATCAAAAGCACTCGATATTGCTGCCATGCCAACAGTAAATCTTCCTCTTCATCTGTTGACATACCCAACTCAACAGCATCTTTTAATGGCTCAATTGCAGCACTGGCAGCGTTCATGAGCGCTACTTTCTGAGCATCTGCCTCGGCAATGAGCTGCTCTTTTGTGGCGGTTGGCGGATCTACAAGAATAGGTTGTTCGTTATCATTAACAGTGATTACCTTACCTTTCTGTTGACCATCCAAAAGATACAGGAACCACTTCTCCGAAATTTCAATTAAATCATTCGGCCACGTACCCGCCAGTAAATAATCTTGTTTATCTAATTCATGATAAAAACCAATTTCACTCGGGCTAAAATATATTCTCATCTCAGTATCCTTTAGCAATTAGCATGAATCTGCCTTCGGCGTTATGAGCATATAATGTACATCCAGTACGCGAATAAGACGGAACATAAATTGCCGAATCATCGCCTGAACCATGCCCTGCCCCATTGTATGTAATTACAACTCCTACACATGCATTTGGAAAAGCCGCAGGAAATGTCACATTAACATTTGTTTTGCTTGGAACGTTTATATTACTCATAACAACCTCCATAACACCCGTTGAAGCATCTTTATGCGTCATGGCATTGGCTGATTTGGTTGCGGTATTTTTGAGGTTGTACCGTGCATCGCTTTCCGCCTTCGTATAAGCCTGCCCCGCAGGGGTGTAACTCCCTTTAGGCTGAAAACGCCCGTCACTTTCCGACTTCGTGTATGCCTGACCAGCAGGGGTGTAACTCCCCTTAGGCTGAAAACGTCCGTCACTTTCAGCTTTGGTGTATGCGCCTGTTTTTGGCATATATCCCGCATCTGATTGTGCTTTGGTGTAATAACGGTTATCAAAATTGGCATAGCTGCCCGGATTAACCTGACCCGGCGCGTTAAAGTTGCCATTAGTGTCCCATTTAAAATTAACCTCTGATCCGCCACTGCCTTTCATGTGCAGATGCCATGAAAGTTCGGTTCCCGCGACCAGAGACCCAAACGAAAAAGCCCAAGAGTTTTTACTCGCGATTGTCGCCTGTTGCTTGATAACCGGGTGGTATTCGCTCTCGCCGGTTGTTGAATATGAATTAAAAAATGGTGCTTTCGTTTTATACTGTTCTACCCACGCAAACGCCCCGCTATAACCTGCTGTAATTTCTTTAGAGGCATAGACCGTATTACCGACGGTAAGTGGCGTTTCAGATTGAAGTGCTCCTGTTTCAAGGCTTACACGCAATGGTCGAAGCGCGTTGTAGGCTCCGTAAGAGTCTCCCTTATTGGTCAGCATGAGATACAGGTTGCTGCCGTCATTTCGCCAGAATGAGCCGTAGTCACCATAGGCAATGCGGAAATTGTTTGCGATGGTACTCTGAATTTCTGCACCAGCCTTGAGTACGCCACTCATGGTGTCGCCGCTTTTATTCACGGCACCAATATCAGCCGGGGACGGTTTATTGACGGAATCATATCGTTTGGCCCAGGCAGTCCATGCGCCCGTTGAATACTGGCTGCGAGTGTAGGCACGAGAACTGTTATAAACCAGATAAACTTGTGTCACGCCCGCATTTTTGTAAACCAGCAGCGTTCCGGCGTTATTTTCTGGATAGTGCCTCGCGGCTGAAGTATTGGCATTCATTGGCTGAAAATAAATACCCGGCGTTTTTAACGTATCCAGATCCTCGGTCGAAAGCCCGATAGCCTGGTCGTTGAAGATATCCTGAGACGTTACGCTGGTATCGTCTGTCAGTGCGTGACCATTTATCTTACGCCCAGACGGTACACGCCCATTAGCATTATCATTAGCTGCTTTGACAGCTTTCGGCGTAGCCGCCAGCGATTCACTGTCACTGTCAGTTGCGCTACTGAGCTGGACAATCCCCTTTTGTGCTGTGGTGGCGTTCTGAGCAGTATATTTCCCTTTTGCAAGATCATATGCATCTTTAACTGCCTTTGGTGTGGCCGCCAGCCCCTCCGACTTACTGTCGGTCGCATTACTGAGCTGCACCAGCCCCTTACGTAATGTAGTCGCATCGACGACGTCTATCGCTTCCCGCGCGCTTTTTTGTGCACTTGGACCATTCTCAGCGATCTCCCCGAGATTTCGGTCGAGCCGCAGAAAAAGACCATCGCCCGTAGCCACTTTTAATTCAACTGCCGCCGTCTCTGATACCGCAAGTCGGTATTGTAGGTTTACACTGACACCGTTTTCAGGCTTTTCAATGGCGGCACAATTCGCAACAGAATACAGTTCGCCAGCATCAGTCAGTAGGCCAACTTCCCTGACTACGAATCCACCAACGTTAACCGGAAGGACCAGCTGAGCAATAAACTGGTTCGCCTGATCCGGAGAAATCTGTAGTGCAGAAATTGCGCTGCGATAGACCTCACGCACCAGCTTCGTCTGCGCAGGATCCGGTTTAACGGACTGCCCGTTCCCGTCCCCCACAACAAAATCTTTGATGATGACGGGCTTCCCGGTTGCAGAGGATTGCGTCTCCAGCTCCTTGCCCCGGTTTGTCAGAATGCTGTAATACTTCTCAGCCATGGTTATTCTCCGGCCTCAATAACAACGTCAATCCAGGCGGTAACAGCGCCGCCGGCATAATAAGTTCCCTTCGCACCCAGATCGGCGATCACATCGATAGTGGTCAACAGGCTGCGGAGGTTTTTGGCTTTATCGACCTGGCGCCGTATGCGCTGGTAAAGCGCTTCGTCAACAGCCTGTAAGCTGTAAACCTCCACGCGGAAGGTGTAGGGATCCTTGCGCGGTGTATCCTCCCACCACTCAATCACAGTGGTCGGGAGGCTGACGGCGCTCAGCGACCGCCTGACCGCCCCGGCGGTGCCCCGATGCTGATGGACATAAGCGGCATCCCTGATCACCTGCCTTTTTTCTTCCTCGGTCCAGGCCTCCTCCCATGAATCCACCGCGAATTCCCAGGCCAGCCATGGCAGCAAATGTGCGGGACAAGTATCAGGATTTTTCACCTTACGTACCATGTCAGTATCCAGCGCCGTGATCAGCTCTGTGCTTGCCTGTTCCTGCGCCCGTTCCGGGTGAATAGCTGAAGGCGGAAGCAGAGATCGAAATTTATCCACTCACTCCTCCTTTACGGGTGACGTTTATCGCGCTGCACCACGGGGCCTGTCCTGCTGCCGCTTCCAGATCAGCCGTCGGGCTGAGCAACTTAACTCTGGATACGCCGGGCTGCTGAAGTGCTGAGTAAATCGCGGAAAGCGGTACGATGGCATTAATGCGATGGGAAAGCTGTGTGTAGCTCGTCAGCGTACTTATCGCGTTTTCCAGTACCGTCTGTGCATCCGGACCGTCTGGTATTTCAAGTTCAGCCTTAACGGTATAGCTGGCGATACTGGCACTCTTCACACTGACAAAATCGGTGAGCGGCCTGACTTCATCCGCGCTCAGTTTATTCATCACTTTTTCGATCAGGATATCCCCGGCCTCGCCGTTGCCGGTTCGCGAGAGCACGTATACATCCACCTCGCCGGGCCGGTTATGGGTTTCAGGCCCGTAGGCGTCCGCATCCAGCACATCGTTATCCGCTGATTTGGCATGAAAGCGATAAGCGTTACGCGCGCCGGCCGTATTCAGCTGCGCCCACGAAAGCTGTATACGTTCCCGGAAAGCGTCGTCGTCTTCATAAACAGGGTCGACAGGGGGAACCGCATCCGGATCGCCGGGATTAATCACCAGACGGGAAACATTAAAGGCCGCGCCCAGCTGGTCGAGATCGGCCTCTCTGGCACTGGCAAGGAAAACAGCCCTTACAGCGTCATTAACGCGCTGGAACGCCAGAGCAAGCTGGTAAGCGGTGATTTCCCCCTGCTTATACGCCGGATCCGATTCCACAAGCGCATCAAATTCCGTATCGAGTTCACGCAGGCGTGCCAGCCAGCGGGTAAAAATGTCGGCTGTATCCGGTACCACGATGGCATCCGGCACCGCCAGGGCGGACAGGTTAATTACGTCATAGCTGCTTGCCATAAATCGGTATGCCTCCGGTGCTGACAGGAAGATTGTTCTCTTTGTTAATCCCTTCGATATCAACCACACACCCCGTTCCATCAGCCGGGAAAGTAACGACAACGCGCGTGACCTTAAGCCGGGGTTCCCAGAGTGCCAGCGCCGAGGCGGTCGCGGCGATAATGCGAAGCCTGGTCAGGTCATCACGAGGGTTGTCCACCAGCGAAAACAGATCGCTGCCATAATCACGGACCAGCACGCGGCTGCCGACAGGCGTGGAGAGAATATCGCTGACGGACTGGCGCAAATGGTCGCTACCGGACAGGCGTTTCCCGGTCCGGCTGTTTACACCGTTCATAATTTTTTTCCGTATCAGGGTCGCCGGGCGGCGGCGTGTTATCCGAAGTAATCCGGGCCGGTCTTATCCTTGCTGCCGGATTTTTTTGTGGATTTCGCAGGCTTGCGAATATCAACTACCAGGTTGTATGTGAAACTGAAACCCGCAGGTGTCAGGGAAAACACCAGCGACTCAACCACCCAGGCGCGATCTTCCCGTTCGCCAAAGCCGGACGTGGATACGCCAGACTCTGCCGTGAGAGGAACGTGCCTGGGTCGGCAGGGCCCCGTTACTGTCATTTTTTGTTCATTGCGGCGGGCCTGCGTTTTTTTCGCTTTGGCCTGCTGATCGGCAGTAGCTTTTACAGGCTGGGTATACGGGTTAGCCATTGAGGGGCCATCATGATCAACCGTGGTGGTTTTGGTCTTCCCGTCAGCCTCATCGTAATAACGTACGCCGATTTTGCCTGAAGACTTACCACTGCTGGCGGTGGCCTTCCCTGTCGAACTGCCCCGCTCTCCTTCGCTGTAAGACCAGTTTGACACCTCTTCTGGTGTGATAATCAGAGCTGCGGTCTGTTCGCCGGAAGCATTTGCCGTGGCTCCCTGACGCAGAAAGAGCCAGTATCCGCCCGATGGTTTACTGACAGCATTCCATGTTCGGGCCAGGCGCGTCAGCAGATTGGCGTCCGATTCTGCCACCTGGTCAACGTGGTCGATATGGATATCGGCGAGCTCTACGGCCACTTTCGGTACCAGACCGTTTTCAGTCGCTACCGTTTTAACCAAATCCGCCAGTCGCAGATTATCCCAGCTGCGTGTTTTCTGGCTGATCACATCACCCGGTTGTTTTTGCGCGTTCATTGGCGCAGCGGTGGCATAAATCTCGATACGACGTGGCGGGCCGCTGCTGGCCACACCGGAAACCACGAACCAGCCCTTATCCACCAGATGATCATTAAAACCCAGCGCCACGCGAAGACGAGCGCCTTTTGTCGGAAGGGGGAGCGTTTCCGAGAGCAGGGTGATTTTCAGCTCATCTGCTTTTGCCGTGGCACCGCCGTAATCAGTCAGCGTCAGCTCTGCCAGGCATTGTTGCAGCGCACGGGTAATATCTTTTCCTTCAGCGCTGACGCTGAAAGCGGGAGCATATTCCGGTTTAACAATCTGATCTGCCATTTTTAATCCCACAGGCTGTATGCAGAAGCCTGAACCGGCGGAGCCAGATCCGGTAAAGTGATAAACAGACCTGAAGGATAAACGGCCCCACGGTCAGCCAGTCCAGGATTCGCCTCAAGAACCTGCGTCACAATATAAGAGAGGTTCTCTGTGCCGTAATGCGTCGCGCAGATCGCATCCAGCACATCACCGTCACGGGTTTGATATGTCATCGGCATAATGTTTCAGCGTCATCGTCCAGTTTTTGTTTCGGTGGCCGCCGCCCGGCAGGAATCGGCTGGTCGTATCTGAGAAGTCGATCACCACCCACCAGCCCAGTACATCTCCTTCACCGCTGACCAGCTGCTGAGGCTGATTCTGGTCTGCCAGGTCGAAGAGATCGTTAACAGCATCCACCCCCTTGCGAAAGAAAGCATGCGATTCCCCTTCAAGCCGGACGGTTCGCCCGGGCTTGCCGGTATACTGCAATAAATCCTGCTTCCCGATCCGCTCCTGTTCGCTCCATCGCCAGCTGGCCTCGCGGGTCAGCTGGTTGTATGCCGTGGTATCGATCGAAAAGGCAAAATCGCCCAGCATCATCATCACCCGGGCGGCCTGAGCCCCCCGAACAGCGCTGGACTGAAACTGCCCGTAGTCTTCAAAGACAGGAATAATTTCACTCACCAGATTTGTCCTCCGTCCAGCATGCTGCTGTCTCCATTAAATACCGGACTGGTTTTAGTTACCGCGACAACTTCATCCCCGATCGCCCTTTCATCCTGACCAGGTGCGCCATGTATCTCATAATGAAATTCGAAACGACGGTTGTCGGTCAGTTGTCGGGGAGGTGGCGCTTTGTCCGCAAAATCCAGCTTCTGAAGTAATGTTTCCCAGTAGCCGCTTTCCTCTTCACCTGACAGTTCTGCCGGTCTGCCTGGAACAGGATCAGGAGACTGTCGGGAGTTAATCTCAGGCGGTAAGTGCAAGACGTCTGCGCTTTTATCCCTGTAACGTTCGTTACCCCTGAATGAACCCTGCGCGTTGTCAGTCCCCTGTAACGAATCGACATCAACATTCACATCCGGGATACGCTGTGCCGGGTATTTTGAATTCCCCTCAGATCTTTCCTCTGCTGCTGTCCAGTTAAGGGAAGGATAAATATCTACATTGACCACCGGCTTATCCGGTGAGATGTTGTCTGCGGATCCCTTCGGTTTTTCCGCTGCGGGCCAGACGCTACTTTTTTCAAGCGAGGGAAAGGAAGGAAGTCTGTAATTATTCCAGGCGCCGGCAGTCCTGTCGGATGTTTCATGTCCCGGTTGCACAGACGTCCCCTGGTTCTGGTTCAGTGTTGAATCCCAGGAGAACGGCGCGCCGTTGCTTTCCGGCGCCACGTATTTATCGAGCGTACTGTTAAAGGTGTCATCGTCGTCGCGGAAAAATCCCCGGGTGTCCCGGTACGATGTTTTTACATCATCAGGCAGCTCCGGGTTTTCCTTCAGTTGCTGCTCAAACCATTCGCCCTGACCATTGCGCTGCGCCGTCATGCGCGCAATATCAACCGAGCCGGTCATGGCCAGCGATTTGAGCACGTCCCGCTGATCGCTTCGCTCATCCGGTAAAAGCCAGGACAGTTTTTTTGCCAGCGCGTAGGCTACTTTCCCGACGAACACAATGCCCTGACCGAACGTCAGCACGCCGGGGTAAAGATCATTACGCAGGAAACTGACAATGCGTTTGATCCCGCCCCCCTTAAACCACTCCGCCATATCATCCGTCAGCCGGCGGATATCCGGTGCCAGCTCGTTTCCCAGCTGCCCTGAGATTTCCGCTACAGCGGAGGAGAAGACCGTGCGCAGGCTGGTGATGGCGCGGTTGCCCTCCATCGCCCCTTCAGCCCCCTCTTTCGTGACGAGGTTATAACGCCGCTGCTCGTCCATCAGGTCACGGTAGCTTTTGCCGGACTGCTTCAGCAACATCAGCAGTTTGCTGGCCTCGCCGCCAAACAGCGAATCCAGTGCAAACGACGCTTTCGACTCGTCCTGCATGCTGAGCGCACGCTCGACGATTTTTTCGAACTGCGCCATATCGCTGAGGCCGGCAAAATCCCCCGCCTTAAATCCCAGCGTTTCAAACGCATCCTGAAGGGAACCCTGCTTGCCGTTCTGCTTGTACTCTCCTGCCTTGTGAAGATACTCCTCGAACAGGTCGCCGATGTTCTCCCCGTTCATGTCGTACTGCTTCGCGAGCGTGTCCCAGGCATCAAACGTCGGGATATCGACGCCATAACTTTTCGCCACGCCAGCCCGTCGGGCCGTTTCTTCGTTGGTGGCCGCAGGTGCAATCAGGGTACCCAGGGCAGAAGCCACCACGCCACCGCCGCCAATCGCCAGCCCGGGAGCCACCATTCCGCCCAGCTGTCCGGCCATACCGAGCCCACGGCGAAACAGCCCTTTCCCTGCCCCCTTAAATGCTGCCAGCCGTTGCGTCTTCTGCATCTGCTGATTCAGCTTCTGCTGTTCGGCCTCCGTTTTGCGGATTTCACGGGAAACGTCGCTGTAACGCCGTTTAAGATCGCCAAGGCTTTGCCCTGCCAGCTTCGCACGCTTAATCTCTGTTGCCAGCTTAGCCTGGTCTTTCGTCAGTTTTTCTGACTGCTTTCCGACGTCCTTCAGGCTTTTTTGCAGACTGTTCGCTGAACGGCTCCAGGAGCTGTCGATACTGCCGCCAAAGGTAATGACGGCCTTAAGGTTCTGGCTTAATCCGGCCACGATTTACCGCCTCCACTTCGTCGGTGAGAAAATCCGAAAACACACTGAACGGCATATCCAGGTATTCCGTCATGGGAAAATGCAGGCGCCGTCCCAGAAAACGTATCGCCCGCATCAGCCCTCTTTCGGTCGCTTCTCGGGCGGGAGCATAAAAACATTAAACGCGTCCAGCAGCTGGGCATAATCTGCCGCAGTCAGTTGCCAGATATCCTGTTCGCTGAGGTTGCACAGCAGCGCAATCATGCGCGCCTCTTTTTCTTCTTCACTGCCGCGGTCTTTGGAAAAAGCAATGCGGTCACGCACCAGCGGCTCGCGCAGCGTCACCTGTTCGAGCAGGCCACCGTTCTCAAAGGAAACAGGGGAATACAGTTTGATAACGCGTGTTTCACCAGGAAAAGACATGTTGATCTCCATAAAAAAACGGCCCGCAGGCCGTTGTAAGATTGTTTGAAGTTAAAGCCGTACTTTTGCCGCCAGACCGGACAGAACATCCACGCCATTCACCCGGCGCGAGAAGCGCTCAGTATCAATCTCAAAGAGCTCGCGACCGTCCTTGGTCTGACGGTAATAGCTCACGGCTATTTCCACCGTGACGGCATTTTCGGACAGGCTGTCCTTGCCACGCGCGTCGGGAGTGACGGTCTGCACAAAGCCTTCGATCTCCTCGATAGTACCCAGCGCGGTACCGTTAGCCAGATAGCCCTGATAGGCCGTAAAGCGCGGACGGCTGCCGCTGACAAAACCGAAAGCGGTCAGCATATCCACGTCCACACCGTAAAACTTCAGCTGACAGGTGAGTGCTTCCATGCCGTCATCAACGGGGGACGGCGCATCCTGTGCGCCGGTACGCAAATCCGTTTTGACAATGGACAATGCCGGCGGAGTAAATTCATGCGCCCCCTGTATG
The DNA here is from genome assembly GCF_049237785.1 of Enterobacter cloacae complex sp. SHL022. Classification (NCBI taxonomy): domain Bacteria; kingdom Pseudomonadati; phylum Pseudomonadota; class Gammaproteobacteria; order Enterobacterales; family Enterobacteriaceae; genus Enterobacter; species Enterobacter cloacae complex sp. SHL022. Next base: position 243,930 of record NZ_JBMKJH010000005.1, on the reverse strand, counting down.
CGGATCCCCTGCCGGAAGAAGGTCCAGACGCGTAATGTGTTTTTTTCGCTCATGCTGCCAGCATCTCCTCAAGCGCATAGTTGTTATTCACCCGGACGCGCAGGCTGATAAGTTCAGTCGGCGATTTCGGACCAAAGTCATAGTTGATGTACAGCACGCCCGCCGCCATGCTCTCAGCGGTGTTAAGTTCTTCATCCAGCCAGGCGCGACCACCGAAAATGGCTCCGAGGCCGACCAGCTGGCGCATATAAGCGTTGATGGTGCCGATAATGTCGTCGGCATTCTCCCGGTCCAGCGGACGGTCAACGTATTCCAGCATCGTTTCCTGAATACTGTCCTCGATGACGTCTGCGGTTCGGCGAACCGATTCGAAGCGCCACTGTGGATCGGTACCGCACAGACGGTTGCCCCAGTGCTTAAACCCTGCCCGGCGGATGATGGTAGAGACGTTCTGCATGTTGAGCAGGTTTGCGTCGCAGTTTTCATCGCCGAGAATGAACTCGTCGATCTGTTCCACCCCGAGGATGTTATTGATGTCCTGGTTGGATTTACTCCACCACCAGCCCTTTTCAAAGTCGATTCGGGCACGCAACCCCGCCGCAAACGCAGAATATGGACGATAGACCAGCTGGCCGTCGGCATTGCTGACCTGTACGCGCGGGCGCAGCAGCTCGGTGCGGGTACCATAGGACTGTCGGCGCTGGACCACTTCTTGCAGCTTAGCGCCAGCGGCACAGTCAACATACGCCACCGCCCGCAGCTTGCCGGCAACGGTTTCCAGAGCCTTGCCCACGGCATCATCCTCACTGAACCCCGGCGCAATCACGATACGGGGCTGGTACGTCGTCACGGATCGTGCAGATGACAGCGCACCGATCCCGGTCAGCACCGCCGCAGGCTGTTTCGCGGCATCGTTAACTTCAGCCACGCGTACCACCACCGTCAGGGCATTTCGCTGGTCATTGATTTCCATCAGAGCCTGTTTCAGCGTGCCTTTTTCTCCGAGCCGGGAAAGCATCGAGGTACCGACAATCGCGACAGGAGTATTCATCGGGAAAGGTTCATCTTCGCCGCCTGCCAGCTGCAACCGGAACGGTGTGACCATGCCATTCCCGCTTCCCGTTGCGGTGACTTTCACATCATCCACCGCGCCCACGGCAGTGGCCACGGCTGAAGGGGTAGCCGTCAGCTTGCCCGTTTCATCGCAGCCAAGCGTGATAGTCAGCGTTAATGCCTCCGCATTCCAGGCAGCAGAAGTCTCAATCGCTGCGGGATTTTCTTCATTCGGGATGCCGGCTACAGCCTCAACCACCACCACGTTTCCTGCCCTGCCAGCAACTGTCGCGGAAAAATCCACAACGTTATCCAGAATCGGGGTTCCTGTGCTGGCACTCGCCGGCGTTCCGGCAGAGGCATCAGGCGCAGTACCCACCAGGCCGATAATGGCCGTCTGGATCGTCGTGACCGCGACCGTACCGGATGTCAGTTCGATCGTTTCCACACCATGTAAATTCGCCATTTTTTTTCTCCAGGCATAAAAAAACCTGCCGCGGCAGGTCACATTTTTTGATTGGGGGGATTCGTGGTTCCGCCGCCATCACCATTCTCTTTATGGTCATGGCCGTTGTAGGTTTCGCGGATCCCGCTCATTTTCCCGGTACCGTCCGAAATTTCCTGTGTTGCACCGATGTTTCCCTTCACATTCGTGTCGGAATTGATTTGCGTAACCCCCTGAACTGTGAGGGTGTCGGTGATTTCCACCGGACCATCGAGCGTTCCCTTTCCGATAATTTTGTAGGTCCCGCCCTCCGCCAGCGTGATGGTCAGGGCATGCGCGGCGCGGTCATACCGGATCTCCGTACCGTCACCGTAGCGGGTGATATGTTCGCTGTCGCTGCCCTCCGGTACCGGCAGACCGCCGGTATTCCAGCCGGGAAACACCCGCCCATTATTCAGCTCACCCGCCTCCGACAGCACCGTGACCGCATCCCCGATCGCATACGGATTGGAGTCAGCACGGTTTGACCCGGAAAAGCCCTGGCAGAGCGGCAGCCAGGTAGTGGTGATGTCGCCCAGATCCACCCGGCACTTCGGTATACCATCATGCTTAACGGAATGAATAACCCCGCGCCGCACAATATTCGCCAGGCGGCGCTGTAAATCGCCCTCGATATCACTCATCGGGTTTCGCCTCGTAAATCAGCTGATAATCGTCCACATGTGCCTGGCCGATATCCGGTGCCTTGCCCAGCCAGGCCGCTTTCAGCGGGGCATTCAGCTGTGCAAACGGATCCGCACCAAAGGCGGCTGACTGTGTGAAGGAGATCCGCCAGACCAGGTAATCATCCATGCGCGGATCAAACTCATCGCGTGACGCATCGATAAAGACGGCTGGCTCAAGACTGGTCAGGCCGAACTGCTGGCCGTCAATCCACTGCGTGATATCCGCCGCCGCCGTACGCAGGAAAATTTCGGGTCGGCTGACGCCAGCGCCTGCCGCGTCCACCACAACGAACAAATCGCACGACAGATTCACATTAAGCTGCCCCTCGTTGCCGCCGCCCTGCTCCCAGCCGTTTATGGAGAAATAGACCGCCGGGGTGGTCAGTCCGGTAAAGCGGGGCACGTTTTTTTCCGGGTAGGCATCGGCGTCACGCACCCACGCAATTTTTTTCAGCGCGCCGGTGACAGCATCGTGATACTGCCCCAGCAGTAATGGCTCAGCCATAGTCCACCTCAGACAGAAATACGGGCTTTCACACGCCCGCGCAGATCGGTTTCAAAGTGATGCATAAAAATCTCCATCGCCTCCGCAAAGGCATTATCCTCGATGTAGTTCAGCATCGGCTCATAAATATCGACTTCCGCTTCGCGGGTACGACGGGTATCCGGATCGCGAATAACCACCGTCCGGCGGTTTTCACGGCGGGAGCGCGCCACTTCCCCGTTTTCAAATGTGCGCGGGGATAGCTGGCTGCCCTTTGGGGTGAATCCGGCGTTCCCTGCCTGGCACCGCGCCTTTATATACCGCCCGGTGGATTTATCCCGCCGGGTATGGTGAGGCCTGACCCGCCCGTTAATCCTGCCTTTCAGGTCTTTTACCTTGATGGCATTGAGACCAAACCAGAGACGAAAATTATCCAGTTGTGACTGAGAAGCGCGATCAAGCCGAAAGGAAAGCAGACGCCGGCGCACCAGATCCAGGCTGCGCGGCGCCAGCCCGTCTTTCAGGTCAGCCATCGCTTTTTTACGTAAGGTAGCGGCGGTACGCTTCAGCGCACGGGAATACGCTGCCCGAAACTGTTTATGGGTGGCACCGATGTGCTCCGCTATCCGCCAGATGGCATCCACATCGATATCGACGGGCAAATCCCGCCGCAGTCTGGACTCACGCGCCATATCAGCTCCACTTATTGATGTCCGGCTGCACCTTACCCGGTGCGCCATACGCCAGCGTGACGCGGGTGCGGCCTTCTTCATCAGCACCAATGTGCGTCACACGATAAGCCGTGCCGTTGATCTCCACGCCGTGGTGCTTCTCAAGCCCCACGATATCAGCGGTCATCGCGCTGAAGGCCGGAGAGCGATCCTGAATTTGCCCCCCGCCGGGCACGTCAACCGGGACATCAGGTGTCTCGAAAATCACGGTAACAGGACGCAACTCATCGCCGACAGACAGGACAGCAGGCACCTCTTCGGCAAATGCCCGGGATATCCGGGCATCCGCTTTTAACAGGCGTTGCCGAAAGCGGTTCATCAGTAACCAAGCCGGACCGGAACAGAATCCGCATCCGCCGCCGCCTCAGCCCAGGCCGTGCCCGCCAGAGGATTCGGAGCCGCCGCCTCACCCGCTTCCGCAGTCAGTTTACCGTCTGCCAGATAGAGCTTCTGGCCGACAGTAACCGCTTCCGCTGCTTTTGGCAGAACGAACACCCCCGTTGTATGCAGCACACCCCACAACCCTGCCGGAATGTCGTCGTGAGCAACGCCCACCAGCGCACCTGAAAGCACGGCATCACCCGAATGAATATCGGTCGCACCGGTATTCTGAAAATCAAGGGTGTTGCCATCCTGCTGATAATTTTTCGCCATTTTTCTCTCCAGACAAAAAAGGAGCAGCACGCGCCGCCCCGTAATAAAAAACCGTCAGATGACGGTCGTTATTTTTTTGTGACTTTAACCATGCCGCGCCAGTCAAGCGGTGCCACCCCGGCATCGATGCGTACCTTGAACGCGGCACCGTCAACGGTGAAGCCCTGCTGCTGCTCAAGGTATGGCGTATCAATACCGTCCAGATACGCCACCTCAATGGTGTCGCGTCCCTGTGCGGCAGTCAGGTAGTAATCCGTCGGGCTGCTGTCATCGAGGCGAGCCTCAGAGGAAACCGTCACAAAGTTCTGGATCGGGTTAACGATACCGCTGTTCGCGTCCGCGCCCGGTACGCTTGCAGATTTGATCAGCTGGTTAGCGCGGGACTCGATGGCCACTGGCGTCAGCATGTAGGCCGGGCGAATGTTCAGACGGCGGTCGCCTGATTTTTGCAGCAGCATCGCCTTACGCGCCGTATCGAGGCCTTCGATACTCAGATCGGCGGAGACCAGGTTGCCATGATCGGCGTGGAACAGCGGCTTGCCGTCGGACATTTTTGGGTTGCTGGTCAGAACTGCCCACACCAGATCGCCCACGGTGGCACGCGCGGCAAGGCCCATTGCCTGCGGGATACGGGTCAGCATGTCCAGGTCATCATTAATGATGGTCTGGCGGTCAATGCTGAAAAGTTCGCCGTAGGTCGCAAGCGCAATCGGCTCGCCGCGATCTTTGATGGTGACATATTTATATTCCGCCCCGGCGCGGACCTTGCGAAGCGATGCAAGTGATTCCAGACCGACGCGGTGCGCGGTTTTGAAATCAGTCAGGGTACCTTTACGGGTCCACTGTTCGAATGATTCAGTGGCCTCGTCCCAGCCCATCAGTGCCGCCTTGTGCGCCACATCCATCAGGATATTGCCGAAATCGCTGCTGCTGTGGGTAAACGCAAGGCCGACCATCGCCTGTGCTGTCCCCGCACCTGAAATACCGATCCCGCGATCCACAAGGGAAGCTCGCGCCAGTTCACGCAGGGTATAACCGTTGTAGGCGTTATCTTTTTCAGCCTGCGCATAGCCCGCGCGGCTCATTACCGCAGCACGGATGGAGTCACCGACCAGATTGCCGTTTCCGGCATAAAGATGAACAGCGCCAGGACCGGCACTCGGCGTAGTCCCTGCCGCCAGCGCCTGGAGGAGTCTGTCACGGGCTTTTTCCGCCGTGCAGGAGAAGTCGGCCAGACATTCTGCCTTCAGCGTCGTGAAAGTCGGGAACGCCTCAAAAACAGCGGAAACCGTGTTCACGCGTTCTGCGTTTGCCGTCTGCATCTGCTGTTGCAGTTGCTGGGCCAGCGCGGTGATATCGATATTAGTCATCTGCTGTGCGGGCTGCTGTGGCGCTGGCGGGTTAAGGTTCGCCTGTACCGGCGCGGGCTGCTGTACCGGAGCAGGCTGCTGTGGCTGATTCACCGGAGCTTCGGCGCGCGGCGCAAAAAGAGTTTTAATCTGTTCTGGCATGTTCTGGTAATCCTTCAGTTTATTTTCATTAACACAGGCCGCAGCCTGTAGTTCAGGTTCAAGCGTGTCAGCGAAACCTTTCTCCACTGCCTCGGCCCCGTTAAGCCAGGTCTCCGCTTTCAGCATCGCTTCCAGCTCCTCCTGCCCCAGTCCCGTTTTATTCATATAGGCGCTGAGCATCAGGGCTTCGTTACGATCAAGCCACGCGGCGTAATCACGCATTTCATCAGAATCCCCGGCGATCCCGCCCCACGGTTTGTGGACCATGATCCAGGCGTTTTCCGGCATGTGCACCGTGGCGCCAGGCAGGCAGACAATCATTGAGGCCATGCTGGCCGCCACCCCGTCTACCCAGATATCCACTTTCGCTTTCAGCCGCGACAGGGTGTTGTAAATGGCAAATCCCTGCATGACATCGCCGCCGGGGCTGTGGATATGCAAATCCACCGCGCTGGCGTCAAACACCCCGGTGTCTTTACAGTCCGCGACGAACTGCTGGGCTGTGATGCCCCAGCCGCCGATCACGTCATAGAGGAAGATTTCGACGCGCCCGGAAGACAGCGCGCGGATTTCGTACCAGCACTGACCGTTCGCCGCATCGACACCCGCCAGGCTGGCGCGGGGGTTAATCATCATCGTCCGGCTCGCGCCGATCGTCTTTTGTTTTTGCCGTTGCATCTGGCATCACTCCTTTGTCGTTGGCGGCGTCGGAATCAAACACCAGCCCGTGTTGACGGTTAAATTCGGTTTCACGCAGTCGCTGGCGTTTAACCTCCTGCGGGTTTTTACCCCGCGCCCGTGCCCATTCCGCTTCGGTACCAGCACCGCCACGAACAATGGCTTTCCAGGCATTAGCCTCTTTCCCCGGATCAATCCACGGCATCACCGGGCCGAGATAAAGCGCGTTATAGAGAGAATTCGGATCCACATCCGGCGGCACTTCAACGCCGCTCAGCAACGCCATTGCCAGCCATGCGCGGTAAACGGGCCGGCTGTGCTGGCCGACAAACCACTGTTGCAGGACGTTGTACCCTTCGAAGCTCTCCACCAGCTCCTGACGCTGGGAGCTGTAGGTGCCGTTATAGTCCCGGGCAATGCTGGAATAGCTGCCGCGCGTGCCTGCGGCCACGGCCCGCATCTGTCCGTTTCGGAATTCATAGAGGTGAACATTCGGGCGATTTGATTCCACCATGCCCAGGTCTTCACCCGGGCGCAGATCGTCGTAAATCATGCCCGGGGCGATATCGTAATGACGCTGGCCGCCGGGAGGTGAAAACTCCCCGTCGTCACCAAGAGACTGCGCGTCACCGCGCTTGATATAGAACCCCAGCGCGGCGGCAATACGGGCGGCGACGCGTTCACTCTCTTCATAATCCTTGATGTCAGAAAGACGGGTAATGACTCCGTGGATCAGGCTGATACCGCGCAACTGGTGCAGACGCTTGCGCTGCGCAAGGTGAAGCATGTTTTCAGCTGAGACGGTTTTAAGTTCAGCGCTGAACCGCGTCATATTGGCCGGATGGTACTTGTAAACGCGGTAGCCGATGGGACGTCCCCAGTTGTTCACGATGATGCCCTGGCGAACCTGCTGGCCGGCGGTGCTGTTAAGGTTGAACGGAACAAAATCCGCCTCCAGCATTTCCAGCGAGAACGGTACGGAGGTGGAATGTTGCAGGCCCGGCACATTCCCCCTGACCAGTTGCGTGAACACTTCCCCGTCACGCAGTGCTGAACGCAGCAGCAGGCGTTCAGCTTCCGGGCGGGTAAACATGCCAGTCACCTCAGGACGCACGGACCATTCAGCCCAGAGCGCCGAAAGTTTCCCGGCGAAATCGGAATGAAGATTCCCCTCCAGATCGAGGGGCTGAGGCTCAACATGGATCCCGTGGGCACCTATCACCCGGTCTTCCATTTTGTCGAACAGGCCGATCACCAGATCATGGTTTTCATCAAGCCACCGGGCCTGTTCCCGCAGGGACTGACCTGCTGCAAACACAGAGGTGTCCGCCGACTGGCTTTGCTTTTTCGCCTTGTGCAGCCGTGACGGATTTGCCGCTTCATACGCATTAAGCCGGAGTCGATCCCGCTCACGTGCCGCGGCCCACCCGGGGGAAATTGCCCTCAGTGTTCTTTCAAGAATGCCCATAGAACGCCTTACAGAAAGTTAGCGAGTTTGTACGAACCACCACGGCGGTTGACCTCGCGCCAGCGACGTTCCCAGTATTCGAGCTCATCGCGTAGCGCTTTCGGATCGTGGTTGGTAATGGCGCGACCGTTTACGCCGGTGAAAGAAATACTCTTGCCGTCCAGCGAGTCCTGGTAGGCCTGGCGCACCATCACCAGCGTTCTCCAGATGTCGTCTTTCTTCACAGCCAGCCTCCTCCCCTACCGGAAGATCCCAGCCAGCTGCCGGAAAGCGTGTTTTCTTTCTCAGGCTCAGCCCTGACTTGCGGCTGAACGGTTTTGTTTTTTTTCACGGTTATCTCCCGGGGGCGTTCCCCTTCATGAATATTTGGGTTGAGATCCTGCGGCTCAGCCCATGCAGGCGGTTTTTCCCAGTCGCGAATTTTTTCGTAGCCGCGCAGAACCGCGACGGCGTGGGCATAGCAGAACAGGTCAAAGGCTTCGTTGGCGCCCTTGCCTGGCTTACGCCATTTGCCATCCACGCCGCGCTCTTCGTAGGTGAGTTCCTCGTAGAACCACTCCCCCAGCCAGTCGGGAAAATGGATATAGCCTGCTCCGGGAGTCTCACGATCAAGGTTATTGCTGAGCTGATCCTTGAGCAGGTCGGTTTGCAGCAGATACACCGGCACCTCGCCACGCGCATCAGCGCGACGGTCACTGCGTTCGGTATTATTCGGGTGAGTTTTGGTAATAATTTTCTGGCGTTTTGTGCTGTCGCCCTTGATCAGATAGACACGTTTACCCAGACCATCCCGGCGACACTGGCGCCAGAATTTATAGGCATTATCTGTCACCCCTTCCTCACCGCCACTGTCGACGGCCATAGCCAGCACCGGCATACGCCGCGTCGGATCGGACTGAAGTACGTAAGTTTTTTCCAGCACATCGGAGACCAGCAGCTGCCAGTCCTCCGGATACGCGCCGGGGTGGACTGGCTCCGCCTCGCCATGTTCATTGCAGCGCAGGGACTGGCGGATGTTGTAGCGATCCACCAGCCAGCGTTCACCGTTTTCGCCATAACCAATTATCTGCACGACGAAACGGCGCTTTTTCCCGCCCTGAACGTCGACGGCCGCCAGCAGGAAACGCACCTTCGGCGGAACCAGGCGTTTACCGTAATCCTCCGCACGCTGCATCAGCACATCGGCGCGTCGCTGTTCGCTGGCCGAGCGCGGCAGGTATGGCAGCCCCCAGTCGGTGTTGATAACCGCCTTGAGGGTTTCTTCGCTGCCGGTAGCCTCATACTCCTGCTCAGCAGTCAGCAGTTTGTATACCAGCTGCGCCCAGGTCTGGTACGCGGCTGCGGGCCCCTCCATCCAGAACGACGCTATGCGCGAACGGCGTGGCTCACCGGAGATCTTGCCGTCCCGGTCAATACTCTGACCTTCACGCAACCAGACACCCACACCGTTAAGCTCGCGCTTTTTATCTGCGGTGATAATGGTGCTGCAATGCGGACAAAGCAGATGAGCCGACTCACTGGCTTTTACCGGATCAGGTACATCACGGTATCCGGTCATCGCCTCCATCGCAGGCTGAAAATATTCACCACAATGCGGGCACGGCCAGTACCAGCGACGGCGATCCCCACGGTTGTACAGCGAAAGCGCGCCTGTCGTTGGTGGTGCTTCATGGGGAGACTTTCGGCGCCATTTGCTGTCGCGAATGTCCCGGCCTGGCGAACACTCCACCAGAGTCATCCCGGCGGACATAAAGGTGGTGGTACGCTTGGAAGCCAGGGTAAAACCGTCACCCTCGCCATCGATGTCCTCAGGGAAGCGGTCATAATCGGTGAGCGCTACACATTTGAAATCTGACGAGGACATGATGTTGATGGAAGGCCAGCCAATCTTGAGATAGTTGCCCGCCAGAAAAGTACGATCATGCACATTGTTGTCGTTTCGCAACGGGCTCAGGCGTTTCGCCACTTCAGGACTGACACGAAACGTTCTCGCCAGACGTTTTTTAGAGTGCTCACGCGCTTTCTCTTCGGTCATCTGAACGACGAGCATATCGGACGGGTCACAGACAATGTTGTATACAACCCAGCCATCCACCAGGCCGATCGTTTTCCCCGTTCGTGCAGGTCCAACAAACACCACTGCATCGTATTCACGCATCGCGAGGCAGTTCATTGGCTCGATCACATAGGGAGCGACAGCAGGGTCCCACGGTACCGAGTTACCGGCTCCCATAGGTACGCGCATAAATTTTTGAACCGCCTCAGCCACAGGCATACGGCGCGGGGCTTTGAGAATGGCGGAAGCGTTACGCCTGACTTCCGCTGCCGTGGCCTGTCGCATGATTTACTCCTCTTCTGGCATATCCTCCTGTTCTGGTGAGTCGGCCTGCTCAACTTTGAGGGCTATCTGGTCGCGCAGATCGTCAATAACCTGCTGCACCCTGACAACTGCGGAAGGGGTCATGGCGCAGTCTCGTTCAAGAATGTCGGGTAACGTCTCCAGCACCTGAACCATTGCTTTTGCCATGGAGGAAAATTCTCTGGTGACTTCTGACGCCGGGATCAGCTCCCCTGTTTCCTGCTGAAACTTGAGCCTTTCACGCTCCGACTGAAACCAGGCTTTACGATCAGGGGGAAGCATTTTATCGACGTCCACCAGCTCCGACGGTGTGGTGCTCGTCAGCAATTCCCTGAGGATATCTGTGATGGCATAAAGCTTATGTTTCGGATTGCTGCCCGGTGCCGGCTGAACATTTGCAAGCTTGCTCGCGACCGTCTGGCGGTGCAGATCGGTAATGGCTGCCAGCTGCGTGATATTCAGCCGAAAATTTTTGAGTTCGTTATCCATGATGGTGAACAAAAAATAGTCATTTCGACATCCTGCTAATGATCAGGACTGAAATATCAAGAGGTTAAACAGATGATGATGAAACCCATAAAATGCAAAAAACTAGCCGTTTCCCGCGTGTCCTCGCCCCCTCGGTGTCCATAATCGATAGGAGGACCCGCACAAATGGCAGAAATTATCAACAAAAAACCCCGCATTAGCGGGGTCTGGAATTGCTATACTATATATTTGGATTAGAGCGGGGTATATTTTTCCTTAAGCTCTTTACCCCAATGTCTAAGAGTACGCGACCTTCTGGCAATAGTGTCTTTACTTAATGAGTTGCACTGTTCAAGTAAAAATTCCTCAGCTGTATCAGGATCTATTTGGGATAAATTCTCAACTTCGGACCAGTTAATCCAAGCCCAACCAATATGACTCACCTCAAAGCATCTCGCAGCAATTTTATATTGGTTCTCTTGTCCAGATTGAATTAATTTTTGCCCCATCGCAGTTACATGGCCATTAGCATTCAGCAATCCTAAAACTTTTGCAGCATGAAGGTAATAATAGACGTGCCTTTCTTGCAAACCTGTATTCTCTACGGTACAAGGCCCACCACTCCATTTGACTTCAACAACTTTAAAAACCTTTTCTAAAGTATCTGCCTGCGGAATTTGATGTCCACTAACTGCAAGTGCAGACATCCTACTAATTACCCTAAGATAGAACTCGGCTCCTGCTTTAGTCAGCAGAAATATAACCTCACCAGTCTGATTGCTTTTTAATTCCATATTTGTTCCAGTCGATACAATAGACTGTAGCAAATCAGAAAAGGCTTGGATGTCTATCCCTTTGTTTTGTATGAAATCAACTATATCAGCACGACGCTCAATAAGAGCGCTCAAATCACGTAAAATCTCTTCATAGACGTTCAGCTTTTCAGCTTGGAATGAAAGAATGAACGAACCAGGACGAGCATCAACTGGACGTAGCTTATCTTTGAGACCGCTAAACTCCAGCAAACTGTCATATAACGCACTAAAGCTATCACACACATTAGAAACGTGACTTAGCACCAAATTTCCAGCGCTTTTCTTTGAGCTTTTTTCTAAATGAATCTCATGTGTTGAATATTTAATTGCTTCACCGATTCGACCATTTTCTAAGACTGGAACCACAGAGCTAATAAACAGCCCCTGAGCTGGCAAAGCATTATCATAGATGGCATCTACGCTTTTAACATTCCATGTAGGCGCAACTTCCCGATCATAAGGGGCGCGTACTTCATAGTAAAATGATTGTTCCTGATCAATTAAAACTGAACGCAAATCAATTCTTTTTCTTTCAATCAACTCCAATCGCGTTGGAGATACAGGGATAACATACCAGCTATCGGCGTCCTCGTCTTCACCAATCCAATAAACAACAAATAATGAATTAACTTCATTTTCTGCTGAAAAGAAACGCGGTTCTTCGAAAAACTCATACACCCTTTTATAACGCAGAGTCCCCATCATTGTATTAGGCAGAAAAACGTTACTCATGCGCCTTCTCCTAAACAAGCAAAATGCTCATGGATACAGCTATTTACCTTAAGCCATATTGTATAGTGAGCAGGATCCGCAAAAGTCTTTTTCATGACCCCCATGAATGGCATGACGTTACCTTTAGCGACGGTACGATCACCTAACGCCGCTGGAAACTTAGCCTTTGCATCTTTAGCACCTCGTTCTTCAGAAAAAAAAGATGTGCCATATACGCACTGGAGAGCTTCTCCGCGACATTTTTTATGTCTATTCGGATACTCTTCATGGGTAGAAAGGAAACAATTTGGAGTCGGAGGGTTAGCTCTAACCAAACGATAAAACTCACCCTCAGCATCTACAGCCGTTTTTGGAGGAACACCATTTGGATAAAAATCAGGCCAAGTCTGCTCGGCTAGCTCCGCTGCAACTTCTGACATAGCATCATTCCGTGTAGTCATAAAAAAACTGCCAACACGATAACAATTTATTCTAATAAGGAAACGACCGCTGGCATCAGATGCAATATAGCAAAAGTTTACAAAATGTGAATCTTAAAGTGTTAAAACCGCACGTTAGGTCTCACACTTCTTCTCAGCTCTATTCCTCTGCTTCGTTCAAGATCCGGAGACTACTCAACTGGTTATTCGCCTTTTCAATGGTCGACAGTAAAGGATTAATCCACAGAACAGCTTGGAGGTACCTCAGCTCGCGGAAGGCAACGGAACTATCAACAGCAGCATGCGTAACTCCTACTTCTGGCAGTTCGCCTGCCACGCTTTGTTATGCGCCAGGATGTCGCGCTTCGTCTGGCGGTCTAGCACATCCCAGTCGTGCGCTGTGCCGTAAATGGGTTTAACCCAGTCGCAAGCGGTATCCACTACCTCAACCCTTACGGGTCCAGTTGTCCCGCAGCTCGCGATCAACATCGTCGCCAGGCATATGGTTAACATTCTGCTGTACATTGCTAGCCTCTTTCGTTGCATCTACCCGGCGTTCGGCTGCTGTGACCGTTGCAGCTGCGTTATCTTCAGTGCGTTGCTGGTTAGCTTTAGCCTCTGCTTTGCTGGTGCCGCGGATATGGCCCAGGCCAAAAGCGCCGGCAATAGCGGAAATGACCAGTGCGGCCAGCCCGATTATCGTTTCGATACCCACACTCACCTCACACCAGAATTGATTTCGCCAGGTTAAACAGCGCGCGGCGTTTATCCAGCCCGTTGCGGCCGCCATTGATTAGCAGCGTCACGCGCTCCACGTCCCCGGAATGAAGCATGCAACCGCGGGACGCATAAAACCACGCAGCTGAGTGCGCGGCGTATTCATCCTGTTCAAGCAGCTCCGGGTGGGTAACAAGGTCCAGTTTCAACGCGTGGCCACAACTGCGATAGTTGCTCAGCCCGGTAACCTGTTTCAGCCCGCGACCGCGATATTTCCAGCCATCACCGGCAACCTGATTGCCAAGGTGTTCTTTTCCCCACTCTCCACCGTATACCAGATTGGCGATCGCTTTCTGGTTTGCCGGTTGCGTTGCCGTTCTGCCAAGTGCTGCGGCCTGCTGTTGAGTGATGCGGTGGCTACCGAACGTCGGCACTAAATTTTCAACCGCGTAATTCAGGTTCTCCACCAGCCGGGTAAATCTGGTGCTTTCATACCCCATCTGGGCAATAAACATGGCCTGATCTAGCGGTGCGGTGATGCCGTATTCCCTCATAGCGGCGTCGATATGCGGAAACCAGCGCGCAGCTAACCCGGCGCTTATGCCTGCCGCCTTCTGAAATTGTGTTTGGTTCATTAGTGCCTCAGTACATCAACCAGCCGCGCCATATTTCCACGAACCTTCAGGACGGCGGCGAAGATAAGAATGTTTGCTACCACCACCAGCCAGCTCGAATCACGATACAGGCCGAAGATGAACTGCAAGGGAATAGCTGCGTAAACCAGCACGGCTATATACGCCAGAATAGAAATAAAGGGACGATGCCGGGCGCCATGTCGCTGGTAAAACATCAGCACGATGACGATGGCCGCACAGATAAACGCATTAAAGACTGCTGACGGGTCAATTACCATTTCCTCCTCCCCCGCGTAGCCGCGAGAAAAGCCTGAACACGTTGTTCAGATCCTGGTTGTTAAGATAAGTGAGGATTTTTATACACAGGGCAGACAGAATCACTGCGCCCAGTGCATCCAGCGGTTTTTCATAGTGCGAAGCAGTATTTAGCAATGAGCCAACAAGCCCCGCTCCAAGCACCCCAACGATAAACGACGTCAGGAAATACGCCGCCAGTCGGGCACGGGACAGGTTTGTTGCTGTCGCGACGTAGAACACTGCACCACCGAACGCCCCGAACACCACACCGAAATCTGTATGAGTAAAGAAACCGTACAGGACTGAACCCAGAAGGCCGCCGCCGAGAACTGCGCCGGCTCCTGTTAATGGATCGGACATTAAGCCCCCCTCTTTTTGCTGTGGCTCCTCTCAGAAAATTGAGGGGAATAAAAAAAGGCCACCGAATGGTAGCCATAGAAAAAATAGAGTATGGACGGGTTTACTTCAATTTGAGGCATCTCATCCAACAAACCCACCCGAGGTTAATTGGATTTTGACGAGATGCTTTTGGATGAGCGCTGAATCCCAAGGTCAGTATTTTTACACAGCAATTTTGCAGAAAGCAGCGCCATTCAAAACTGGACCGCTTTTCAGACACTCTAGGGACCATATCATCGAAGACTGAAAAGCGCTAACTGGCGCGGGCTACGGAAACAGGGAAAACATTGCACTAAACAGTGCCTGCTAGCGGCCTTCAGGTATGCAAAAGGTCCACCTGAATGAGCCCGTATGATTTGCTCAAACAATAAAAAGCCCGCGATGCGGGCTTTTATCATTCTAACGGTAAATTGTACTTGGATATGATGGCTAACCGATTCTGGAAATTGTCTGCATCTCCCCACAACCAAGTCTCGCCCTTTTCAAGCTCAATCTCATCATGCATCTCAATCAGTTCACATGTAATCATGTCATAAGCATAAAGATGAAGACCAATTTCCAGAGCGTCATACATCCTTGCCTGCCAGAACGACATACCCTCATGGGTCTGGTTGCGATCTGAAACGATAATATCATAACGCTCCAGAAGATAATTCATGAAGATGATGCCAGCGAAGTCATGCAGAACCGCACGGTGCTTAGGCTTCTGTGTTCTCCATACAAGAATCTGGGTAACTGGACGGCAGTTCAAGTAACTATCTGGCTGTATAATTACTCGATTATAGTAAACAACCTCTTCAGTGAGATCGTTAATCAGTGCAAGCTCAAAGTGCGCCTGTGGAATCTCACCATTCTTTCGGTCATCAACGCGGACAACTCGGTATCCAGGAGCCAGTGAAACGCCTTTGACATCGGATGTGACGTCGCTGCCGTTCACTAGCTCTGAATACAGGGCGCGGTTATCTGGAGTTTCGTTCAGATGAGCGAAAACTTCAGTTACCTTTGCCGGATTCAGCAGCTGCTGTGGCATACATCACCTCATAATATAGAAAAACTCTTCAACGTAGGAAAACTTGCAACTTATTTGTTTACCTATGAGGTAATACTACATCTTAGGCACACAATAGCCAACTATTTTATAGTCAACCTACAGTGCTAACCGATTACAGCATAAGGAGTGTGGGTAAAGTAAGTTCAAGGCGTGCCAGTGGGCACTCAGCACTGTTGATGCAACGACGATATGACAGGGGTACTGGTGCAATGCACCTTCGCGAATACCCCTGTCGTATCGCCGGATAACAAAAAACCCCGGCAGGCGGGGTTTCAAGTTTTTTCATATTGTCGCTTTACATCGCTGCCATCGTGGCGCAGCTCTGCCAAGCATGAATGGATTATCTGATTTTCTGGCCCGTTTTCAATGTTTCATCGCACAAATAGCACTTTTTGCTAAACCGTGACGCTCATGAAATTTCTTTCAGAGCATTCCGCGCTGACAAAAAAACCTTTGCCCTGAATATTTCCAGGCACCAGCGCACCCGCTTTCTGGCTTCCGAATCTGTCAACCACGGTGCCAGATGCTGCAAATCTCTGGTGATGTCCGCTATTTTCTTACGCGTGGTGTAATACTGACGTCCAACGATAAAAACAGGATCTTTCAAATCAAACGCCTGAAGAATAACGTTCTCCATGAATTTAGCGTCATCACTGCTCATAGCCTGGTCAATTACACTGACCGGGGATTCAGGCCAGAGTATTGAGCGCGCGCGCCTCATTGCCTGCTCGCCACGGTAACCTTCCTCCCTTGCCTGGTTCAAAGCCGCGGTAAAACGCTCCAGTGCTTTATCAGACCAATTCTTGCCTCTGAGCACATTCCAGCACGAATGACCACACGGTTTCGCTGGGGCCGTACCGCCGCGAACAAATTCGCCCCATACAGTCAGAAGCGATTTAATCCACCCGGACTGAATATCATTAAGGAGAATACTTTTACCCAGCCAGCTCTTACGTGGTGCCATTGCTGCTTTACCCAGCGCTTCAATATGATTACGGCGTTGACGTGGTGTCATCATCTTTAATCCTTACGCCAGAACGCCGAGCGCGTAGGCCCGGTCCAGCACTTTAATAATCATCTCCGGCTGCGAGCCATATTTACGCTCGAATGCCCGCCGGTCGTTATGCAGTTCGTTATGATGTTTACGGCAGAGTGGGATCGCGAAAATGTCATGGGCTTTGGTTGCCATGCCACCCTGCCCCCATCCAATTAAGTGGTGTGGGTCATCTGACTGCTGCTGGCAACATTCGCATGGTTGAGTTTTCACCCAATCAAGATATTCGCGACACTCCCAGCGCAGACGTTTAGGGCGACGCATGAAGGACTGCGGAGGAGCAGGATCCACCAGCACACCCACCAGCGGTTCGGCCATGATGTCAGGTACGTCAACAGCGGCGACTTTCTCAGCGAGAATGCTGGTGGCCGGTATCCCTGGCGTTATATCACTTTCGCGCCCAATCTTGCTGTCCTCCGGCAGGCGAAGCGCTTCACGGGCCGCAAATTCGGGAAGTGCTTCAGTAACGCCGGCACGAACTGCCCACCAGCTGAGTTCTGCGAGCGAGATCTCCCTGGCCTTGTCCATGCCAAGAGAAATACGGACAGAATCGAGAACAAATGCGATTATATTCCGGCACGCCAGCTCAGCCAGTGCCTCAGTGTGTTGATCACGTAACTCATTGTCGCAGTAGCCGCATAGCAGAATCGAGCCGGGTTCATGATGCATTACGGTCATCTCATGATAGTGATAATCGCCACGAGGGTTCTGGCACTTGCCCCCACCGTAGTGGAGCAACCAGTAATCAAGCCCACGTATACCGCCCGCAGCACGAATGACATTCTCATTCAGAAAGAAAGTTCTTAGTTGCTCGTTTTCAGCTAACGGTTGCCGTGCATCAGGAACGCGGCCTGTCTGGTATCCCGACATGCTTGCAGGCTGACGTTCGATCAAGACTCTTCCGCTCCCAAACAAACTCAGCAGCTCCTTGCCTGGCTTCAGCAACACAACACCTAATTCACGAACAATCACCGGATGTAACAGAGCGCGCATCCCTATTTTACCTCCGCCCGCGTGAACGCATGTTTTGCTGTGCTCTCTGCGATGAGACGAACTGAGGAAGATATGCGCTGACTAACCAGAACCGCGGATCTATATCGAGGCTTTTCTCGACGGTTACGCCATTGGATTCGTAGCGAGCTACCAGCTCATTAGCTTCTTCCGTTGTCAGTCCGGTGTGGGTGAACCAGCTTTTTTTCATTGGATGGCCCCGGATAATTTCAGATATTCAATTGCACGAGCCCGGGCGCCGGGTTCGTTGTTGAGCAGCTCACGCAGTAACTGAACGGCCATAACCGGTTCTTTACGCCCGTTAATGCGGATCCCGCGAGAGGTTCCTGGTGCCAGTGTGATAATGCGTTTTCGCTCTAATGCACGGAGGTGGGTCAGCGCTGCGTTAGGTGAAGCAACACCAAGCAGATTCGCCAGTTCCTGACAGGTTGGGGGGTAGCCATGCGTATTCACAAAATCCACGAGCAGATCCAACACTTCCTGTTGTCTCGGGGTAAGTTGTGTCTCAGGGGATATAGTTAAGCCGGCGCAGCCTGAAAGCTCGCCAGCAGGAATTGAGTTCAATTTTGTCTTGGTTGTTTGCGCCATGGTTTTTCTCCAGTGGCGCAGCAGGTGCCGGTTGTTCAGGCCAGCTACGAAAGTATACCAGAGGGCGGAGAAGGACGGTAGCCAGCCTTCTCCAGCATTTTGGTGAAGAGGGACGGAGAGCCAACTATCTCATCTTCTCTGAGAGGCATGAACGAAAACATGTCCCCTTTGCGATACATCAGGGCGCGGTCGCACCGAGGGAAGTTTTCAAAGTAAGCTATAACCGCCCTGTCCGCACAACGAATTAACGCAAAACCGGTATCCGGTAGATCCTCCATGCCCCCTCCTCTTAATCTTTCTCTCTACCAGTTCCGCATTACTCGTTTTCAAAGGTGTCAGTCACTTCTATGGTTTCCTCGACTGAAGCGCTCTGAATTGCGGTTAAATCAGGATCGTTGTTAAGTGCTTTTTCCCGGATCTGCCCCTCAATTTCAGCAGCTATATCGGGATGCTCGTTAAGCCAGGTGACGGCGTTATTACGGCCATTACCAAGCTTTTCACCAAGGTAGTCGTACCATGCACCTGTTTTATTTATCAATTTAAGCTTCACGCCAAGCTCAAGAATTTCATCGGAACGAGAAATCCCTTGACCGAACATGAGACGGTAGGATGCCTGTTTGAATGGTGGTGAAACTTTATTTTTGACGACTTTTATCGTGGTGTCTTTACCGGTGATCTGGTCACCTTCTTTGATGGTTCGTGATCTGACGTCGAGACGAACGGAGGCGTAAAATTTAAGGGCGTTTCCGCCGGTAGTAGTTTCAGGATTACCGAACATGACCCCTATTTTCATGCGTAACTGGTTGATGAAAATAACGATGGTTTTTGTTTTACTGACCTCTCCCGCAAGTTTGCGCATGGCTTGCCCCATCATTCGCGCCTGAAGTCCCATCTGCGCATCCCCTATTTCACCTTCAAGCTCAGACTTAGGCACCAGGGCAGCCACGGAATCTACGACAATCAGGCCAACGGCTCCGGAACGAACCAGCGCATCTGTAATTTCAAGTGCCTGTTCGCCGGTGTCAGGCTGGGATATGAGCAAATTATCAATATCCACACCTAACTGCTGTGCATATCGGGGATCAAGAGCATGCTCAGCATCGATGAAAGCACACTGTCGGCCTTCACGCTGTGCGCTGGCAATCGCTGAAAGCGCTACCGTAGTTTTACCAGATGACTCTGGGCCGTAAATTTCAGAGATACGCCCAACCGGAAAACCACCACCCAGGGCAATATCCAACCCGAGGGAACCAGTTGGAACCATTTCAACATTTAAATGTGAACCGTCACCAAGACGCATAATGGCTCCCTTGCCAAAGGCTTTTTCGATCTGTCCCATTGCAGCTGTGAGCGCCTTTTCTTTTTCTTCCCTTGTTGAAGGTTTTGTTTTGTCGGACAGAACAGGTTTTTTCTTATCAACGGCCATAGCAGAATCTCCTCATCTCACACGAATAACTGTATGAATATACATACTGGATATAAAAACAGTACACCCAAAAATAAAAATGATCAACCCGCATAAAGCACTTTTTGCCAAAGCCAGTTATATGTTTCTCATGGATTTTTTTTCGTACAGACATAAAAAACCCGCCTGTGGCGGGTTCTTAGTAAAGTTGTTTTGAGGATTAAAAACTAACAGCATATGCTTCACGCAGCGCGTACTTTTGGCATGCATAATTCTGGCAGATTTGCCCTCACCAGCGCCTCAGCGAATGGCGGAGGAACTGCATTTCCACAACGTGCCACCTGCTTATCCTTTGCGTACTTCACGCCCCGGAAATCCTGGTCGATGATGTACCACTCCGGGAAGCCCTGCGCCCGGTATAGCTCATGCGGTTGCAGCATGCGCATGCCAATATCAACGATGCGATAAACTACCCCATCCAGCGTCACCAGGCCAGTGCTGTCCGGGCCACAATATTCGCGCAGGAACTCCAGCACCTGCTGCGCGCGCTGCTCGTCATACCCGTCTACGGCCAGCATGGTTTTCACCTCTCCCACATGCGTGCCACCAGCGGTAATGGTCGGCATTGGCTGGTCGGTGCGCTGTCCGTCCCGACAGGTTCCACGCAGCTTCACCAGATGAGAGGTTACCGCGGCATGGTGATCGACGGTTGTCACAGAGTGCATCGGTTCGTCCATGTCCACGCCAGCGCCCTGGTAATTCCCGCCGTAGTGCTTCGCCAGGAACGCGCTCACAGTGGCGAATTTATTGCCGCCTGCCGTAACGGTACCAAGCGGATTATCCAGTTGCAGCACGCGCGGCTCCTGCCCCGGGCGTTCGCCATAGCCCATCTGAATCAGCGTGGGTACCACCAGCTGTGATTTCCCGCCACCACCAGCAGTGATTGTCGCGCTGGGTTCGTCTGCCCGATGTCCTGTACTGGCGCCGAACTGCCGGGCGATAACCGGGGCAACAACGCACGCCCGTGACTGCTTCAGGATTGTGTGCACAGGCTTTTCCACCGGGCGCGGCTTTGCCTGATATTCACTGCCGCCGTTACCAGCCAGGAAAGGTGTAAGCGCGGCTTCTACCATGCCCAGTGCATGCCCGTTGCCGCCCGGACGCTTCGATGTACCTGCGGTAATCGTCGGTACCGGTTCAGTGACTTCCTGCCCGGTGGCACCCGTGCGGAACTTCGTCAGGTGCGGTACTGCGATTGCGTAGCCGTGTTTTTTTGTGATGGTCTGCAAAGGCTCATTCAGGCTCTGGCCTCTGAAACAGTCATAACCCGAACGGGTGCTGGTATGGTTACACTTCACGATGAACGGCGTCGGATTGTCCAGGACGAAACGCTGAATTCCCCGGGCGATCCGCTTCAGCGTATTTTCTGCCAGCGGCTTTTTACGGCCAAAAATTGACGGCGCGGCAATCGACCAATCGATGCATTCAGCAGCTGTTCGCCACGGCGCCAGTTTCCCAGCCTGCACTGCTGGAGATTTCGGATCCCCATGCGTTGGTTCCGGCCATACAATCGGCTTCCCATCACAACGCATAACCATGAAGAAACGCTTTCTGATCGTCGGGGCACCATAATCACAGGCACGAAGCTCGCGATACTCAACGGCATAGCCCAGGCCTTTTACCAGACGTGCAGCCTCCTCGCTGTCCAACGAAATATTCAGAAATTCACAGCATTCCGCCAGCGCAGGATGATCCGCTGATATGCCAGTGGTCAGCATGCCAATGAATGCCTCAAAAGTTTCGCCAGCGCGGGCAGGATCCGGCCGCATTTCCCCGGCGAGCAGCGGCCCCCACGTTTTGAACTCTTCGACGTTCTCGAGTTTCATCACTCTCGGCTTAACATCCAGCCCCCAGCGCAGTACAACCCATGCCAGTCCGCGAATCGCTTTCTCAACGGGCTTTGCGCCTTTGGCTTTCGAAAAGTGACGGCAGTCAGGAGAAAACCATGCCAGCGCAACCGGGCGGCCGGCGGTCGCAATCTTTGGCCGGACCTCGTAGACGGATTCGCAATAGTGCAACGTGTCCGGGTGGTTGGTGGTGTGCATCGCAACGGCGTTCGGGTCGTGGTTGATCGCAATATCCACACTGCGCCCGATAGCCATTTCAATGCCTGTACTCGCCCCGCCGCCGCCAGCAAAGTTATCAACAATAATTTCTCTCACGCGTATTCCTCCATGGCGGTGGCCAGTGAACGGGCAGCAACGATAATCGACGGTACCGGCATTTTCTCAAGCCACATCCGGTTGATGTGATGTTTCAGGCGGCGCTGGTGGTGTGCCGGGAGATCCACGGCGTTTTCAATCTGGCTGTATACCATTCCGACCTCGGCAGGCCAGACGGTATCCTGCACGTCCACCAGCAGAAGGGTTTCCAGTTCGGTAACCCGTCGGCATGCGTATTCGAGCAAAGGATCCACTATTTCACCTCCACATCGACACGGGCGATGGTGCAGCTGATTTCGATAGCTTCTTTCACCCAGCGGCGGTAGGTTTCAGGGTGGAAGGTCTCATTCTTCCCGGTACCGCTCCAGAAGGCCTTTGAACTGATGTCAGGTAGTTTGATGGTTAGCGGTTTTCCAATGTTGCCGTCGGCCCCCTGAAGCATGGCGGCGCACGCATCAAAAGCATTCTGCACCTCTTCTGGCATTCTTCCATGATGCCTGCTCTTAACAGCTTCATGAAACCTGACAAAGCACTCAGGAACAGATACCGGGACTGGCGGGGCGGTGTATAGCCTGTCTCCGATATGCACCCCGGACTTTGGCGCAGGTCCGTGACCGATATATCTCAGGGTAAATCCCTCGCATACCTCAGCCACAGCCTCCGCCTCGAGCGATGCCAGCGTAATCTTCATCGCCGCCAGCGCCATGGCCGCATCTTCGTTTACTGCGCCTGGCGTCGCATCGCGCTCTTCTTCAAGCTCCATGATAGTCTTATTTAGCCATTCTCTTAGGGGCGCATTCATCACTTCAATCCCTCCAGCATTGGTAGCCGGTACACAGGTACCGCTTTGTATTCCTCTCCCGGTGATTCTGCCATTTCGTTGAGGGCGCTAATTTCTGAGACTAAGGCATCCTCGCCATAAGCAACGCAGAACTCATCTAAATGCGCCTCGCCTTCCGAATCAGCTATGGCATACAGGAACGGCTCGGCCTTCAACACTGCCTGCGCAATTTTAGCCAGGCATTTATCCATCTGCGCCAGCTTGCTCTCAGGGAATCCGGCAACCATAGCGAGTCGCATTTCTGTACGCGCAATCAACTGCTCTTTGGTGAATTCTTTGGTAATTTTGCTCATGCAGCCGCCTTGTTGTGCGAAAAACGTTTCAGGTCAAAGTCGATTGTTGCCCGCAGGTCACGGAAGATACCGCAGCGCCCGTGACGAACCAGGCCACCCTGCTCTACCGCTACGCGAAGATATTTCTCCGCCGTGGTCCGGTGCAGGCCGAACATCGCAACGACATCATTCGTGGTGATGCGTCCCTGCTCCTTCACCAGTTCGATAATCCGGTTGATGATCAGGGTGCGTTCTTTGTCGGTTTTCTTTCTTGCCATCGGTTACGCCCTCCCTGCCATGCGAAGACAAACTTTCCGGCGCTTCGCTATTCGAGCTACCTCTACAGCGCTGCCGGCGATCCCAAACATGTCGGTGTACACAGCTGCTGCTCGCCGCCATAACCCCTTTTCCTCAAGTGCTTTCGCTTTCTGCTCTGCGGATTGCATCCTGACCGGATCGCTTTTTTCCACCATGCAGGGAAGGATCACATCCGGAATAACGGCATCTGGTGCCGCGGTGTACATAAACTGGCCCCCGCTACGCGCACGAACTAACACGCCTTCATTGCTTAACTCACGCAGTAACTTCCCTGATGCAGCGCTGGACATATCCAGTGCTTCGCAAATGTCGCCAACTGCGCTGTCCGGTTGGTAGCGCACGAAAATCGCCACCTGCTCTTTCTGGGTTAATGGTTTGGTCATTGGTCAAATCTCGATTAGTTGGTTAAACCTGCCGCTTTGCGGCGCTTGTACTCTTCCATCAGCAGCTGTGCCGGAGTTGGCCCTGCCGGATGCTGCGGTGCAGCAAGCTGGCGACGGATTGGTGGAACCGACAACCCGTTACTCACGTGCTTCGTCCATTTGGTCAATAACTTCTCAGCGAGTTTCTTCAGTTCCCCCTCAGTCATCTGGCGCTCTACGCCAGTCCTGCGCATTTCGATGCAGATGTGGTACAAAACCGGCTGCGGCCACGGGTATTTATCACTTCCCGAAAAACGATATGACTCGTTACGCCAACGGCGGTATTCAGTCATCACCCGATCCGATGTAAGCCCGAACGGGTTAGCGCCACTCTCAGAAACCAGCGATACGAACTCAGCCAGATCAGGAGGCCATGTGTTACCTATCGCGCAGCGCTCCATGCACTGCTGGCAAACCAGTTTAATCTGGGCTTCAGTCATCGAACCTATCTGAGCTATCCAGAGGGCCGTAGGCTCTGCCCCATTCTTCTGTGTCCATCGGTTCGAGAAGATTTCCCCCATCACCTGCCATAGCCGCCATGCCGTTTCCGTCGCCATCAAGTCCGTTCCGGCGTCGCCACTCTGCGTGTGCTGATTGAATTTGCTGAACAGCTCGGGATGCTGTTGGTTCTGATCGAACTGCTGCATTGTCGGTACCTCCGGATTGTGGTTTTGTCTGGACCTTTGCGCGATCCAGATGGCGGGCCAATTTTTGCTCCCACTGGATTTGATGAAAAACTTTCCCTTCGGCTTGCCAGTAAGCGATGAAACTACTCAGTTCCGCTTCAAAATTTATTCCCGCCTTCAACGGCATCCCCCACAAAACCGCCTGACGTTCAAAATCGACTGATGGTTTCCAGGCCTGATGCATCTGGAATTTCCCGAATGAATGCTGTGGTCCAAATCCGATACCGGGTTGGTTCGGATAATCTGGAATAGCAGGTTCGACCAGTTCGCTATGTGTGGGGTTTAGATCTTTATGGTTCCTTGGTAGATTCCGTGTCCCGTTTTTGGGACTGTTTAAAGGGAAAAACGGTACTCTTTGGTTAAAATTCAAACTATTAACAATCCCGATTTTGGTATTGTTATCCTCGTTAACAGTCCCGTTAATGGTACTGTTCGCATTAACAGCTCCGTTATCGGGATCATTTCGTTGAACAGTTCCCTTTTTGGTACCGTTTAAACGGTACCGATTTCGGGCTTGTTCTGCATCGGGGATGCTTTCTTCAACACCCACCAGCCTGTAAACAGGTATTTGTTTAGTCCTGCCACGCCGTTCCCCGGTGTCCACAACAAGGCCGATTTCCTGTAGATGCTGCAATCCTGCAAGCACAGTCTTTCTGTCCATCTCAGTAGCCTCTGCAAGCGCAGCGACAGATGGATAAGCGCATAAGTCAGCACCGCACATATCAGCCAGCCAGGTTAATATCGCCTTGCTGGAAGATTTTCCGGTTTTAACTTTTTTGGCCCACCGCATTGCATCAATGCTCATGAAGCCTCCGGGTTGATTTCATTGGTCAAAACTCGATTAAAAAAATTGCGGCGCTACGGCGCTAATACTCGCCAGTAGTGGTCCCGCCGTCTCAGCTGGTAGCATGTTGAATAGGGCGATTGCCGCTTCACGTATTTCTTTCTCAAGCTTCTGTAACGGAGCACCGAGAAGTTTCGCCTGGTGTGCCTCGCTGCATTCTTTGATTGCGCTCGCCACCAATTCGGTTTCTGTCTTTGCCTTACTGAGACCGTGCTTTCGGGCGATCTGAATAGGCATGGCAGCAATGATTGCGCCAGAAAGTTGCATGACGTAAGCGGTGTATTTATCAGACCCACTTTCGTTTTTCAGGTACCGGAAAAGATTCTGCTTATTAACCGCGATGCCGCGCCCACCACGCTTCGACCACTGCTCAGCCACCAGTTGCGCGATATTTTCCTGAGCCTGTCCTGGTAACGTTGACTCCCACTCCCGAACAGCCTCAAAGATGGTGCGACTGCGTATCGAGTCTCTTCGAGTAGGAGCAAACTGATTATTTGTTTTCAAAGAAATAAAAGTCTGGGGAATAGAATGTTCATAAGGGATCTGTTGCATGCCTCACTCCTTATGTGAGTTAGGTGGAAAAATGCTATCGAGGGTACATTGAGACCCGAGCTCATTAAATTTTTCGACTATGCGGCGGCAATCACTCAGATTTGGTTTGCGAGTGCCATTTTCATAGTTCGAGATGCGCGATTGGCGCCACCCAAACATCAACGCCAATTGCTCTTGTGTTAGTCCGAGAGATTGTCTCTCACTCGCTATATTGTTCATATTTGACCTCGTGCTTATCGATGGACGGAATTAAAACACGCTACGTGTTTGAATGTCAACACCATATGTTTTTGAGTGATAACACGCTACGTGGTAAAAAGAATTTATGAATACAAATGAACGAATTGCTGCGCGGCTTAAACAAGCCAGAGAACAAAAGGGACTGTCTCAGAAGGCACTCGCAGAGCTGTGTGGGTGGGCTCAATCTCGGATTGGCAATTATGAATCGGCTAGCAGAGCTATTGGTATTGATGATGCGATCGCTCTGGCAAAAGCTCTACGAATACCACCGGCAGAGCTAATATTTGGGCCCGAATCAACTCAGGAGTGGATAACTCCGCAACACAGAAAATTGATTGATTTGTTTGATCAGCTGCCTGAAGCCGAGCAAGAAAGGATGATCGATTTGTTTCAGGTTCGATTGAAAGAAATTGATGACTATGTGGAAAAGTATCTGCGTGGTCGTTTTAAATCTTCTGAAGACTGATCGCCCTTAGCATCACTGAAACCAGCCTGACGGCTGGTTTTTTTTGTTTCTTAACGCCCTACCTCAAAAAAATTTACCCGGCAAAAACACATCACGTGTTGACATAATATCACGATTTAAGTTTTACTATAAACACAGCACGGTCATCAAGGCAGGACGCCCACGAAGTAGCTGCCGGCGGCATACGAAACACCGGATGAGATGACCAATCAGAAATGCGCAGCAGGTTTCAACGTTCCGCCAGCCTGGCGTCAATGGCAAATAAGGGGCTCACCGTGGCTAAAAAGCAGTACACCGTCGTTGTCAGCTGTAGCAGTGGCTACCGCACTTATCGGGTAAAAGCAGAGGACTGGAAGGATGCAGATCGAATCGCTGAAGAGCGTCATATTGAGTTGCACCCAGAAGAGAAAAATTCAGAAATTGGTTTGGCCGCTGTAATTAAAGGCTGGCCTGAAGTTTGGTAAGAGGGGAAATTTATGATCGATTTTGCACGCAAACCAGCCCGGCGCCAAGCCGTGCACCTGCCCTACTTCTGGGCCGCTGTTCGCCGCATTTGCTATACCCTCGCCCAAAAAGGCGATCCGTCCGCTTTATAAAGCACAAAACCCGCGCAAGGCGGGTTAAGTACCCGGTCAGCCGACCAAAGCTTTCCGGAATCGAGTTTTGACCAATGACCACTACCCAAGGCGGCAATCATTAGCTGCGGGTATCTTACAACCAAAATTAAGGACCCGATATGGAATTTTTCTATTTTATTAAAGCAACCCAGAAATCAGGCAAAGAGGATGCCGTGATCTGGTTCACCGCTAAATCAGAAGCCCGCGCCAATTTGCAGCTGGATGTTGAGCTGGAAGATGCAGGCATTGAAACCGGCCGCGGCAAGGATTATGTCAAGCCTGTCCGCACCGATTTTCCGGTGTATAACGACCTGCCTGAAGAAAGTGCAGTAGATTACACATGGTGCAAACGCTACGAATTGCAGGACGATGGACGCACCTGGCTGCCGAAGGCAACTGCTGAGTCTGCTGGAGCCGTGGACAATACTGCCGCTCCGGAAACGACCGTTAAAGTTGAAACTATCGACGAGAGTGTGACGCTTGAAAACCGCACTCCAGCGGTCCGTTTTGCCTTCCATCTGACCAGCGACAAATATCAGACGCATATCAGTAAAGAGCAGCAGCAGGCTGCCAGCGAAATATCACTGGATGAAGGCAACACCTATCTCCAGAATCTGCTACTGGCGAAGAATGAAACCCCTGAAGTTGCCGAACTTAGCCTGAACGCTGAGTGGAAACTGATTCAGGCGATTAAGCAGGTATTCGCGCCAGATGAAGAGCACGAAGTAAAGCTACTTGCTACTTTCATGGCCGACTGGTTGAGAGTAGATGCCGGCGACCGCAATGAGTTAGTGAGAGAGTGGAGGAGCGGAAAGCTTACTCTGCTCAAATCAGAAAGAACCAGCGACGCCGGGGTTGAAACTGGTCATCATCTCGCAACTCATGATGGTATCCAGATCGGCGAGCACGATGATGAAAACACCCGTTATCCAGTGTGCAGAATGCCGTTCCGTAAGCAGCTTCTTGCTCAGTTCACCACCGACGAACTGCGCCACCACGTAACCCGCGAAGAATACGAAGCTATCAGCGCGCTGGAGATGGACACTGACAACAGCTACGTTCAGAACCTGCTGCTGGCGGCAGAAAACTGCGAGGAAGTTAAGGGTTACGATACCAAAGACCTCTGGCGCTACACCGACGCCATTCGCAAGGTGTTCAGCCAGGAGAAGCGTCACGAACTCGCTTTGGTTCTCCGTTTCACCAGAATCTGGGCAGAGACAGATTACATAGATCGTGGCCTGCTGATTAAAGAATGGGGTAAGGGTAATCGGGTGAGCGCGATTAACCGAACATCTTCCGGCGCGAATGCTGGCGGCGGTAATAAAACCGACCGACTGACACCACTAACTAAAACAGGCCGAGATTACGAATTAGCAATGGGGCTACTGGCGCGTCGGTTTGAGTTTGATATTTACGCTCCATCTCTTGAAATTGACGTAAAAGCCAATGCCATCATGAATCTCAACTGGCCTGGCGAAGATGATGTTCTGGACGAGTTTCTGGCGACATGCAAACTGTTTGACCAAATGCCAGGGGGTATGGATTATTCCCGCGCCTGTAACGTTGCAACAGTAAAAACCACCCCAGAAAATCTCTGGAAAGATCCGGTTAAACACCTCGAATATCTTAATCGTGTCATGACTGAAACCGATCATGCGCACCCTGATCAAACATTGGTTGATATCGCCTGTGGCCGCTCCTCCTTGCCTGTACCAATGACTGATGTGGCGCAACAATCAACTGATGATGTTGATCACCAGCTTGCTGTCGGTCGTGGGGAGTTCGTCCCGGGTATCAGTGACCCAGCAGATCCAAAATGGGACAGTGCCCACCGCCAACCGACCGCAACTCACGAAGAAAATTTGAAGCGGGTTCGTGAAGAAGGCGCCCTTCAGCGGGCTAACGCTGTAACTAAAATATCAGCAGAAGAAATTCAGGAAGTGGAGACCACCAGCAATGTGCAGATGGAAGAAACTGGCAATGATGAAACCACGAACGACGCTCCATTATCAGAGGGCCAGGAAGAAGTTATCGCAGGCGAAAGTCCTACTGAAATTGATAGCAACGCAACTGCCCTAAATAATAATTCCGGTCATCATAATGATGATGCGGCTGATATGCTCTTTACGCACCTTATGGTAGATGTTGAAAGCCTGGGCAAAAAGCCCGACGCGCCATTAGTTTCCATCGGAGCGGTATTCTTCGACCCAGCATCCGGCCAGACGGGACCTGAGTTTTATAAGGTGATCTCTCTCGAATCGGCTATGGAATGGGGCGGCGTTCCTGATGCCTCTACGATCCTCTTCTGGTTGAAAGCAACTCCTGAAGCTCGCTCAGAGATTGTTATGGATCATGCCATCCCACTGGATGATGCCCTCCTCCAGTTCAAGGATTTTATCGCCGAGAATGCAGCGAACGGCAAGGATTCAGTACAGGTCTGGGGAAATGGATCCAGCTTCGATAACGTCCTGCTTGAAAATTCATACGACCGAACCGGGATCCCTCGCCCCTGGAAATTCTGGAACAATCGTGACGTAAGAACCATCGTCGAACTTGGTAAAGCTGTGGGTTGTACGCCTCGCTATGAGATCCCTTTTGAAGGAGAACCGCATAAGGCTATTTCAGACGCACTTCACCAGGTCAAATACGTGTCAGCAATCTGGCAACGTCTGATTTCAAACTGATTATCAAAAATCAATATTCGCCAGCTGCCTCAACTATGATCGCAGCTGGCTGTCGAGAGTGATGGCTATGAGCGAACAATATCTGATACCCCTGGCGGAGTGGAAGTCCGGACGATTCGGATTTGAGATCACAAATACCACGCTGGTTAAGTATGGGAAGCTTGGCTATATCAATCCCAAACCTGAAAAAGTCCGTGGGCGATGGTGTGTTGACCGCAGCGCGATCTACGTCGGGCCAAGTGCTGCCGGGGTAGCTCCCGAAATTCACGAGGACGACGATGAAGCGTTGAAGGAGATCCTAAATCATGTCACCAAGGCCACGAAAAAATAGCATATCTATACCCGGGCTTTATGCCCGGTTTGACCGCCGCACGGACAAAACTTATTACCAGTACAAAAATCCTGTCACCGGCAAATTCCACGGGCTTGGTACCGACAAAGCCAAAGCGGAGAAAATCGCTGCTACAGCCAACCAGAGAATTGCAGCTGCTGAAGCCGATTACTTCCTTAAACAGATTGATGAAAAACCGGCAGCCAATAAAACTCGGGGAATTAGCCTTAAAGGCTGGGTCGTCAGGTACGAGAAAGTCCAGCGAACCAGGGTGAGCAATGGGGAGTTATCGGAAGGACGTTTCAAAGAAAAAATGAGGATGGCAAATTTGCTGGCAGAACGGCTGGGGAATCATCCATTGCGCAGCCTGGAGGTTCGTGATTTTTCCCTTCTCCTGGAAGAGTGGCTTGATAAAGGCCAGGCGAGTACAGCGCTGAATAATCGCGTGGTGTGGATAGATCTTTACCGTGAAGCGCAACATGCCGGTGAGGTACCGCCCGGCTGGAATCCCCCTGAGGCGACGCGTAAGCCAATACCAAAGGTTTCCCGCGCACGATTGAGCATCGAGGACTGGAAAGCGATTTTCCGCGTCGCTCCGGAAGGGCATTATATCCGCAACGCCATGTTGCTCGCATTGGTAGCCGGCCAGCGAAGAGAGGACATAGTCAGGATGAAATTCTCTGATGTGTGGGATGATCACTTACACGTGATCCAGGGAAAAACAGGGATGCGGCTGGCGTTACCGCTGTCACTTTACAGCGAAGCGGTCGGGATGACTCTCAGGGAAGTAATCGCAGGTTGCCGGGACCGAATAGTAAGCCCGTATCTGATTCATAGCCAGCTACAGAAGAAAGGCCAGCCAATGAGCAAAGATAACCTGAGTGATTATTTTGCTGAAGCCAGGGATAAGGCGGGCATTAAACCACCGGAGGGAAAAACACCAACAACATTTCACGAACAGCGCTCCCTGTCTGAACGTCTATATCGTGCTCAGGGGATCGACACGAAAACTCTGCTGGGTCATAAAGTACAGGCAACCACCGATAAATATAATGACACACGCGGGCAGGAATGGATCAAACTGGTCATTTGAATGGCCGTTTTTTCCCGATCACGAGAAAAATTATTGTAAAATGTGCGGCCTTAGTGATGGTCGCTCTGTTCTACATCGGTCATTAGTTTTGGTGAAAAGTTTTGGAGAGATTTTGGAGAAGAGAAAAAATTGAATATTTTCAAGGCTCTGAAAACATCACGCCTTCTGAATAAGAAGGTGGAGCTGGAATGATCGGTCGACTGCTTCGCGGCGGTTTTATGACCGCCATTTATGCGTATCTCTATATTCCGATAATCATTTTGATCGTGAACTCCTTTAACAGCTCACGCTTCGGGATCAACTGGCAAGGGTTTACCACCAAATGGTATGGCCTGCTGATGAACAATGACAGCCTGCTACAGGCCGCTCAGCACTCGCTGACGATGGCGGTATTTTCTGCCACCTTCGCGACGCTGATTGGCTCGTTGACCGCCGTGGCACTGTACCGCTACCGTTTTCGCGGTAAGCCGTTCGTCAGCGGTATGCTGTTTGTGGTGATGATGTCCCCGGATATCGTGATGGCCATTTCACTGCTGGTGCTGTTTATGCTGCTGGGCGTCCAGCTCGGTTTCTGGTCGCTGCTGTTCTCGCATATCACCTTCTGTCTGCCGTTTGTGGTGGTAACCGTCTACGCGCGTCTGAAAGGGTTCGACGTACGCATGCTGGAAGCGGCGAAAGATCTGGGTGCCAGCGAGATGACCATTCTGCGCAAAATCATTCTGCCGCTGGCGATGCCCGCCGTGGCAGCAGGATGGCTGCTCAGCTTTACCCTGTCGATGGACGACGTGGTCGTGTCCTCCTTCGTCACCGGGCCGAGCTATGAAATTCTGCCGTTGAAGATCTACTCAATGGTTAAAGTCGGTGTTTCACCCGAAGTGAACGCGCTGGCGACTATTCTGTTGGTGTTATCGCTGGTTCTGGTGATTGCCAGCCAGGTTATTGCTCGTGATAAAACAAAATCTCAGGGGACACAGAAATGAAAAAAATGCTTGCCGCTGCGGCACTGGTGCTCGGAATGGGCGCTGCGCATGCTGATGACAGCAAAACGCTCTATTTCTACAACTGGACCGAGTATGTGCCGCCGGGCCTGCTGGAGCAGTTCACCAAAGAGACAGGCATCAAGGTGATCTATTCGACCTACGAGTCGAATGAAACCATGTACGCCAAGCTCAAAACCTATAAAGATGGCGCGTATGACCTGGTGGTGCCGTCGACCTATTTCGTCGACAAGATGCGCAAAGAAGGCATGATCCAGAAGATCGACAAAACGAAGCTAACCAATTTTTCTAACCTCGATCCTGAGATGCTAAACAAGCCGTTCGACCCGAACAACGACTACTCCATTCCGTACATCTGGGGCGCGACGGCAATTGGCATCAACAGCGATGCCATTGATCCCAAAACGGTTTCATCCTGGGCTGACCTGTGGAAGCCGGAATACAAAAGCAGCCTGCTGTTAACCGACGATGCGCGCGAAGTGTTCCAGGTGGCGCTGCGTAAACTCGGCTATTCCGGCAACACCACCGATCCGAAAGAAATCGAAGCAGCGTATAACGAACTGAAAAAGCTGATGCCAAACGTGGCGGCGTTCAACTCGGATAACCCGGCTAACCCGTATATGGAAGGTGAAGTGAATCTGGGGATGGTCTGGAATGGCTCTGCGTTTGTGGCGCGTCAGGCCGGGACGCCGCTTGAGGTGGTCTGGCCGAAAGAGGGCGGCATCTTCTGGATGGACAGCCTCGCGATCCCGGCGAATGCGAAAAACGTCGAGGGTGCCCTGAAGCTGATCAACTTCCTGCTGCGCCCGGATGTGGCAAAAGAGGTGGCGGAAACGATCGGCTACCCGACGCCAAACCTGGCCGCACGGAAGCTTTTAAGCCCTGAAGTGGCAAATGATAAATCGCTTTATCCGGACGCTGAAACCATCAGCAAAGGGGAATGGCAGAACGACGTCGGTGACGCGAGCCGCCTGTATGAAGAATATTATCAGAAGCTAAAAGCAGGCCGTTAATGCATAACGGGCGACGCAATGTCGCCCGTTACTCTTATAGCCCCTTCAGGAGTTTATCCACAAAG
This sequence comes from Enterobacter cloacae complex sp. SHL022, assembly GCF_049237785.1. Lineage (NCBI taxonomy): Bacteria > Pseudomonadati > Pseudomonadota > Gammaproteobacteria > Enterobacterales > Enterobacteriaceae > Enterobacter > Enterobacter cloacae complex sp. SHL022. The sequence goes on along the minus strand of NZ_JBMKJH010000005.1, from coordinate 210,567 downwards.
GCTGGCACCACCTCGCTCGCCAGACCGTAATGTTTCTCTTCAAACTCACTCCCGACCTGGCTTGGCTCCAGATTAAGCTCCACCGTATGGGCACCTTGAAGTCGCGCTTCGTGAACAAATCCCGCCGCCGGATAGACATGTCCCGAAGTACCAATGGCGATAAAGACGTCCGCCATGGCCAGGGCGCTGTAGATCTCATCCATTCCCAGCGGCATTTCGCCAAACCAGACCACATGCGGACGCAGACGCGAAGGGAACTGACAGCAGTGGCAGCGGTCTTCGTCCAGCACGTCCTCTTTCCACTCCAGCACCTGACCACTCCATGCGCACCGCACCTTGAGCAGTTCGCCGTGCATGTGAATGATGTTGTGGTTTCCGGCCCTTTCGTGAAGATTGTCGATGTTCTGCGTGACCAGCAGAAAACGATCCCCCAGCGCTTCCTCCAGCTTTGCCAGCGCCAGGTGCGCCGCATTCGGCGCAATCTCCGGCTGCTGAAGCTGGCGACGGCGGGCGTTGTAGAACGCCTGCACCAGCGCCGGGTCGCGGGCGAAACCTTCCGGCGTCGCCACATCTTCAACTCGGTGTTCTTCCCACAGTCCATCCGCTGCGCGGAAAGTCTGAATACCGGATTCGGCGGAGATCCCCGCCCCGGTCAACACCACCACTCTGGGTTTATCCATCGCTTCTGGCATCATCCTGTCTCTGAAAAAGATCCGCTGACGCAGGCGTTCACGTAAGCGGCGTTTATTTTTGCGAAAACGGCTGAGTCGACCCTGGCGACGCGACAGCATAATAACCTCGTAAACTAATCGGTGAGATGAAGGAATGCGGCTCCGCGCATGCCTCCTGCGTCCCCGTGTCGCGCACGCTCAATGCGCGGCACGCGGGCGACCGGCAATAAATGTCGGGTCAGACGCCCGGACAACTGTTCCGTAATCGCAGTGAAATTTGACAGCCCTCCCCCGATCACCAGCAGATCCGGATCGACGATAGTCAGGATATTCCCCAGACACACCGCCAGCAGATCCAGATAGCGCTCGACGTACTCACGCGCCTGCGCATCCCCCTGCTCCCACAGGGTAATGATTTGAGGGGCCTCAAGTTTCTGATGATAGAAGTGTTCGTAAAGCCATGCAAACCCGCGGCCTGATAGGTAGTTCTCAATACAGCCGTGCTGCCCACAGCCGCAGCGGGTCAGCGGGAAATCACGTCCGACGACCTCCAGAGCATCCACCGGCAGGCGGATATGGCCAAATTCGCCGGTGATGTAGCTGCGCCCGGTAATGGGCTTACCGTTAATGACAATCCCGCCACCGACGCCCGTTCCGAGGATCAGCCCCATCACCAGCGGGAAGCGACGGAATTCATCATCCCAGGCTTCAGAGAGCGCGAAGCAGTTGGCATCGTTATCTAAACGCACGTCGCGTTCAAGGAGCGCGGAGAGATCGGCCCGCAGCGGTTTGCCGCTGGCGGCAGGCACGTTGGCCGCGTACAGCGTGCCATCGTCGGTTTCGGGCATACCCGGAATACCAATGCCAACGCTGCCTTTGACGCCAAAGCGTTCATCCGCTTGCGCCACCAGCGCGGCAATGGCGGTTAAAAATTCATCGTAGCTTTCGCGCGGCGTGGGGACGCGGGTTTCCCATTGTAGCTTAAGATCTTTATCGAACACGCCGAGCGCAATCTTGGTGCCGCCAATATCAAATCCGTAATACATGATGCATTCCTCTGTTTGATTCAGCGGCCAAAAGACCGCTAAACCATGACGAAATTACTGGCCACTTAATACCCTCGCCGGATCAATTCGGCTAGCGCGACGCGCCGGATACCAGCTTGCCAGCAGACTCAGTAAAAGTGCTGTAACCAGCACATAAATAACGTCCAGCCAGTGCAGTTCAGACGGCAGGAAGTCAATAAAATAGATATCGCCTGACAGGAACTGATGGCCAATAAGCGCTTCAATCCCGTTGATAATCGGCGTCAGCTGAAGGGAAACCACCACGCCGATCGCCACGCCGCAGAGGCTGCCAAACAGCCCCGCCAGTAAACCGTACCAGACGAAGATGGCGCGAATAAGACCGTCTTTCGCCCCTAAGGTACGCAGCACGGCGATGTCGCCGCTCTTATCCTTAACGGCCATCACCAGCGTCGAGACGATATTAAAACACGCCACCCCAATCACCAGCACCATCGCCAGATACATAATCGCGCGGATCATCTGGATATCACGGTACATATACCCGTAAGTGCCGATCCAGCTTTTGATGTAGACATAGTTATTGGTCACGCTGCCAGCGTCACGCACCAGTTTATTGGCGTTGAAGACGTCGTTAACCTTAATGGCAATGCCCGTCACGCTGTCGCTCATATCCAGATACTGGCGTGCATCTTCCAGCGGCACCATCGCGAAGCTGTGATCGAGCTGGCCGCTCAGCTGCAAAATACCGGTGACGTGCAGACGTACGCGCTTAGGCTGCTGCAATTTGTGATCAGCGCTGGCGTTCGGGATCATGATCGAGACCCAGTCGCCCTGCTTCACCTTCAGCGCATCGGCAACGCCTTTGCCCATGATAATCTGCTGCTCGCCGGCCTTAAAGTTTGCCCATGCGCCATTTTGCACATAGCGCGGCAGCGCGCTCAGACGCTCTTCCTGACGAGGATTTACCCCTTTCACCTGAATGGCGCGCAGGTTTACCCCGCTCTCTACCAGCCCGGTAAAGTTAATGTAAGGTGCAGCCGCCGCAATACCGGGCACCTTTTCCACTTTGTTCAGGGCATCCTGCCAGTTGGACCACGGCTGGTTAACCGGCTCGATTTCACCGTGAGGGACAACGGCCAGAATGCGGTTATTCAGTTCACGCTCAAAGCCATTCATGGCGCTTAAGCCCACAATCAGCACCGCCACGCCCAGGGCGATACCGATGGTGGAGATCACGGAGATAAGGGAAACCATCCCGCTCCGGCGACGACCGCGGCTAAAGCGTAACCCGATGAGTAACGATAACGGTGAAGCCATTACTCCGCTCCCATCAGCGTCAGTTCAGCATTCAGACGACCGTCGCGCATTTCCAGCTGACGCCCCATCCGCTTAGCCAGTTGTAAATCGTGGGTGACCACCAGAAACGCGGTTCCCTGCGCGGCGTTCAGTTCGCCGAGAAGCTGGAAAATGCTGTCTGCGTTACGCGCATCGAGGTTACCTGTCGGTTCATCCGCCAGCACCAGGCGCGGGTTGTTGACCAGCGCACGGGCGATGGCCACACGCTGACGCTCACCGCCTGAAAGCTCAGACGGACGGTGATTCCCGCGATGACCCAGCCCTACCGCTTTTAGCATGTCGCTGGCGCGGGCATTAATTTCCGCGGGTTTCTTTTTACCAATCAGCAGCGGCATTGCGACGTTTTCCAGCGCCGTAAAGTCCGGCAGCAGATGGTGGAACTGGTAGATAAAACCCAGCTCACGGTTACGCAGCTCGGCTTTCGCCGTAGACGACATTTTACTCAGCGGCTGCCCGGAGAAGATCACATCGCCTTCGGTTGGCGTGTCCAGCCCGCCAAGCAGGTGCAGCAACGTACTTTTACCGGAGCCAGAGCTGCCGACAATCGCCATCATCTCGCCTTCGCCCACGCTAAAACTCACATTGTGCAACACGTCGGTCTGCACAGTGCCTTCCTGATAGCGTTTGGACAGGTTGTCGCACTGCAACAGGATCTTATTCATAACGTAAAGCCTCAGCGGGTTGAGTGGCGGCAGCCCGCCAGGAAGGATAAAGCGTAGAAAGCAGCGCAATGGCCATCGCGGCCAACGCAATACCGACCACCTGGAGCGGCTCGATAGCCACCGGCAGCGCCGCGCCATCAAGCAGCGCGCCGATAATCGGCATGAGATTGTTGAGCTGGCTGGCGAGCAGCGCCCCCAGCGCCGCGCCGAGCAGCGCGCCGATGATGCCGGCGCTGGCGCCCTGGACCATAAATACCGCCATGATCTGGCGCGGAGTCAGCCCCTGGGTTTGCAGAATGGCGACTTCGCCTTGCTTCTCCATCACCATCAGCCCGAGCGAGGTGATGATATTAAACGCGGCAACGGCCACGATCAGGCTCAGCAGCAGCCCCATCATGTTTTTCTCCATGCGCACGGCCTGGAACAGTTCGCCTTTCCGGTCGCGCCAGTCCTGCCATTTCGTCCCTTCCGGTAGCGTCTGCTGGCTGAGGGTATCCACCTTCAGCGGCGCATCAAGCCACAGACGCCAGCCGGTAATATTTCCCGCGGGGTAGCGCATCAGACGCGAGGCGTCCTGAATGTTCACCAACATCTGGTAACCATCAACTTCGCTGTTCGCCGCAAACGTGCCAATCACGTTGAACAGGCGCTGGCTTGGCAGACGCCCCATCGGCGTAAACTGACTGGCTGACGGCACCATCACGCGCAGCTGATCGCCACGGTTGACCCCGAGCTGCCCGGCAAGCTGCTCGCCGAGGATGACGTTGTATTTACCCGCTTCCAGGTCGGTTTGTTTCACATTGACCAGGAACGGCGTCAGCGGATCTTTTTGCGCGGGATCGATACCCAGCATCACCCCGACCGCCACGCTACGGGCGCTTTGCAGCACCACATCGCCCGTCGTGAGCGGCGCAACGCGCGTGACACCCTGTAACTTCACCGCGCTTTCCGGCAGCTGTTGCGGATTAACGGAACCCTGAGTGGAAGAGAGAACGGCCTGCGGCATCAGCCCCAGGATATTGTTTTGCAGCTCGCGCTCGAAGCCGTTCATGACGGAAAGCACCGTCACCAGTGCCATCACGCCAAGCGTAATGCCAATAGTCGAAAGCCAGGAGACAAAGCGACCGAAGCGGTCCGCGGCGCGCCCACGCATGTAACGTAAGCCTATAAAGAGTGCGACAGGTTGATACATGAAATCCGTCTGTTTGCTGATAGCAGACCCACGAGTATATAAGCGAATCCGTTAAGCGTAAATGACTGAAACCGTAAGATTCGGTAATCATTTTTCCGAAAAATTCAGATAAATCATCATGCTACTGACTGAACTTCCGCCAGACAGCCTCCACCTTTTCCGAAAATCGTCCTGATACAGACTGTTACCCATTACATCAGGGCTTCATTTTACAACAATCGGCGTTTCGTTTATGGCAACAAGGTCGTCACGCACCATGAAACAAAAAGCATTATGGATTAACCAGATAAAAGGCCTGTGCATCTGCCTGGTGGTAATTTACCACTCGGTGATCACCTTTTATCCTCACCTTGACGGGCTACAGCATCCGTTATCGGGCCTGCTCGCCAAATGCTGGGTCTACTTTAATCTTTACCTTGCCCCGTTCCGTATGCCGGTGTTTTTCTTTATCTCCGGCTATTTGATCCGTCGTTATATTGACGAGGTGAACTGGCGCACCAGTCTCGACAAGCGGATCTGGAGCATCGTCTGGGTTTTGGCCCTGTGGGGCGTCCTGCAATGGCAGGCGCTGACCCATCTGAATGCCTGGCTCGCCCCCGAGCGAGAACTGGCGACAGCATCCAATGCGGCCTACGCCGATTCCGTTTCAGGGTTTGTACTGGGAATGCTCACGGCCAGCACCAGCCTGTGGTATTTGTACGCGTTAGTGGTCTACTTTACGCTCTGTAAGCTGCTGAGCCGCTGGAAACTGCCGATGCTGGGGATTCTGGCGCTGGCAAGCATCGCCATCAACTTCCTGCCGTTACCGTGGTGGGGAATGAACAGCGTGGTGCGCAACATGATCTACTACAGCCTCGGCGCATGGTACGGCGCGCAGTTGATGGCGTGGATGAAAGGGATGAATTTGCGCCGCAGCTGGCTGGTACTTATCGCCTCTGGCGCGGTGTCGGTAGTGCTGTGGTTCGCTAATGTTCCTCTGCCGCTCTCACTGCTGTCGATCGTAGTCATCATGAAGCTCTTTTACAGCTTCGAGCAGCGTTATGCCGTTCATCCCAATAATCTGCTGAACGTCATCGGTTCAAACACCATCGCGATTTATACCACCCACCGCATTTTAATTGAGGCGTTTAGCCTGCTCCTGATTCGCGAAATGAATGCGGCGTACTGGCCGATCTGGGCGGAGTTAACGCTGATTCTGGTCTATCCGTTTATCAGCCTGCTCGTCTGCACGCTGGTTGGGCTGGGGGCACGTAAGCTCTCAACCGCCCTCTTTGGCGACCTTTTCTTCTCCCCTCCCGCGCGGCTTTCTCCACAGACTGCTACCCGTTAATCTCCTCGGCCCCCATCCGGGGGCACTTTCCCTCTTGTGCGGTTACGATTTGCTTATGCATAACGATCGAGGATAATAAAGACATTGCGTATCAGTGATATGCCCCAATACTGTTGGTATATCCCCAAGAGACTCTGACATAGCCATGCCTGAACACTATCGTTTTTCCTTGCCTGTAAAAGCAGGTGACCAACGCCAGCTGGGCGAACTGACAGGCGCGGCCTGCGCCACGCTGGTGGCGGAAATTGCCGAGCGGCATCCAGGGCCGGTGGTGCTGGTTGCCCCGGACATGCAAAACGCCCTGCGCCTGCACGACGAAATTCGTCAGTTCACCGACAGTCTGGTATTCAGCCTGGCCGACTGGGAAACGCTTCCCTACGACAGTTTCTCTCCGCACCAGGAGATCATCTCCTCGCGCCTGTCGACGCTGTATCAGCTCCCCACCATGCAGCGCGGCGTGCTGATTGTGCCGGTGAATACCCTGATGCAGCGTGTCTGCCCGCACAGCTATTTGCACGGCCATGCGCTGGTGATGAAAAAAGGCCAGCGCCTGTCGCGCGATGCCCTGCGCGTGCAGCTGGATGGAGCCGGCTATCGACATGTCGATCAGGTGATGGAGCACGGCGAATACGCGACGCGCGGTGCGCTGCTTGATCTCTATCCGATGGGCAGCGATCAGCCGTACCGTCTGGATTTCTTCGATGATGAGATCGACAGCCTGCGCGTGTTCGACGCCGACACCCAGCGCACGCTGGAGGAAGTGGACTCTATTAATCTGCTGCCCGCCCATGAGTTCCCGACGGATAAAACCGCCATCGAACTGTTCCGCAGCCAGTGGCGCGACAGGTTCGACGTGAAGCGTGATGCCGAACATATCTACCAGCAGGTCAGCAAAGGCACCCTTCCGGCCGGGATCGAGTACTGGCAGCCCCTGTTCTTTAACGAACCGCTGCCGGCGCTGTTCAGCTACTTCCCGGCAAATACGCTGATTGTTAACACCGGGGATATCGACGCCAGCGCCAGCCGCTTTGAAAGCGAAACGCGCGCCCGCTTTGAAAACCGGGGCGTTGACCCGATGCGTCCGCTGCTGCCGCCGGAAATGCTGTGGCTGCGTACCGACGAGCTCAACGCCGAGCTGAAACGCTGGCCGCGTATGCAGCTCAAAACCGATTCGCTTGCCGATAAGGCCGCCAACACTAACCTCGCCTTCCGGATGCTGCCTGACCTGGCCGTTCAGGCGCAGCAGAAATCCCCGCTCGATAATCTGCGCAAGTTTCTTGAGTCCTTCACCGGGCCGGTGGTCTTCTCCGTTGAAAGTGAAGGTCGCCGTGAAGCGCTGGGCGAACTGCTGGGAAGGATCAAAGTCGCGCCAAAGCGTATTCTTCGCCTGAGCGAAGCGACCGGAAATGGCCGTTACCTGATGATCGGCGCCGCCGAGCACGGATTCATTGATACGCTCAATAACCTGGCGTTGATATGTGAAAGCGACCTGCTGGGCGAGCGCGTCGCGCGCCGTCGTCAGGACAGCCGTCGCACCATCAACCCGGACACCCTGATCCGCAACCTGGCCGAACTGCACCCCGGTCAGCCGATTGTTCACCTGGAACACGGTGTGGGTCGCTATCAGGGGATGACCACCCTCGAAGCAGGTGGCATCAAAGGTGAATACCTGATGCTGACCTACGCTAACGACGCCAAGCTGTATGTTCCGGTGTCGTCCCTGCATCTGATCAGCCGCTACGCCGGGGGCGCGGAAGAGAATGCGCCGCTGCACAAGCTGGGCGGCGATGCCTGGGCGCGTGCACGCCAGAAAGCGGCGGAAAAAGTGCGCGACGTGGCCGCCGAGCTGCTGGATATTTACGCTCAGCGTGCGGCCAAAGAAGGGTATGCGTTTAAGCATGATAAAGAGCAGTACCAGCTGTTCTGCGACAGCTTCCCGTTTGAAACTACGCCGGATCAGGCCCAGGCCATCAACGCCGTGCTGAGCGACATGTGCCAGCCGCTGGCGATGGATCGCTTAGTCTGCGGCGACGTGGGCTTCGGTAAAACCGAGGTGGCGATGCGCGCCGCTTTCCTGGCGGTTGAGAACAACAAGCAGGTGGCGGTGCTGGTGCCGACCACCCTTCTTGCCCAGCAGCACTTCGACAACTTCCGCGACCGCTTCGCCAACTGGCCGGTACGTATCGAAATGTTGTCCCGCTTCCGCAGTGCCAAAGAGCAGACGCAGATCCTGGAACAGGCAAGTGAAGGCAAAATTGATATTCTGATCGGCACTCACAAGCTGCTGCAAAGTGACGTGAAGTGGAAAGATCTGGGGTTGCTGATCGTTGACGAAGAGCACCGCTTCGGGGTGCGCCACAAAGAGCGCATCAAAGCGATGCGCGCCAACGTCGACATTCTGACCCTGACCGCAACGCCGATCCCGCGCACCCTGAACATGGCGATGAGCGGCATGCGCGATCTGTCGATAATCGCTACCCCACCGGCGCGCCGTCTGGCGGTGAAAACCTTTGTTCGCGAGTACGACAATCTGGTGGTGCGCGAGGCGATCCTGCGCGAAGTGCTGCGCGGTGGCCAGGTCTATTACCTGTACAACGACGTTGAAAATATTCAGAAAGCCGCCGACAGGCTGGCAGAGCTGGTGCCGGAAGCGCGCATCGCCATTGGTCACGGCCAGATGCGCGAGCGCGAGCTGGAGCGGGTAATGAACGATTTCCACCACCAGCGTTTCAACGTGCTGGTGTGTACCACCATCATTGAGACCGGAATCGACATTCCGACGGCGAACACCATCATCATCGAACGGGCGGATCACTTCGGCCTGGCTCAGCTGCACCAGCTGCGCGGGCGGGTCGGGCGTTCGCACCATCAGGCCTACGCCTGGCTGCTGACGCCGCATCCGAAGGCAATGACCACCGACGCGCAAAAGCGTCTGGAAGCGATCGCCTCGCTGGAAGATCTGGGCGCTGGCTTTGCGCTGGCGACCCACGACCTGGAGATCCGCGGCGCCGGTGAGCTGCTGGGTGAAGACCAGAGCGGCTCCATGGAAACCATCGGTTTCTCGCTGTATATGGAGCTGCTGGAAAATGCCGTCGACGCGCTTAAAGCCGGACGTGAACCGTCTCTGGAAGATCTCACCAGCCAGCAGACCGAAGTGGAACTGCGCATGCCTTCCCTGCTGCCGGATGATTTTATTCCTGACGTGAATACCCGTCTGTCGTTCTACAAACGCATTGCCAGCGCGAAAAGCGAAGGCGAGCTGGAAGAGATCAAAGTCGAACTGATTGACCGTTTTGGGATATTGCCCGATGCGGCGCGCAACCTGCTGGATATTGCCCGCCTGCGTCAGCAGGCGCAGAAGCTGGGCATTCGCAAACTTGAAGGCAATGAGAAAGGCGGCGTAATTGAGTTTGCCGAAAAGAACCACGTCGATCCGATGTGGCTGATTGGCCTCCTGCAAAAACAGCCGCAGCATTTCCGTCTTGATGGCCCTACGCGTCTGAAATTTACTCAGGATCTGACGGAACGTAAAACCCGCATGGACTGGGTGCGTAACTTTATGCGTCAGTTGGAAGAGAACGCCATCGCATAACGGTTTCCCCCGCCAGCGCCCGGCTGGCGGGGGGACAATTTACAAACTCTTTGCACTTCGCCCGATCTTCCCGACTATACATTCGCCATAATTATCATTAACGCCTTATAAAACAATAACCTTATCATTTGTATGGATTATCATAATGATGATTTCTTCGCGTTTTACCCGCTGGTTAACTCTGGTTGCGCTGGCCGCGACGGTTGCCGTCGCGCTCCCTGCTCGCGCCAATACCTGGCCTCTTCCGCCCGCCGGCAGCAACGTCGTAGGTGAAAACCGCTTTCACGTGGTTGAAAACGATGGCGGCTCGCTGGAAGCGATTGCCAAAAAATATAACGTCGGGTTCCTGGCGCTGTTGCAGGCCAACCCGGGCGTAGATCCGTACGTGCCCCGGGCGGGCAGCGTACTGACGATTCCGCTGCAAACCATCCTGCCGGACGCGCCGCGTCAGGGCATTGTGATTAACCTCGCCGAGCTACGTCTGTATTACTACCCGCCGGGCAAGAACGAAGTGACCGTCTACCCTATCGGTATTGGTCAACTGGGGGGCGATACGCTCACACCTACCATGGTCACCACCGTCTCTGATAAGCGCGCTAATCCTACCTGGACCCCGACGGCAAACATTCGCGCCCGTTATAAAGCTCAAGGTATCGACCTGCCCGCCGTGGTACCTGCTGGCCCGGATAATCCGATGGGGCATCATGCAATTCGCCTGGCGGCATATGGTGGGGTTTATCTTCTGCACGGAACGAATGCGGATTTCGGGATCGGGATGCGCGTCAGCTCCGGCTGCATTCGCCTGCGCGATGACGATATCAAAACGCTCTACCGCGTGATCGCCCCTGGCACGAAAGTGAATATCATTAATACGCCGATTAAAGTATCTGAAGAGCCAGGTGGCGTCCGTCTGGTTGAGATCCACCAGCCGCTATCGAAAAACATCAATGACGATCCGCAGACGTTGCCGATTAATCTGAATGCCTCGATGGTGAGCTTTAAAACGAATGCCAACACCGATGGCGCAGTGATGGAGCGGGCGATGGAAGCACGTTCGGGGATGCCAACCGATGTTACGCGGCATCATGAGGTTGCTCAGCAGTCAATGTAAAGCAGCAATAACGACAAACGCCCTGCATCAGCAGGGCGTTTTTTATTGCAGTGGCATAACGGAGGGTTGCGTTACGCTTATTTGTAGATAACTGCGGTACCGTGCAGGGTGTTAGGACCGGTCACAGAGGTGATGCGGAATGATTTCGCACCCATTTCGTCAGCTTTTTGCGCCAGCTGATCTTCCAGAGAGCCCAGGTTAGTCCCGGCAGTGGCAGAGATGGTACCGACTTTCTGCTGGTCTGCTGGAGTGGATTGCACTTCAACAGCAGCGAAGCTTGCGAAAGAGAGTGAACTCAGAACGGCGGCAGCGATGAGGGTTTTAACGTTTTTCATGATTTTATACCTTTAGGCAGATGATGTAGTGGTCGTTAGTTATTTAGTTAACGATCGATAGGTAAATGATAGATGTGATCCAGGTCACACGTCAACTCATTTTTATAATGGTCGTTAAATTAATTTCATTTGCCTTATATTTCAAAAAGATAAAATTAAATTATTTTTCAGAAATCACCGCTGGTCGTTGCAGACGTTTATTTTTATAATGACTATTCAACAAAACAACAGAGGACCAACGGCACATGACAACCGATGTCACGCGTTGCGCAAAGAAAAGCCGTGGCCGACCAAAAGTGTTCGACAGGGATGCGGCGCTCGATAAGGCCATGACGCTCTTCTGGCAGCATGGGTATGAAGCCACGTCGCTTTCCGATCTCGTGGAAGCTACGGGTGCTAAAGCCCCTACCCTGTACGCAGAGTTCACCAACAAAGAAGGCTTATTCCGGGCCGTTCTGGACAGATACATCTCGCGCTTCGCGGCAAAACATGAAGCCCAGCTATTCTGTGAAGAAAAAACGGTTGAGCAGGCATTACAGGATTATTTCACGGCAATCGCGACCTGCTATACCAGCAAGGACACGCCTGCGGGGTGTTTTATGATCAACACCTCCGCGACCCTCGCGGCATCGTCTAAAGAGATTGCCAACACGGTCAAATCGCGACATGCGATGCAGGAGGAGACGCTCAGCACGTTTCTGGCTCAGCGTCAGCTGCGCGGCGAAATCCCGGCGCATTGCCGTCCGCAGGAGCTGGCCCAGTATCTGAGCTGTATTTTACAGGGGATGTCCATCAGCGCCCGTGAAGGCGCGACGCTGGAAAAATTGCAGGGGATTACGCACACAACGCTGCGCCTGTGGCCTGAACTTCTTAAACTCTGACGCAAAAAAAAGCTCCTCAGCCTGAGCGCATGAGGAGCTAAGTTCAGAGAACATCTTTTTTACACTTTGTTATTCAGTATCAGCTGACCATTGCTGTCGAGAGGGATCTGCGTACCAGGATCTTTATCCATGCGGATTTTGCCCTGCTGATCGCCAATTTTGTAGGTTACGTCGTAGCCCAACATTTTTTCAGACTTGTCATACACGGTTTTACAGCGCTGCTGCGTTGTGGTGTAGGTATCATTTTCCTGCATCGCGCCCTGCACCTGGTTACCGGCATAACCGCCACCCAGCGCACCAACCACCGTCGCGACATCCTTACCACGGCCGCCACCAAACTGATGACCAATCACCCCACCAGCAACCGCGCCCAGCACGGAGCCAGCGATACGGTTTTCATCCTGAACCGGACGACGATGGGTGACAGAAACATTACGGCACTCCTGACGAGGCGTCTTGACCGTCTCTTTGATCGGTGTAGCGGAAACCACCTGCGCATACTGCGGGCCACGATCAAGTACGTTCAGACTGGCAACGGCAGCCACACCTAACGCAGCTGCGACGCCAATCCCTATACCCGCCAACATTGATTTATTCACGGGACTTCCTCCTTTGTTGCAATTGGTAGCAATTTTGCAGCGCAATAAACGCTTCGCCAATAAGATAAAGGATCAAAATCAGGGTTGTTGGCCGGGACAACGTGGGTTTAAGAGAACTCTTAAGCGTCAGGAGGGAAATGCACAGCATGATGTGCTAAGAATTCCCTCCGGAGGGTCCGGAGGGAGAGAGAAATTAGTGCAGCTTCAGGCGTGGACGGATCACGCGGTTGATGCGGCCAACCAGCATCATCAGGCCGGTTTTGAAGTAGCCGTGCAGCGCAATCTGGTGCATACGGTACAGAGAAATGTACACGAAGCGGGCGATGCGCCCTTCCACCATCATGGAGCCGCGCATCAGGTTACCCATCAGGCTGCCCACGGTGGAGAAGTTTGAGAGCGACACCAGAGAGCCGTGGTCTTTGTAGACATAGGCTTTCATCGGTTTGCCTTTTATCTGCGCCAGGATGTTATGCAGCACGAGGCTTGCCATCTGGTGCGCAGCCTGAGCGCGAGGCGGTACAAATCCGCCTTCCGGACGTGCGCAGGAGGCACAGTCGCCGATGGCGAAGATGTCCGGATCGCGCGTGGTTTGCAGCGTCGGCTCTGTCACCAGCTGGTTAATGCGGTTTGTCTCCAGCCCACCGATATCTTTCATGAAATCAGGCGCTTTGATCCCCGCAGCCCAGACCATCAGGTCGGCCTGGATGTACTCGCCGTCTTTGGTATGCAGGCCGCCCTCATCCGCGCTGGTCACCATGGTCTGGGTCAGCACGCGCACGCCCAGTTTAGTCAGCTCGTTGTGCGCCGCGCCGGAAATACGCGGCGGAAGCGCAGGCAGAATGCGTTCACCTGCTTCCACCAGCGTCACATTCAGCGCTTCGTTAGTCAGCCCTTTGTAGCCGTAGCTGTGCAGCTGCTTGACCGCATTGTGCAACTCCGCCGATAATTCAACGCCCGTTGCGCCGCCGCCCACGATAGCAATGTTGACCTTGCCGTTAGCACCCATGTTGTTGGTGTACTTCAGGAACAGGTTAAGCATCTCCTGATGGAAACGACGCGCCTGATGCGGGTTATCCAGGAAGATGCAGTGCTCTTTTACGCCTGGGGTGTTGAAATCATTGGAGGTACTGCCCAGGGCCATCACCAGCGTGTCATAGGCCAGCTTGCGCTCAGGAACCAGCAACTCGCCTTTATCATCACGCAGCTCAGCCAGCGTGATGGTTTTGTTTTCACGATTGATATCCACCACCGAACCCAGCTGGAACTGGAAGTGATGGTTACGCGCATGCGCCAGATAGCTGAGCGCATCCACGCCCTCATCCAGCGACCCGGTCGCCACTTCGTGCAGTAACGGCTTCCACAGATGGCTGTGGTTACGATCCACCAGCGTGATTTTGGCTTTCTTACCGCGACCCAGTTTCTTACCCAGCTGCGTCGCCAGCTCCAGTCCGCCAGCACCACCGCCGACAATCACTATCTTTTTCAATGGCGTAGTCAACGTGACCCCCTCAAATTATTAACCAATTGTTAATTAAAAGTTATATAAATAACCCTTAATTAACAACAGGTTACTGCACTGAAACCATTCAGATTCATTGAGAATAGCACGTCAGGCGCATTGGTCATACCAAAATTGATATGTATCAAGTTTTGATGGTTTAAAAGTAGACAATTCTGACAAAAAAGAGGCCCGGTACGCTTTCACGTACCGAGCCTTTATCAGGTTCAGGGAGATCAGCCCAGCGTTTTAAAGGCTTTAATACGCTGCAAGTGCGGGGAAATGTTTTTGAACTTGTGGGTCTGCTCTTCGTCCCAGACAATTTCGTAGTAATGGTGCAGAAGCTCGGCGGCGCGGGAGCTGTTCAGCGCTTCATCGTTGCGGGAGAGGATCACCAGACACCGATCGCGGTTCTTTTCACGGAAATTGCTCACGCATTTGGTGGCGATGTCGGCGTACTCCTCCGGGCGATCGATTTTGCCTTCCATGTTTTCGTTCGGAAACAGGTTAGGATTAAAAATGACCTGACGGATATCGCACAAAAAACCGATGCGCTCTGCCCAGTATCCTCCTAACCCCACGCCGCAGATCAGCGGGCGATCGTCGATATTGAGCTGCAACATTTTATCCACTTCTTTAAGCAGATGCTGCATGTCATGCTTCGGATGACGTGTGCTGTAACTGATCAGCCGGACATCCGGATCGATAAACTGCAATTGCAGCACTTTCTCATGATTACCAGGACTGTTTGAGTCAAAACCGTGTAAATAGATGATCATCGTCTCACCACGCTACGCCTTCCGGGATGAATTAAAGGGCTGCTTTATGTGCCTGCCAGCGCTCGTTCAGGGCTTCAAGCCGGGCGTTTACCGTTTTCCAGCGCGCCGAGTCCATCAGCTCCTGACGACTAAATGAACCTTTATGATACAATTGTGTAACACGTTCAGCATTGATCGGCGACAGGTTATCCAGCACGCTCACCGCCCCTTTACGATTATTGCAGACGAGGATCATATCGCAACCCGCATCCAGCGAAGCCTGCCCACGTTCGGCATAGCTACCCATAATCGCCGCCCCTTCCATGGATAAATCGTCAGAGAAAATTACGCCATTGAAGCCTAACTCCTGACGCAGCACGGTTTTAAGCCAGTGTGGAGAGCCGCTGGCCGGACGCGGATCGACCTCACTGTAGATGACGTGCGCAGGCATGATGGCATCCAGCTTGTTATCAGCGATCAGCGAGCGGAAAACCGACATATCTTTAGCGCGAATGTCTGCTTCCGGGCGCGGATCGCGCGGGGTTTCTTTATGGGAATCCGCCGTCACCGCCCCGTGGCCCGGGAAATGTTTGCCGGTGGTTTTCATGCCCGCAGCATGCATACCGTCAATAAAGCGCGTCGCCATTGCCAGCGCAATACGCGGATCGTCATGATACGAACGCTCACCAATTGCCGCGCTAATGTGTCCTACGTCCAGCACCGGGGCGAAGCTGATGTCGATATCCATGGCGATCATCTCGCTGGCCATCAGCCAGCCGGCATCCTGCGCCAGTTGACCGCCCTCTTCGATCCCCAGCAGCGCAGCAAAAGATTGCGCGGCGGGTAAACGGGTAAACCCTTCGCGGAAACGCTGCACACGCCCACCTTCCTGGTCTACGGCCACCACCAGGTGATTGCGCGACGCCGCACGGATCTGGCGAACCAGCTCACGCAACTGCTCCGGATCATGATAATTGCGGGTGAAAAGAATCAGCCCCCCTACCAGCGGATGTGCCAGAATTTCGCGCTCTTCCGCATCCAGCTCAAACCCTTCGACATCCAACATTACTGGACCCACACCAACCTCTCTTATCCTTTCGTTTGTAACTGACGCCAGGCATCATTTGCCAGCGCAATAAATTGTTTGTCACCTGTCTGCTGAAGGCGCATTTCAAACCATCCCGCCATCAGCATCAACACCCACGGACGCCAGCGCGCGACCTGCCGCGCAAGGGTGAGCGCATTGATGTTGGCGTTTCGGGCATAGGCGGTTATCAGCTGCTCGCGCGACGCCTCATCAGGCATCCAGACCGCAGCAAGTTCGAGCGCCACGTCACCGTCTCCGGCATATTCCCAGTCGATAAGTTTCTCGCCTGCCGTGGTATGAACGATATTCCCCGCGTGGACATCCATATGCAGCGGCGCCAGACGTAACGCCTGCGGCTCTCCCGCTTTACGCAACCGCTTAAGCTGCGCCAGCCAGTAGGGCGTGCGTCGTCCAGGCGCAGCCTGCTGCCAGTAGTGATCCAGCAAAGGAAGTAACGTTACCCGCCAGCCCAGACGCGGCTGGCGATGCAGATGATACAGCATGGCTGCCAGCGCAGGCGTATCGGGAAGCTCGCTTTTGATCTCACCCGCAATAAACGCCACCGCCATCCAGTCTCTAATAAAGAGATGAGGTTGTGGCGCAAGGTCGGCGGGCAGGCGCTTCAGGGCGCGGAACTGGCGACGAAAATGGGAGGCAGGCGCGGCGGCATCGTGATGCTGACGTAAAACCAGCCGATGGTCGCCATGCTCAATAATGCAACTCGCGCCGCCAAGCCCGGCGGGGGCTTGCGGCGCGATAACATGGTATTGAGGGAAATAACGCGTCAGGACCTCATGACGCGTGCGCTTATTGTTGCGTAACGGCACCTTTACCTGACCAGATAATTTCGCCGGTCTGAACCAGCATTAACTGCATCTGCAACGACGGCGTGTTCACGTTGCCTGTCGCGTTAGAATAAAGGACATACTGCGCGCCAACGTTGCGGGCAATACCAATCGCTTTACTGCGCGAACCCAGGCTGTCCTGAGGCGACAGACCAAGCTGCTGCTTTGCGACCGCGAGCTGCTGAGCAGAGACCAGCGTAAATTTACCGTTGTTTGCCAGCGCGTTGCGCAGGGTTTCCGTCGCTTCTCCCGCATTCAGGGAACCGTTTGTACGGTTGTTCACGCTGTCCACCAGCAGCACGCTGCCGGGCGTAACACCCTGTGCCTGCAACATTTTGCCCACCATCGGCTGCATTGCGCCATTCCAGTCATAGTGGCGTACTCGCGGCGCAGGCTGTGCGGTGTCGTCCGGATGTTCGATCGGGCCAGGCTGCGCCGGAATGGTCGGTACAGACGGCACGGTTGGAACAGGCTGCGCTGGCGTTGTTGGCTGTTCCGTTCCCGGCTTCGCCTGATCCACCGGTGCAGGTTCTTCCGTTCGCGTCACACAACCCGCCAGAAAGAGTGCAAAGGCACTCAGGAGCGCATAACGGCTCATTGTTTTAATCAAGGTTCACTCCTTACAAATAAAGATAAAGTCTCACCTTATGTGCACCCAGATAGCTGGCGCTGCCGTAGAGCGTGACCGACGATCTTGCCGGGATGGTCACGCTGCGCGGCGCCTCAAGCGGGTGCATCTCAAGACCTCTCACGTCATACCAGTAGAAGCGATAATGCACCGTCACTGGCTCTTGCCTTTCGTTATAGAGCGTAGAAGAGGCTGAAGACTGGATTTCGCTTATGGTCAGCGAAGGCTTCTCCGCCGTGATGCCCGCAGCAAGCACTGAGGACTCCATCACCAGCGTCTGTTCTTCACTGACCGGGATGGCGGGACGCGCGCTGCACCCAACCATTACCAGCGTCACGATCAGCGCTGCAATACGCCCAGTTAACATATTAAAGACCTTTATGTGCCAGCATCGGTCCCAGTGGACGTCCACCCAGCAGATGCATATGAATATGATAGACTTCCTGGCCGCCATGGCGATTACAGTTCATGATCAAACGGTATCCGTCTTCAGCAATCCCTTCCTGCTCAGCGATTTTCGCGGCCACCGTCAGCATACGGCCCAGCGCCACTTCATGCTCGGTTTTAACGTCATTAACGGTCGGGATCAGAATATTGGGAATAATAAGGATGTGCGTCGGCGCCTGGGGAGAAATGTCGCGGAAAGCCGTGACCAGTTCATCCTGATAGACAATATCCGACGGAATTTCGCGGCGGATAATTTTACTGAAAATCGTTTCTTCAGCCATGACCTTTTCCTTTTAAGTTTAATCTGGCGTCGTGCGTCCGTTGTTAACACACATTGTCTGATTTACTGCGTGACACAAGACAAGAGTATGAGCGAGTTTCTCCTGTCCTTTCAACCTTCTCCCGTGATTTCTTTCCTGATTGTCCCCCATCTGGCTGAAGAGGCATCGCTTTAGGACATTTCTTTTCTGAAACCTTATTTCAGTTCATCCCGAAACATCTGTTTACAGCGTTAATCACAATGCGTATATTTCGCATTTGCATTTTCATGCGCATTTTTAACATAGAAAACGACGTCAGCCCGTGCTAGCGGGACTGTCGCGAAATACCTTCACCATTCACTAAGGGTTTGATGATGTCTTTCATTAATCACACCAGGGATGGGCAACGTCAGCCTGCCGCAACACCTTCGTTGCTGGCCGCCTGCATTGCTATGGCATTGACGCCAACCGCCGCTTTCGCTGCTTCAACCACCGAAGATACCGTTGTCGTTGACGGGGGTTTTGACAACACACAGGATCTTTCTGCCAGCCAGGATCAGGATTACAGCGTAAAAACCACCACCACCGGCACCAAACTGTTGTTGGTTCCCCGCGACATCCCACAGTCCGTCAGCGTTATCAGCCAGCAACGTATGGCTGACCAGAATCTGCAATCCATCGGACAGGTGCTGACGAACACCACGGGCATTACGGCCCAGGTGCAGGACAGCGACCGTACCGTGTTTTACTCACGCGGCTTTTTCGTCAGCAACTACGCCTATGACGACCTGCCAACCTCCATCAGTGAAGTGTGGAACTTTGGTGATACCGCCGCCGATACCGCGATTTATGACCGCATTGAAGTGGTTCGCGGCGCCACCGGCCTGATGTCCGGCACGGGGAACCCGGCGGCGTACGTTAATATGGTGCGTAAGCACGCGGACAGCCCGGAATTTAAAGGTAACGTCTCCGCCAGCTACGGCAGCTGGGACAAGCAGCGCTACGTGCTGGATCTCCAGGCGCCGCTGGTAGAGTCAGGTAAGGTACGGGGTCGTCTGATCACCGGTTATCAGGACAACGACAGCTTCGTGGATAACTACCACTACCGGAAGAAATTCCTCTACGGCGTGATGGACGCGGATGTCACCGACAGCACGACTCTCTCGGTAGGGTATGAGTATCAGGAAAGCCATACCGCCGACCCAACCTGGGGCGGACTGCCGACCTGGTACAGCGACGGAAGTAAGACTAACTACAATCGCAGCCAGACCGTCGCGCCTGACTGGGCCTATTCGGATAAAGACAGCACCCGCATCTTCGCTAACCTGACCCAGCGTTTCGATAATGGCTGGGAAGCGCACATCAACGGCATGCATGCTGAAACCAACTTTGACTCTAAGCTGATGTATATGTCCGGCTATCCGGATAAAGAGACCGGCGCGGGCCTGGTGGGTTACGGCGGCTGGAACCGCGGGGAACGTAAACAGGATGCGGTCGACGCCTTCCTGCGCGGCGGCTTCGATCTCTTTGGTCGTCAACATGAAATGATGTTCGGCGGCAGCTTCAGCCGTCAACGTAACCATTACGACAACTCCATGCCGGATGCGGTATACGGCATGGTGGATGTCGGCAACTTTAAGAACTGGAACGGGAACATCGCCGATCCGCAGTGGACGCCGTGGAAACTCTACAGCAAGGATGATATTCGCCAGTCTTCAGCCTATTCTTCGGCTCGTTTCTCGCTGGCCGATCCGCTGCACCTGATCCTGGGCGCGCGCTACACCCAATACAATATTCGTTATAACCCGGCAGGATCGCCGAATACCCGTCTGGAAAGCACCAAAGATGATGTCACGCCGTACGCTGGCCTGGTGTATGACATCAATGAGGACTGGTCGACCTACGTCAGCTATACCTCTATCTTCCAGCCGCAGGATAAGCGCGATGCCAACGGACGTTATCTCGACCCTACCACGGGCAAAAGCTACGAAGCCGGGGTGAAGGCAGACTGGTTTAATACCCGCCTCACCACCTCACTGGCGATTTTCCGCATTGAGCAGGATAACGTCGCCAGCAATACCTACACCTACATGCCGAGCGGTGAGTCGATCTATGAATCGCTGGACGGGGTGGTCAGCAAAGGGGTCGAGTTCGAGCTCAACGGTGCCCTGACCGATAACTGGCAGCTGACCTTCGGCGCGACGCGTTACATCGCAGAAGATAAGAATGGCAACGCCGTCAGCTCCGATCAGCCGCGCACAACCATGAAGCTCTTCACCCGCTATCAGTTGCCAATGCTGCCGGAACTGACCGTGGGCGGTGGCGTAAACTGGCAGAACAAAGTGTGGACGGACGTGGAAGGCGGCCCGGCAGGACGTTCCCGCGCGGAGCAAGGCAGCTATGGGCTGGTGAACCTGTTCAGCCGTTATCAGGTCACCAAAGATTTTGCGGTACAGGCTAACGTCAACAACCTGTTCGACAAAGAGTATTACGACTACGTCGGATCGTATGCGGTGTATGGCGCGCCGCTGAACGTCTCGGTGAGCGCGAGCTACGATTTCTGAGTGACAGAAGCCCGGTGGCGCTGCGCTTACCGGGCCTACCCATCACGTAGGCCAGGTAAGGCGCAGCCGCCACCCGGCACCACAAGCCGCAATAATAAAAAAGGCAGCCATTCGGCTGCCTTAGTCTCCCCAGGTCACAGCTTAGTTGTTGCGGATGTACTCATCCATTTCAGTTTTCAGGTTATCGGATTTAGTACCGAAGATTGCCTGAACACCAGAACCTGCAACAACGACGCCCGCTGCGCCCAGTTTTTTCAGACCCGGCTGGTCTACTTTCGCAACGTCGGCAACGCTCACACGCAGACGAGTGATACACGCGTCCAGGTTAGTGATGTTCTCTTTACCGCCGAAAGCAGCTACCAGAGCAGGCGCCATTTCGCTGGTCGCACCGGCTTTGCTGTCTTCCGTTGCATCTTCACGACCCGGCGTTTTCAGGTCCAGTGCTTTGATCAGCACGCGGAAGACGGTGTAGTACACCACTGCGTAGCCTGCACCCACGATTGGGAACAGCCACAGCTTGCTGCTGTTACCGGACAGAACGATGAAGTCGATCAGACCGTGAGAGAAGGACGTACCGTCACGCATACCCAGCAGGATACAGATTGGGAATGCCAGACCTGCCAGTACCGCGTGGATGATGTACAGGATCGGCGCAACGAACATGAAGGAGAACTCGATCGGCTCGGTGATACCGGTCAGGAACGAGGTCAGCGCTGCGGAGATCATGATACCGCCCACTTTTGCACGGTTCTCTGGTTTAGCAGAGTGCCAAATCGCAATTGCGGCAGCTGGCAGACCGTACATTTTGAACAGGAAGCCACCAGACAGTTTACCTGCCGTTGGGTCACCCGCCATGTAGCGTGGGATGTCGCCGTGGAACACCTGGCCTGCTGCGTTGGTGTATTCACCAATCTGCATCTGGAATGGAACGTTCCAGATGTGATGCAGACCAAATGGTACCAGGCAGCGCTCAATGAAGCCGTAGATACCGAACGCCACAACCGGGTTCTGGTAAGCCGCCCACTGAGAGAAGGTCTGGATTGCCGTACCGATTGGTGGCCAGATGAAGGACAGGACAACACCGGTGAAAATCGCGGCCAGACCAGAAATGATCGGCACAAAACGTTTACCCGCGAAGAAGCCCAGATACTCAGGCAGCTTGATGCGATAGAAGCGGTTAAACATGTACGCTGCAATCGCACCGGAGATGATACCACCGAGAACACCGGTGTCTGCCAGGTGCTTAGCGGCAATCTCTTCAGCAGGTAAATGCAGGACCAGCGGCGCAACCACAGCCATGGTTTTCACCATGATGCCGTAAGCAACAACGGACGCCAGAGCAGATACACCGTCGTTATTGGTGAAGCCCAGAGCAACACCGATAGCGAAGATCAGCGGCATGTTAGCAAAAACAGAACCGCCTGCTTCGGCCATCACGTGGGAAACTACGGCTGGCAGCCAGCTGAAGTTTGCAGAACCGACACCCAGCAGGATACCTGCGATAGGCAGTACGGATACTGGCAGCATCAGCGATTTACCGACCTTTTGCAGGTTAGCAAATGCATTCTTAAACATAATTGAGAGTGCTCCTGAGTATTTGTGCTTTTTTTACGTTTTCACGCATTGGCCCGGGGGGAGTACCGCGCCGTGGACAGGACATCTAAGCGCCCTTTATTTATTACACAGAGTAAAATAATTCCCTCTGAGTTTGTTTGACGGCTATCACGTTTCAGTTCAAGACGGCCAAAAAACTTGCAGATATTTACATAAAGCATGTCTGGATGTGTCTAAAAACGCCATCACCGCCCCAAATGAGGCGGTGAACTTTACTCGTTTTACTTATTAATTACGAGCCAAAAAATAACAGGTGTATCAGACAGATTGCAGGCGGGCGGGGTCGATATGGAACAGGCTGGCGAAGTTTTCCGTTGTCACGCGAGCCAGTTCTTCGATACTGACACCTTTCAGAACGGCCATATACTCAGCGACATCCCGGGTCATCGCTGGCTGATTCTCTTTGCCGCGATGAGGCACCGGCGCCAGGTACGGGGAATCGGTTTCCACCAGAATACGATCCAGCGGAACATAGCGCGCCGCATCACGCAGTTGCTCAGCATTGCGGAACGTGACAATCCCCGAGAATGAAATATAAAAGCCTAAATCAAGCAGCTTACCCGCCGTTTCTCTGTCTTCTGTGAAACAGTGTAGTACGCCACCGCAATCCGTCACCTTTTCTTCCCGCAGGATCGCCAGCGTGTCGGCGCGCGCATCGCGGGTATGAACGATAACCGGCTTATTCAGCTCACGGCCAATACGGATGTGGTTGCGGAAGGATTCCTGCTGGCGAGGTTTTGTTTCGGGGGTGTAGAAATAGTCCAGACCGGTCTCGCCCATCGCCACTACGCCCTCTTCTGCGGCAAGACGGCGTAAATCCTCAACGTCGTAAGCTTCATCCTGATTCAGCGGATGCACACCGCAGGAGAAGACGACATTATCGCGCTCGCCTACCAGTTCACGCATGGAGCGGTAACCCGGCAACGTGGTCGCCACGGCCAGGCAAAATTTCACATCGCGCGCGGCGGCTTTCGCCAGCACGTCGTCCACATTTTTATGCAGGGATTGATAATCCAGGCCATCGAGATGGCAGTGTGAGTCGACTAAAAACATAATGTCTCTCTCAGAGGTGGGAAACCGGCGGTATGACACCCGGTTGCAGGTAGTGTTCGATACGCAGTAACTGGTCGGTCAGTAAAAGCTCGCGATTGAGACCGGTTACCGTCAAAAGTTGTTCACGACTCTGGCAGATATCATGAAGGATAGCGTGCAGCGACTGCCCTGACAGGCGATTCGCCAGTGTGGTGACCAACGCCCCCACGTCAGGGTTAGTCAGAAGCGTAGCCCCCTGCTGGATTTTGAGCGCATCCAGCAGCAGTGCGGCCAGCCAGTGCAGCCGTTCCGGAGCCTGATCGCTGTTCAGCGCTGGCAGCATGCTCAGCCAGTCATGGCTGTAGAGGGCTGATTCAACCGCACGACACAGCGTTTCACGCTGGGACCACACCTCCGGCTGCAATAAGGCCAGCGCAGCCGCAGGCGCACCGCTGCACAGGCGCAACGCCGAGCGCGCCGCGTCTTGTGACACCGTCACTTCTCGCTCAAGCCAGGCGAGCGACCAGGATTCCTGAGGGACAGCGAGGTGGTGAAGACGGCAGCGACTGCGCAGCGTCGCCAGCAAGCGTTCCGGCTCGCGGCAGGAGAGGAAAAACCAGGTGTTCTCTGGCGGCTCTTCCAGGGTTTTTAACAGGGCGTTGGCTGCGGCTTCCGTGAGCAGCGCGGCGTCTTTCAGCCACACCACTTTCGCCCCGCCCAGACGCGCATATTCGTACAGTTTCTCACTGACCTCACGCACCGCGTCGATACCGAGCGTATTTTTGCCCTTCTCGGGTTCGAGGGTGTAATAGTCAGGATGCGTGCCCGCCTGCATGAGCTGGCAACCCCGGCACTTACCGCAGCTTTTATGTCCTTCCGGCTGTTGGCACATCAGAAAGCGGGTGATGGCGTAAATCAACGCATCATCACCCATTCCCGGAAGCGCCTGGATCAGTAACGCATGATGCCCCCGACCAACCTGATAGCTGCCGATCAGCTGTTCAAAGTGTGGGCGCAACCATGGATACCATTTCATGCCTGCTGCTCCTGTAGCCACTGCGTAACAGTCTGCTGAATATCACGCGTAACGTCTTCAAGGGATTGCGTCGCATCGATGGTACGAATGGTCTTGTCCTGCCCGGCCAGCTCCAGATAACGCGCACGGGTGCGGTTAAAGAAATCAAAAGATTCCTGTTCAATGCGGTCCAGTTCGCCGCGGGCACGGGCGCGCTTCAGGCCCACCTCAGGGGTCACGTCCAGATACAGCGTCAGGTCAGGACGGAAATCGCCCAGAACCGCGTTGCGAAGCGTAGCCAGCATGGTCTGGTCGATACCCCGGCCACCGCCCTGATATGCCTGGGTTGAGAGATCGTGGCGATCGCCAATCACCCATTTCCCTTCTGCCAGAGCGGGTTTGATCACCGTCTCCACCAGCTGAACGCGCGCCGCATAGAACATCAGCACTTCCGCTTTGTCGGTAATAACTTCATCGCCAACGGATTTGATATCCAGAACCAGGCTGCGCAGTTTTTCCGCCAGCTGCGTACCGCCCGGCTCGCGGGTGAAGACCATGTCGGCAACGCCAAGCGACGTAAGCGTATCCACCACCACGTTACGGGCAGTTGTTTTGCCCGCCCCTTCGAGTCCCTCAATGACAATGTATTTACTGCGCATTTTTTTCCTTAAGTGCCTTCAGATAGTCCTGAACGGAGCGATTGTGGCTGGCCAGGTTGGTATTGAACGTGTGCCCCCCTTTTCCGTCAGCCACAAAATAGAGATACGGCGTTTTGGCCGGGTGCGCGGCGGCCTTCAACGATGCTTCACTCGGCGTCGCAATCGGTCCAGGCGGCAGGCCGCTAATCACGTAGGTATTATACGCCGTTGGCGTCTCCAGATCTTTTCTGGAAATCCTGCCGTTGTAGTTTTCGCCCATGCCGTAGATGACGGTAGGATCGGTTTGCAAACGCATGCCGATGCGCAGACGGTTAATAAACACCGAGGCAACCTGGTCACGTTCGGCAGCAACGGCCGTCTCTTTCTCGATGATCGAGGCCATCGTCATGAACTGGTTTTGATCTTTATAAGGCAGGCCTTCTGCTCGCCCTTTCCAGGCAGCGTCTACCGCCGCGACCATTTTGTTGTGCGCGCGCTTCAGAATGGCCACATCCGTCGTGCCTGCCGTATACATCCACGTATCGGGCCAGAACCAGCCTTCCACCCACTCGGGATGTTCGAATTTTAAGGCGTCTGCCACGGTCTGGTAGCGGTCATCTTTCAGCGTATGCTTGATGTACGGCGCGTCACGCAGCTGCCTGAGGTAATCGCTCAGACGCATACCTTCCACGAAACGCAGCGGGAACTGGGCTTCTTTACCACTTTCCAGCAGTTGCAGCATCTCGCGCACGGTCATGCCAGGGGTAAAGCGATAGGTACCGGCCTTGAAATGGGACAGGTCCGGTTCAATACGCAGCAGCCACTGGAATACGCGTGGGCGATTGATAATTTTGTCGTCATACAGCTGCTGACCAAGCGCCTGCCGCCCGGTCCCCGCTTTCAGGGTAAAAATCGTCTCGTCTTTTATCAGGATCTGACTCTCCGCCAGCTGACGGACTTTCCACACTCCTGCTCCGCCAGCGATACCTAACGCAACGATCAGAAGGAGGACAAAGCGTAACATTTTCTTCATGACTACCTGGTTTGCTCACATAACGGGGCCAGAAACTGGAACAGCTCGCGGGATGACCAGCATTTGCGGCCATAAGCGCGAACGGGGACAACGGGCATCAGCGCATTGCAGATAACAACTTCATCGGCAGCCAACAGCGCCTCTTCCTTAGCGTTGACTTCGACAACGCGAAAGCCTGCGCGTGCCAGCAGGTGCATACAAAACTGCCGCATAATGCCGTTGACGCCGGCCTGCTCCAGCGAAGGCGTGAACACGTCACTGCCCTTCCGCCAGAGTAAATTAGCCGCACAGCATTCCGTAATGTACCCTTCGCTGTCAAGAACCAGCGCCTCCCCGGCCTCCGTCTGCTCAAGATGAGTACGAATTAGCACCTGTTCAAGGCGGTTGAGGTGTTTTATGCCAGCGAGCATCGGGTTTTTTCCCAGACGTACCGGACTTAGCGCCAGGGCTACGCCCTCTTCACGCCAGTGCGCATAATGGGAAGGATAATCTGAAACGGAAAGGATCCGCGTAGGATGCAGACAGGCAGAACCGCTATAGCCCCGGCCACCGCTCCCGCGGCTGATAATGACTTTCAGGACGCCGCTTGCTTTTTCTGACGCCAGCCGACGCATCTCACTTTCAAGAATGTCCCACTGCGAGAAGGGGATCAGTAATGTTTCGCAGGCTTTTTGTAAACGAAGGATATGGGCCCCGAGCAGGCACACGTCACCGTCGAGAATACGCGCAGTCGTGAAACAGCCATCGCCAAACTGGGTCGCCCTGTCGCTTGCCGGCAGCGTGTCTTGCTCAAGGCCATTAATCAAAAACATAGTGGCTCCTTATGCGTGGAGGCTCAGTCTGGCAGGATGTGGACAGCCGGACAAGGGGATTTCGCCTAATAAAAAAGGCCCGGCAAGCGGACCTTTTTTATCGTCAGCGACTAACCAGACTCAGACCTTTTTGAAGATCAGAGAACCGTTAGTCCCACCGAAGCCGAAGGAGTTACACAGGGTATACTCCATACCGCTAACCTGGCGCGCTTCGTGAGGAACGAAGTCCAGATCGCAACCTTCATCCGGGTTATCCAGGTTGATGGTTGGTGGTACAGCCTGATCGCGCAGCGCGAGAATAGAGTAGATTGACTCTACTGCCCCCGCAGCGCCCAGCAGGTGACCGGTCATGGATTTCGTGGAGCTCACCAGCACACGGCTGGCAGATTCGCCGAAGATAGACTTAACAGCCTGCGCTTCTGCTTTATCGCCCGCAGGGGTAGACGTCCCATGCGCGTTAACGTAGCCAATCTGTGCCGGCGTAATGCCCGCATCACGGATGGCGTTTTCCATCGCCAGCGCAGCACCTGCGCCATTCTCTGGAGGAGACGTCATGTGATAAGCATCGCTGCTCATGCCAAAGCCAACAACTTCAGCATAAATTTTCGCGCCACGTTTTTTCGCGTGTTCGTACTCTTCCAGTACGATCATGCCTGCACCGTCACCCAGCACGAAACCATCACGGTCTTTATCCCACGGACGGCTCGCCGCCTGAGGATTATCGTTTCGGGTAGAGAGCGCACGCGCTGCACCGAAACCACCGACGCCCAGTGGGGTACTGGCTTTTTCAGCGCCGCCCGCAACCATAGCATCTGCATCGCCGTACGCAATGATACGCGCGGCCTGGCCGATGTTATGCACGCCAGACGTACAGGCTGTCGCGATTGAGATGCTTGGGCCACGCAGGCCGAACATAATGGTCAGGTGACCTGCCACCATGTTGACAATCGTAGACGGAACGAAGAACGGGCTGATTTTACGCGGGCCGCCATTCATCAGAGATGTATGGTTTTCTTCAATCAGACCAAGACCGCCAATCCCGGAGCCGATAGCGGCGCCGATACGGGTCGCGTTCTCTTCCGTAATCTCAAGGCCAGAATCCTGCATGGCCTGAACGCCAGCGACAATTCCATATTGAATGAAGGCATCCATCTTGCGCTGTTCTTTGCGCGAGATGATCTCTTCACAGTTAAAATCCTTTACTAAGCCAGCAAATTTCGTTGCATAGGCGCTAGTATCGAAATGGTCGATTAGGCTGATGCCGCTCTGACCGGCAAGGAGAGCTTTCCAGGTGGACTCTACGGTATTGCCGACAGGAGACAACATGCCAAGTCCGGTCACAACTACACGACGCTTAGACACGCTTGTCCTCCAGGGAGGGATAAAAAAAGAGATTAGTGGGACAACAAAAGATAAAACTCAGGCGGTCGAATGACCGCCTGGAGATGTTCACTTACGCCTGGTGACCGTTGATGTAATCAATGGCAGCCTGAACGGTGGTGATTTTCTCAGCTTCTTCGTCCGGAATCTCAGTATCAAACTCTTCTTCCAGAGCCATTACCAGCTCAACGGTGTCAAGAGAATCTGCGCCCAGGTCTTCAACAAAGGAAGCGGAGTTCACAACTTCTTCCTGCTTAACGCCCAGCTGTTCGCCGATAATTTTCTTAACGCGTTCTTCGATAGTGCTCATACTCTTAAATTTCCTATCAAAACTCGCTTTCGCGATGGTTTTCGTAGTGTATAAAATGTTGAAAAATTTGCAACTAAATCCCGGCAGGTCTTACCACGATTTTACGTTATTTTGAGGCCATTTGCCCAAATAACGCAAATATTTTCGATCGTGATTAAACCATGTACATCCCGCCGTTGACGTGGAGGGTTTCACCAGTGATGTAACCCGCTTCGTCAGAGGCTAAAAATGCAACCGCGCTGGCGATTTCTTTAGGGTCGCCAAGACGACCCGCTGGAACTGCCGCCAGCGTACCCGCACGCTGCTCATCAGTTAGCGCACGCGTCATGTCCGTTTCAATAAAGCCCGGAGCAACAACGTTTACAGTAATTCCGCGGGACGCGACTTCACGCGCCAGCGACTTACTGAAACCGATCAGACCTGCTTTCGCCGCAGCGTAGTTAGCCTGACCAGCATTTCCCATGGTACCAACCACAGAACCTACAGTGATAATACGACCATGACGCTTTTTCATCATAGCGCGCATTACCGCTTTTGACAGACGGAATACAGATGACAGGTTGGTTTCGATAATATCGTTCCACTCGTCGTCTTTCATTCGCATCAGCAGGTTGTCGCGAGTGATCCCGGCATTATTGACCAGAATATCCACTTCGCCAAACTCTGCGCGAATATTTTCCAGAACAGATTCGATAGATGCTGGTTCAGTCACATTCATTACCAGACCTTTACCGTTCGCACCCAGATAGTCGCTGATGGCCTGTGCGCCATTCTCGCTGGTCGCAGTCCCGATCACCGTTGCGCCGCGCGCAACCAGTGTTTCAGCAATAGCGCGCCCAATACCGCGGCTTGCGCCGGTCACCAGGGCAATTTTTCCTTCAAAACTCATGGTATTCCTCTTTTATTGCGAGAGTGCCGCTTTCATGGCTTCCGGCTCGTTAATCGCCGAGGCAGTCAGGGTATCTACAATACGTTTTGTCAGACCGGTAAGTACTTTACCTGGACCGACTTCATACAGATGTTCCACGCCCTGAGACGCCATAAATTCAACAGTTTTAGTCCACTGAACCGGGCTGTAGAGCTGGCGAACCAGCGCGTTACGGATAGCCTCCGGCGCGGTTTCGCACTTCACATCGACGTTATTCACAACGGAAATCGTCGGTGCGTTAAAGGTCATTTTTTCCAGCTCAAGCGCGAGCTTATCAGCTGCGGGCTTCATCAGCGCGCAGTGAGACGGCACGCTCACCGGCAGGGGCAGTGCACGTTTTGCGCCCGCAGCTTTACAGGCAGCACCTGCACGCTCAACCGCTTCTTTATGACCCGCGATTACCACCTGGCCTGGCGAGTTAAAGTTTACCGGAGAAACGACCTGACCTTCAGCAGATTCTTCACAGGCTTTAGCGATAGAAGCATCATCCAGACCGATGATGGCAGACATGCCGCCCGTGCCTTCTGGCACCGCTTCCTGCATGAATTTACCACGCAATTCAACCAGGCGTACCGCGTCAGCGAAGGCAATCACGCCAGCGCAGACCAGCGCAGAGTATTCACCGAGGCTATGACCCGCCATCAGCGTCGGCGCTTTGCCGTCCTGCTGCTGCCATACGCGCCACAATGCGACGGATGCCGCCAGCAGTGCCGGTTGAGTCTGCCAGGTTTTGTTCAGTTCTTCAGCAGGGCCCTGTTGGGTCAGCGCCCACAGATCATAACCCAGCGCGTCAGAAGCTTCACGGAAAGTCTCTTCAATAACCGGATAGTTTGCTGCCATTTCAGACAACATCCCAACAGTTTGCGAGCCCTGTCCCGGGAACACAAAAGCAAATTGCGTCATTTTTTAATCCTTATCCTAGAAACGAACCAGCGCGGAACCCCAGGTGAACCCGCCACCAAAGGCTTCAAGCAAGACCAGTTGGCCCCGTTTAATTCGTCCATCGCGTACCGCTTCGTCAAATGCGCACGGTACCGATGCCGCAGAGGTGTTGCCGTGGCGATCGAGCGTGACCACAACGTTATCCATAGACATGCCCAGCTTCTTCGCCGTCGCGCTGATAATACGCAGGTTAGCCTGATGCGGTACCAGCCAGTCGAGTGCGGCGCGATCCAGATTGTTCGCTTCCAGCGTCTCATCAACGATGTGAGCCAGTTCAGTCACGGCCACTTTAAACACTTCGTTACCTGCCATTGTCAGGTAAATTGAACTGTCCGGATTAACGCGATCGGCGTTAGGCAGCGTTAACAGCTCGCCGTAGCGGCCATCGGCATGCAGGTGCGTGGAGATGATGCCCGGCTCTTCGGACTGCCCCAGCAGCACCGCGCCCGCGCCATCGCCAAAAATAATGATCGTTCCGCGATCGGTTGGATCGCAGGTACGCGCCAGCACGTCAGCGCCGATCACCAGCGCATATTTTACGGCGCCCGATTTTACATACTGATCGGCGATGCTCAGTGCATAGGTGAAACCCGCGCATGCTGCTGCAACATCAAATGCCGGGCAGCCTTTGATGCCGAGCATGTTCTGCACCTGGCACGCTGCGCTTGGGAAGGCATGCGTGGCAGAGGTGGTCGCCACCACAATAAGCCCGATCTGTTCTTTATCAATGCCAGCCATCTCAAGCGCTCGCTGAGCGGCTTCGTAGCCCATGGTGGACACAGTTTCGTCTGGCGCGGCGATACGACGTTCACGGATACCTGTGCGCGTGACAATCCACTCGTCAGACGTATCTACCATTTTTTCAAGATCGGCGTTGGTACGCACTTGTTTTGGCAGGTAGCTGCCGGTACCTAAAATCTTCGTATACATGTACGCTCAGTCACTTTTAGCTAATACAGATCCCAGGCGAGCGGCAATCCTCTGAGGGACTTGACGCTGCACCGCCTGCACTGCCTGTTCAATCGCGACGGTAAATGCTCGCTGATTGGCGGCGCCATGACTCTTAATCACGATGCCGCGCAATCCTAACAGACAGGCGCCATTATACTGGTCGGGGTTGAGGTGACTGAATCGCCGCGTCAGGCTTTTTTGTAACCAACGCTTTAATATAATCAGCCACCAGGACCTTTTTTTACCGTCTCCCTGCGATTTCAGCAGAGAAAGGAACATTCGTACGACCCCTTCCATGGTCTTCAACGTCACGTTTCCGGTGAAGCCATCACACACTAATACATCCGTTTTGCCCGTCAGCAACTCATTGGCTTCGAGATAACCAATATAGTTGATGGAGGGGACCTGTTTGAGTATTTCCGCAGCGTCGCGGATACTGTCCAGACCTTTGGTCTCTTCTTCACCAATATTCAATAACGCAACGCGGGGATTGTTAATCCCGACCACGTCTTCTGCCAGCACCGACCCCATAACGGCAAACTGAGCCAGCATTGTACTATCACAATCCACGTTAGCGCCCAGATCCAGCACCACCGTTTTGCCCTTCTGCTGATGCGGTAACACCGTCACCAGCGCCGGACGCTCAATGCCCTCAATCGGCTTGAGCAATAATTTCGACAGCCCCATCAGCGCGCCAGTATTTCCCGCGCTGACGCAAGCCTGTGCTCGCCCTTCTTTCACCAGCTCCAGCGCCATTCGCATAGAGCTGCCGCGGCTATTACGAATAGCCTGCGATGGCCGGGCATCACTGGCAATAACTGACTGCGCAGGAATAATCTGCAGACGCGAACGTTGTTCAAAGTCAGCTTTTGCAAGTAATGGCGTGATTGTGTCGGGATTACCGACTAAAAGAAGTGTGAGTTGCGAATTAGAATTCAGTGCCTGCAATGCTGCAGGCACTGTCACGGTAGGGCCAAAATCTCCCCCCATGACATCTAACGCCAGGGTTAGACGTGTCAAGGTATCGTCGCAGCCTGGTTCGGTAAACTCCCCGTTTGCACGGGGAAGTTCCTCACTAAGCCTAATCACGCTGACGCGTGATTACTTAGTGATAACCTTGCGGCCGCGGTAGAAACCGTCAGCGGTGATGTGGTGACGCAGGTGTTTCTCACCAGAAGTCTTGTCTACAGACAGGCTGGTAACTGCGGTCAGCGCGTCATGGGAACGACGCATGCCACGTTTGGAACGGGTTGGTTTATTCTGTTGTACGGCCATGGACCTTACTCCTCAATTACTTACGCTTTAAGCTGGCTAATACGGCAAATGGGTTTGGTTTTTGCGCTTCATCAGGCAGTTCCCCAAAGACCATGTCCGCCTCGGACACTTCACAGTGTTCAGAATCATGCACCGGAACGACTGGCAGGGAGAGGATGACTTCATCTTCAACCAGCGCCAGAAGATCGATTTCACCGAATTCGTTAACCTCAATCGGCTCATACGCTTCCGGGAGTGCTTCAGCCTGTTCGTCAGAACGAACCGGACTAAAACAATACGTTGTGTGAACATGCTGTACAAACGGTTTCCCGCAACGCTGACATTCGAGCGTTACCGTCACCTTTGCATCACCGGTTAACACGGCGAGACGCTGGTTGTCGATAGCGAACGACATGGAGCATTCTACATCACTGTCCACACTGACTACAGATTCGGCAATACGCTCAGCCTGATCGGAAGAATAGATTCCTTCGTAATCGAGGCGTTTTTGAGCCGTACGAACCGGATCAAGAGTCAGGGGTAATTTTACCTTTTGCATAGGGCGCGCATATTAACTTTGTAACGTCATAGAGTCAAAGAAAAAGGCAACCAGAGCTGCCTTTTGCCAATTATTCGCACACATTGCGGCCTGTAGTTTAAAATGGCTGGCATCGATACGCTATATCTGGTGATAAAAATATGCCAAATCTCGTCCTTGCTTCCACTTCACCTTATCGCCGAATGCTGCTGGAAAAGCTCGGGATCCCGTTTGAATGCGCTGCGCCGGAGGTGGATGAAACGCCACAGCCGGGCGAGTCACCGCGTCATCTGGTGACCCGTCTCGCGAAAGAGAAAGCACAGTCGCTGGCCGTACGTTACCCCGCTCATCTGATTATAGGCTCCGATCAGGTTTGTGTGCTGGACGGCGAAATCACCGGCAAACCGTATACGGAAGAAATCGCCTGCCAGCAGCTTTTGCGTGCGAGAGGCAGTATCGTGACCTTTTATACCGGCCTGGCGCTTTATAATTCTGCTTCCGGTCATCTGCAAACCGAGTGCGAGCCGTTTGATGTGCACTTCCGTCATCTTAGCGAACAGGAGATTATGGATTATGTGCGTCGGGAACGTCCGCTGAACTGTGCAGGGAGCTTTAAAAGTGAAGGACTAGGGATTGCGTTGTTCGACAAGCTCGATGGCCGCGATCCCAATACGCTGGTGGGGTTGCCGCTGATTGCGCTGTGCCAGATGTTAAGGCGAGAAGAGTGTAATCCGCTGACGATGTGACCGTTGCGGCCTGATGCCCCCACCCCGGCCCTCTCCCTGTGGGAGAGGGAGAAAAACATGTAGGCCGGGTAAGCGCAGCGCTACCCGGCACAAAATCAGCCGCGCAGAACTTTCAGACAGCGTTTGAGCTGCTCATCCAGCGGCGCTTCAATACGGATAACTTCACCAGTATTAGGATGGGTGAACTTAAGCGCTGCCGCATGCAGGAACAGACGCGATAGCCCCGTCCCCGCCAGCTGCTTATCAAATTCGCGATCGCCATAGCGGTCATCAAACGCAATCGGATGGCCCGCAAACTGGGTATGGACGCGAATCTGGTGAGTACGCCCCGTCACCGGGCTACAGCGCACCAGCGTGGCGAATTCGTAGCGCTCTTCAACTTTAAAGCGCGTCTCAGACGGTTTCCCTTCCTGATTAACACGAACAATGCGCTCGCCGCTTTGCAGAATATTTTTCAGCAGCGGCGCCTGCACCACTTTCACGTGGGACTGCCACTGGCCGCGCACCAGCGCCAGATAATCTTTCTGCATCCCTTTTTCGCGCAGCTGTTCATGCAGTGAACGCAGCGCAGAACGTTTTTTCGCCACCAGCAGCACGCCAGAGGTATCACGGTCAAGACGATGAACCAGTTCGAGGAAACGCGCTTCCGGGCGCAGCGCGCGTAACCCTTCAATCACGCCGAAGCTCAGGCCGCTCCCCCCGTGTACCGCCGTTCCGGACGGTTTATTCAGCACCAGAATGTGGTCGTCCTCATAAAGGATAACGTCGCTCAGGGCCGCGACTTTTTGCAGCTTCGGAGAAACGACCTCTTCTTCACGCTCTGCAACACGTACCGGTGGAATGCGGACTTCATCGCCCGCCTCGAGCTTATACTCTGGCTTCACGCGTTTTTTGTTCACCCGCACCTCGCCCTTACGCAAGATGCGATAAATCATGCTTTTTGGCACACCCTTCAACTGGGTGCGCAAAAAATTATCGATACGTTGCCCCGCCTCGTCGTCGGCGATGGCAACCATTTTTACGGCTGGAGTCTCTGTTTTCATGGTTGGCGATTCTAAATAGCGTCAGGCATTAGCGCCACTCATTTTTCTATGCTTATATTTACTTTTATCCGGACCGCTCCCCTTTCGCGCAATCGATTTGGTGGTTATTAAACCAATCACCCCGTTGAAGTGAAGAAACTGTGAGTAACCGGGTGATAATTGGTAAAAGTCATCTTGCTATAACCCGGCGAGCAGTGGAATAATGAATCCGTTTTCCGCGTTAAATCCGGGTTTTGTAAGGATGTCGACGGAATGACCAATTTTGTCTGACCGATCATCCACGCAGCAATGGCGTAAGACGTATTGATCTTTCAGGCAGTTAGCGGGCTGCGGGTTGCAGTACTTCCCGGTATAAGGATTGTTCTCTGGAGAGTTTTCCCAGGCAATTCCCCTGATAATTGCGCTGTGTTTCCGTATGAAACACAGGCAACCGACACTCTGCGCCTCTTAAGCGAGCGACAACCGTGAGGTTGGCGACGTGAATAGACACGAGGCCATCGGTTCATACCCCGGAAAGCGTCACCTTGCCCGCAGCTTTGTCGTCAATGTAAGAATAACGAGTAAGTTACGATGAAAAGAATGTTAATCAACGCAACTCAGCAAGAAGAGTTGCGTGTCGCCCTTGTGGATGGGCAGCGCCTGTACGATCTGGATATCGAAAGTCCTGGACACGAACAGAAAAAAGCGAACATTTACAAAGGCAAAATCACCCGCATTGAACCAAGCCTTGAAGCTGCATTTGTCGATTACGGTGCTGAGCGTCACGGTTTCCTTCCTCTCAAAGAAATCGCCCGCGAATATTTTCCTGCAAACTACAACTCCCATGGCCGTCCGAACATTAAAGATGTTCTGCGTGAAGGTCAGGAAGTTATCGTCCAGATCGATAAAGAAGAGCGTGGCAACAAAGGTGCCGCACTGACCACCTTTATCAGTCTGGCAGGAAGCTATCTGGTGTTGATGCCAAACAACCCGCGTGCGGGTGGCATCTCTCGCCGTATCGAAGGTGATGACCGTACAGAGCTGAAAGAAGCGCTGGCAAGTCTCGAGCTGCCAGACGGCATGGGCCTTATCGTGCGCACCGCAGGCGTCGGCAAATCTGCCGAAGCATTGCAGTGGGACCTGAGCTTCCGTCTGAAGCACTGGGAAGCCATCAAGAAAGCGGCTGAAAGCCGTCCTGCTCCGTTCCTGATCCACCAGGAAAGCAACGTCATTGTGCGTGCCTTCCGTGATTATCTGCGTCAGGACATCGGTGAAATTCTGATTGATAACCCGAAAGTGCTTGAGCTGGCTCGCCAGCACATCGCCGCGCTGGGTCGCCCGGATTTCACCAGCAAAATTAAACTGTACACCGGTGAAATCCCGCTGTTCAGCCACTATCAGATTGAATCCCAGATCGAGTCTGCCTTCCAGCGTGAAGTGCGTCTGCCGTCCGGCGGTTCTATCGTTATCGATACCACCGAAGCGCTGACCGCTATCGACATCAACTCCGCGCGTGCAACCCGCGGCGGCGACATCGAAGAGACCGCCTTCAACACCAACCTAGAAGCCGCTGATGAAATCGCCCGCCAGCTCCGCCTGCGCGACCTGGGTGGTCTGATTGTTATCGACTTCATCGACATGACCCCGGTTCGCCACCAGCGTGCGGTTGAAAACCGTCTGCGTGAAGCGGTGCGCCAGGATCGCGCGCGTATCCAGATTAGCCATATCTCGCGCTTCGGCCTGCTGGAAATGTCCCGTCAGCGTCTGAGCCCGTCACTCGGCGAGTCCAGCCATCACGTCTGCCCGCGCTGTTCCGGGACAGGTACCGTGCGTGACAATGAATCGCTCTCCCTCTCTATTCTGCGTCTGATTGAAGAAGAAGCGCTGAAAGAGAACACCAAAGAGGTTCACGCCATTGTTCCGGTGCCGATTGCCTCCTACCTGCTGAACGAAAAACGTGCAGCGGTGAGCGCAATCGAAGCGCGTCAGGGCGGCGTTCGCTGCATCATCGTGCCAAACGACGAGATGCAGACCCCGCACTATCACGTGCTGCGCGTGCGTAAAGGTGAAGAGACAAGCACCCTCAGCTACCTGCTGCCGAAGCTGCATGAAGAAGAAATGGCGCTGCCATCGGATGAAGAGCCTGCCGAGCGTAAACTGCCTGAGCAGCCTGCATTAGCAACCTTCATCATGCCGGAAGCCCCGCCGGAAGCGACGCTGGAAAAACCAGCGGCAAAACCTGCCGTGCAAAAGGCGGCCCCTGCCGTGCCAAAAGCGCAGCCTGAGCAGCCGGGTCTCCTGAGCCGCATCTTCGGCGCGCTGAAAAAAATGTTTGCTGGCGAAGAAGTTCAGCCTGAGCAGCCGAAAGAAGCGCCAACAGAAGCGAAACCAGAGCGTCAGCAGGACCGTCGTAAGCGTCAGAACAATCGTCGCGATCGTAATGACCGTAACGACCGTAGCGATCGTAACGAGCGCCGTGATAATCGTTCCGAGAACAACGAAGGTCGTGAACAACGCGAGGACAACCGTCGCAACCGTCGCGAGAAGCAGCAGCAGAACGTTGAAGATCGTGAGATTCGCCAGCAGGCGGGCGATGAGTCCGAGAAGAGCAAACAGCGTGACGAGCAGCAACCTCGCCGCGAGCGTAACCGTCGTCGTAACGACGAGAAACGCCAGGCCCAGCAGGAAGTCAAAAACCTGAACCGCGAAGCGCCTGTTGAACAGCAGGACACGGAGCAGGAAGAGCGTACTCAGGTTATGCCGCGTCGTAAGCAGCGTCAGCTGACCCAGAAAGTGCGTGTGGGTGCTGTTCAGGCGGAAGAAAACGACGTTATCGCGGTTGAAGCAGCAGAAAGCACAACGGGTACACAGGTTGCGAAAGTTGACCTGCCAGCCGTAGTAGAAAATCAGGTTGAGCAGGACGAAAGCAGCGAAAACCGTGACAACGCAGGTATGCCGCGTCGCTCCCGTCGTTCTCCGCGTCATCTGCGCGTGAGCGGTCAGCGTCGTCGTCGTTACCGTGACGAGCGTTACCCAACTCAGTCGCCAATGCCATTGACCGTGGCGTGTGCGTCACCAGAGATGGCATCCGGTAAAGTCTGGATCCGTTATCCGGTTGCTCGCCCGGAGCAGGCGGTTGAAGAACAGACTGTGACCGAAGAGGTGATTGCACCAATAGCAGCGGTGGAAGACGTCGTGACTGAAGCGGCAACCGTGGTTGAACCGCAGGTTGTTGACACAGCGGCACCGCAGGCTGTGGAAGTGGAAACGACCCATCCTGAAGTCATTGCTGCGCCGGTTGATGCCGCTCCGCAGATCATTGCCGAAGAAGATACCGTGGTGGCTGAAGAAGTCGCGGAAGACGCTGAGCCAGTCTCCGCAGCAGAAGAGACCGCAGACGTTGCCGTCGAAACGGTGACTGAAGAGGTTGTTCAGGACGTCGAGATTCAGGTTGAACCTGTTGTCGAAGAGGTCAAAGCGCCTGAAGTGAAATCAGAGCCGATTGAGGTCGTTGCAGCTGTAGCGCCTGCTCACGTTGCTACCGCGCCGATGACTCGCGCCCCGGCACCTGAGTATGTACCTGAAGCGCCACGCCATAGCGACTGGGTTCGTCCGGCATTCAACTTCGAAGGCAAAGGTGCTGCCGGTGGTCACAGTGCAACGCACATGGCTACTGCGCCAGCTACTCGTCCTCAGCCTGTTGAATAACGCACGCTAATACTGAAAGCCGACCTTCGGGTCGGCTTTTTTATGGCTGTTGCAGGGGCTTTCTCATTCCGGTGACCTCCGGCATTATCTGCCGCATCAGCTCCAGAAAACGCCGCAAGCGCGCCGGATAATAACGAGACCAGGGGTAAACCAGATGTACCGGTAGCGCTGCCGGCTGCCACTCTGGCAGTAGATGCACCAGTCGTCCTTCCTGAATATCATCCTGTACTGTCCAGCTGGATACCACCGCAACACCTAGCCCGGTGAGTGCCGTATTGCGCGCCACATACAGGCTGTCGGTACTCAGGCGTGGCGTAATGGTAACCCGCGTCGGGGCAGATGATGCATCGTGGAAAAGCTCCACATGGCGTTGATAAAAGGAGCTGATGGCAATCCAGGGAAGCTGTTGCAAATCTTCCGGCGTTTTAACCGCGGAATAACGGGCCAGTAATTCCGGTGAAGCCACCACCGAGCGCGGCACTTCAGCCAGCAGCACGGACACGGTTGCCGGATCGACTTCCACACCCACCCGAATAGCACAGTCAAGGTTGTCGCCGAGGAAATCAACCGAGCGATCGTTGAGCATCCACTCAACAGAAAGCTGGGGATAGCGCTGCAAAAATTCGGTTAACGGTTTCAGAAGCTGATCCTGGCCAAACGCGTGCGGGGCGCGCACCCTCAGCACCCCAACCGGTTCATCTTCCGTCTGCCCTACCTCGTCTTCCAGCGCCAGCCAGCTGTCAATCACCCGTCGGGCATGCTGATAGCAGCGTTCGCCGTCATCGGTCAGCCGGGTCGTATGGGTTGTGCGCAGCATCAGGCGTACTCCCAGCATGGTCTCAAGCGACTGCAACCGTCGGCTCACCGTTGCCTGGGTTGTTGCCAGCTGACGTGCTGCCGCAGAAAGAGACCCCGCCTCCACAATGCGAACAAACGTTCGCATCAGTTCTACCCGATCTATACGCTCAGGCCTTTTCATACCATTTCCATCCATACGCTACACGTATAAGCGTTTTACCACCGCGCCCGCTACCGTCGCAAGGCGTACTGATAAAAAATAGCCGCACACGACGAATGAGGAACATCTTATGAACACAACTACCACCCGGGCCGTAAGCCGCTGGGTAATCTTAATGCTGGCGCTCGGTGCGGGCTTTAGCGTGGCATCCATCTATTATGCCCAGCCTCTGCTGCCGCTGATGGGCTCAGACCTGAACCTGAGTATCGAAGGCATGGGCATGGTCCCGACGCTTACCCAGGCGGGTTATGCCTTAGGTATCCTGTTTCTGCTCCCGCTCGGCGATCGTCATGATCGCAGAACGCTGATCCTGATAAAAAGTGCGGCTCTGGCGCTGTTCCTGCTGGGTTGTAGCCTGACCGGACAACTGCACTCCCTGCTGCTCACCAGCCTGCTGATTGGCATGGCCGCCACCATGGCGCAGGATATTGTCCCGGCCGCAGCGATCCTCGCGCCGGAAGGCAAACAGGGAAAAACGGTCGGCACGGTGATGACCGGCCTGCTGCTGGGGATTTTGCTCTCCAGAACCGTGAGCGGCGTGGTGGGTGAAGCCTTTGGCTGGCGGGTGATGTATCAGCTGGCCGCCGCAAGTATTGCCTTTGTCGGCGTGGTCATGTGGGCCGTGCTTCCCCGCTTCGCCGTTCACTCCACGCTGAGCTACCCGGCGCTGATGCGCTCCATGGAACACCTCTGGCGCCGCTACCCGGCGCTGCGTCGGGCCGCGCTGGCCCAGGGTTTTCTGTCGATTGCCTTTAGCGCATTCTGGTCAACGCTGGCGGTCATGCTGCTGGAACGGTATCACCTTGGCAGCGCCGTGGCGGGTGGATTTGGTATTGCCGGAGCCGCTGGCGCGCTGGCCGCACCGCTGGCAGGTGGTCTGGCAGATAAGCTGGGCGCCGGTAAAGTCACCCAACTGGGTGCCGCGCTGGTGACCCTCTCGTTTGCCCTGATGTTCCTGATGCCGGCACTGGATATACACGGTCAGTTGATCCTGATTGCCCTCTCCGCGGTCGGTTTCGATCTCGGCTTGCAGTCCAGCCTCGTGGCCCACCAGAATCTGGTCTACAGCCTTGAGCCGCAGGCCCGTGGACGCCTGAACGCTCTGCTGTTTACCGTCATTTTCATCGGAATGGCGCTGGGTTCGGCATTAGGCAGCAATATCTACACGCTGGCAGGCTGGTCTGGCGTGGTGGCTCTGGCAACCCTGTGTGGTGCCATTGCGCTGGCTATCAGAGTGATTGAAAGCGCCCGGGTGCTGTCCGCACAGGCAGAAAGTGTGTAAAAAAAATGCCCAACCCGGACGGGTTGGGCAGTCAAAACATGCCCAGTTTCAAGACATGTTAAACAGGTCAGAGTCTTATCTGTTCATCTGGAACAAAGACATACCCTGCATATCGCTAAAGGCTTTATACGAGGCCTGCAACGCCGCCTGCTGCATGGTGTAGGACGAAATCACCGAGTTCCAGTCCACGTCAACCAGGTTACTCATCTGCTGGGTCTGACCCAGCGCGCGGTCTTCACCCAGAGCGTCCAGCTTGCCCAGCTCATCCAGCTTGATGCCGAGGTCGGCGCGCACGGTCAGCACGTTGTTGAGGGAGTTGCTCAGGCCACGGTTGGCTTTATCAATAGCCGCCGTAAACGCCTCGGCTTTCGTTTCATCCTCCCCAATCGGCGTATTCAGCGCTTCAATTGCGGAGTCGAGGATCTTGAACAAATTCGTTTCCGGTTTACTACCATCTGGCTCTGGCTTCGCATTGCTGGTGAAGCTATCGAAAACTTCAGTGCCCGTATGGCTGATTTGCATCGTGCGCGCGGAGTCAACCTGCTGGCTGATTGGCGTTCCGCCGCCCTTATAATCACCCGTAGTCTGGTCGAAAGCCGCCGCTTCGGTCTTGTAACCGGAAAAAATATAGCGGCCGTTACCGTCCGTGCTGTTAGCCAGGTTCATGAGCTGATCGCGAATACCTTGCAGGTTCGTGGCCAGCGAAGCGCGGTCATCGTCACTTAACGTACCGTTGCCCGCATTGACAATCTTTTCCTGAGCAGCCTGGATAGCGGTTGTCACTTGCGATAACACGTTCTCTTCCAGCGAGACTTTCGTCGTAGCGAAGGAGCGCGCCAGCGCATACTGACTGTTTTGCGTTTGAGCCTGAGAGAGCACAACGGCCTGCGAGGCGGCAATCGGATCGTCAGATGGACGGTTGATGCGCTTCCCCGTAGACATCTGCTCGCCGTAGCTGAGCCAGAGACTTTGTGAGTTCGTCACGCCGCGCATGCTTTGCTCATACATCATTTGAGTACTAATACGCATTTTTTATGCCTCAGCCTTAGCGGATATTGATCAATGCATCAAACAGCGTGCTCGCCGTTTGCAGCACCTGCGCATTCGCCAGATAGTACTGCTGATAGCGTTGCAGGTTGCCATACTCTTCATCCAGGTTAACCCCGGAGATTGACTGCTGTTGTTTGGTCAGCTGCGTCACCACGTTAACTTTGGTTTCGCTGCTGGTTTTCAGCGACGCCGTGGTGCTGCCCACCGTACTGACCAGCGCGGCATAAGCATCGTTAAAGGTTTTGTTCCCCCCCACCAGCTTAGCGCTCTGCAAATCCAGCAGCTTCTGGCCATTGGTATTGTCACTTTCGCCGCTTCCTTGCGCGGAGGCCATCGCCAGTTTGGATTCGTCGCTGATCGCAACGTCCATATTCACAATGACGTCATTCACCGGTTTGACGATGAAACTGTCTTTATTATTGGCTGAGCCGCTAATCTTAACGTTAAGACCATCAAACGAAAGATTACCGCTGGCGTCAGGCTTGGCCGTGAAGCTGGTGTTGTCCGACAGACGCGTGATTGTCCAGTCAGTACCGTTATACTCAACTTTGTAATTTGTCGCCTGGACCTTGGTACTGTCCGTCATCGTTGCCGTAACGGACGCGCTTCCGGTGTTTTTGCCGTTACTCAGCACTGCCGGGGAGCCAAAATCAAACAGCTTGCCGCCTTTATCTCCGTTGGCGTCAAAGCCCGCCTGGTGCTGGGTATTCATGGCATCCGCAAACGCCAGCGCCATCTGGTTGAGGGTGTTTCGCGCCTGATCCAGATCCTGAGAACGGAACGTTAACAGCCCTCCAAGCGACCCCGTGGTGATCTGTTTTTCTGAGATCTCCACGTTGCCTGCTGCGGCATCCACATACGCAATCGTCGTACGCGCTGGGTCCGCACTGGATTTCACCGCCGCCAGCTGACCTGCGTTGCTGCCCTGTACCAGGGTGTAACCGTTGGCGATAGAGATGTTATACGTGCCGCTGTCCTGTACGGTAACGTCCACACCGACAATCTTGTTCAGTTCACTCACCAGCTGATCGCGCTGATCGAGCAGTTCGTTCGGGGATGCGCCCGCCCCTACGCCAGTCAGCCGGGAGATCTGATCGTTAAGGTTAGCAATCTGCTTCGCATAGTTATTGATCTGATCGACGCTGGTAGAAATCGCCGTATTGACCTGCGCATCCTGATCGCGGAGATATTGATCGTTGGTTTTAAACTGGTTTACCAGACCATCCGCCTTACCGAGCACCGTCTGGCGTGCAGCCGGATCTTCTGCGTTACTCACCAGCGTTTGCAGGCTTTTAAAGAAATCCTGGAGGTTGGCAGAAAGCGAGTTCGTGGTATCCGACAGCACGTCGTCAATTTTTGACATCTGCTGGTAGCGCGTGGTCAGCCCACTGCTCTGGTTCTGCGCCGCACGCAGCTGGTTGGTGATAAACGCATCATATTCACGCTGAACGCCGGAGACATAGACCCCGTTACCCACCCAACCACCACCGGTCAGGG
Organism: Enterobacter cloacae complex sp. SHL022; assembly: GCF_049237785.1. Taxonomy (NCBI): domain Bacteria; kingdom Pseudomonadati; phylum Pseudomonadota; class Gammaproteobacteria; order Enterobacterales; family Enterobacteriaceae; genus Enterobacter; species Enterobacter cloacae complex sp. SHL022. Next base: position 166,953 of record NZ_JBMKJH010000005.1, on the reverse strand, counting down.
TACTGTTTGATGCCCCCAGAATGGTGGTCTGGCGGGTATAACCTGCCACGTTGTAGCTTGAAATATTATTACTGACGGTATTGAGTGCCGACTGCGCAGCACTGAGGCCACTCATGGCGCTGTTAATCAAACTGGACATGGGGGTTCCTTTTATACGTTCAGACACGAGTCCTGATGAAGGTTATCGGCAACCTCCACCGGGACTTGAGAACTTTCAGAACAGATTTTCGAGATCTGTGCTATATGCTTTGCTGACCTTCTCAGACATGGATTTCAGCTGCTGGATCATGCTGGTCAGCTTGCGTGCATAGTTTGGATCGGTCGCGTAGCCGGCATTCTGCAATGCCTGAGCGCCCTGCTCTGGCGTGGCGGCCTGGGTCACCGCAGTGTAGCGCGGGTTCCGGCTCAGCAGCCCGACATAATCCGACAACGCTTCCAGATACGAGCTGTAGACGCGGAATTTGGCTTTCACCTTCACTGCCGCACCGTTTTCATATTCGGTGGTGGTGATTTCAGTGGTCGGCCCTTTCCAGCTGGAGGTGGCCTTCACGCCAAAGATGTTGAAGCTCGGCTCGCCGTTCTCCCTGCGGATCTGACGTTGCCCCCAGCCCGACTCCAGCGCCGCCTGCGCCAGAATCAGATGGTGCGGCACGCCGCTCTCTTCACTGGCAAGACGCGCCGGCAGGGAGAGCTGCGCCAGGAAGTCTTTGCTGTCGCCGGAGAGCGGCTCGTCACGCGTTTCTGCCGGCTTCGGCATCGCCTTACGCACCATCTGCGTTAGCGCCTGATTTTGATAACTGGTCACCTTTTCCAGATCAAACTTCAGCGGCACCTGCGGCGGGGCCTCTTCAGGCGGGAGTCCCTGAGCGGCTGCGGTCTGCTTCACGATCATGTCCGCCAGGCCGAGTCCCTTTCCGGCGGTCATTTGCTGGGCAATCTGCTGATCGTACATGCTGGTGTAAAGCCGCGTGGAATCACTGCTGAACATGCCGTCTTTCGGCAGAGTTTCACGCATGCTTTTCAACATCATCTGCACGAACATGCCTTCCACCTGACGGGCAACCGGGCGGATATTCGCCGCCGGATCCTTGCCCGCTTTGGTTTTCAGCTCGTTGAGCGACTGGGCATCCCAGGCGGCACTGGTCAACAGTTTGCTATCGGTCAGCATTTAGATGATTTCCAGTTTAGCGCGCAGGCAGCCTGCACTTTGCATGGATTGCAGAATGGACATCAGATCCATTGGCGTTGCACCCAGCGCGTTCAGAGCACGCACCACGCTGTTCAGGTTGGCGCTGGAGCGCACGCTCTGCAACGAACCGCCGCTCTGTCGTAAATCAATCTGCGTTTGCGGGGTCACTACCGTCTGACCGCCACCAAACGGGGTATCCGGCTGGCTGACGTTGGCCGAGCGGTTAACCGTGACGGAGAGATTGCCCTGCGCCACGGCGCAGCTGTCCAGCGTCACTTCGCGGTTCATCACCACCGAGCCGGTTCGGGAGTTGATAATGACTTTCGCATCCTGAACCGGCACGTTCACTTCCATATTCTGGATATCGGCCAGCATTCGCACCTGGTTGCTGCTGCCGGTTGACGTGCGGATCTGCACGGTGCGGGCATCCAGCGCGGTGGCGCTGCCGTAGCCCCGGCTGCGGTTGATGGTGTCAGCAATCTGCTGCGCCATCGTAAAGTCTTCGTTATTCAGTTGCAGGTTAATGGTGTTGCCGGTGCCGAACTGGGTCGGCAGCTCACGTTCGATGATCGCGCCGTTGGTAATACGTCCCCCGTTCAGCTGGTTCACCTGCACGCTGCTGCCGCCCGCCGACGCACCTGCTCCGCCAACCAGAATGTTGCCCTGCGCCAGAGCATACACCTGGCTGTCGACGCCTTTCAGCGGTGTCATCAGCAACGTACCGCCACGCAGGCTTTTGGCATTACCCATCGACGAGACAACCACGTCGATGGTCTGCCCCTGACGCGCAAAGGCCGGATAAGACGCGGTCACCATCACGGCCGCCACGTTTTTCAGCTGCATGTTGGTCCCGGCCGGTACGGTAATACCGAGCTGCGAGAGCATGTTGTTCAGGCTCTGGGTGGTGAACGGCGTCTGGGTCGTCTGGTCACCCGTCCCATCCAGCCCCACCACCAGGCCATAGCCAATCAGGGAGTTTTCGCGCACGCCCTGCACGCTGGTGAGATCGCGTATGCGATCGGCCTGCGCAACGGTAGCGACCAGCGACAGCGCCACGGCGAAGAGAAATTTATACATAGGTCACCTCGCTTACATCGGCGATAGGTTAAGGAAGAAGCGTTGCAGCCAGCCCATATTTTGCGCTTCGTTGATGTAGCCGTTGCCGACGTACTCAATGCGCGCATCCGCCACCTGGGTGGACGGTACGGTGTTGGTGCCGCTGATAGTGCGAGGGTTAACAACACCGGAGAAACGAATGAATTCCGTACCCTGGTTAATGGCGATCTGTTTTTCGCCCACCACATGCAGGTTGCCGTTCACCAGAACCTGGTCAACCGTTACCGTCAGCGTTCCGCTGAAGGTATTGCTGGCGTTCGCGCCACCTTTACCGTTAAAGGTGTTGCCGCCGGAGGCTTCCACATCCGCACGGGCGTTGCCGAACAGCCCTTGCAGATAGCGCGGTACGGTGTCGAAGCCAAAATTGGTTTTGCCGTCGCGGCTGGCGTTCGCCGACGAGCTCTTGCTCGCGCTGACGTTTTCCTGCAACACAATGGTCAGCGTATCGCCAACGTTACGCGGACGACGGTCTTCAAACAGCGGCTGATAACCGTAGTTAATCGGCTGCGCGGTCTGGAAAATAGAGCCGTTCACCACCGGCGCGGGGCCGGGAACGGGTTGGGCGGTAGTCGCACCCTGTACCAATGGTTTAGACGGGATCCAGGCACACCCGCTGAGGGTGACGGCCAGAACAGTCAGGATCGGATAACGAAACGCCGCGTTTTTTTGCATTGCCTTCATCTTCGAAAACAGGGAGCCGGTGCGACGTTTACCGCACCGGGCTACACCTTAGAGTTGCGTCAGTTTTTGCAGCATCTGGTCGGTCGTCGACACTGCTTTACTGTTAATTTCATAGGCGCGCTGGACCTGGATCATATTCACCAGCTCTTCCGCCACGTTAACGTTCGAGGTTTCCACATACCCCTGATACAGCAGCCCCGCCCCGTTCAGGCCCGGGGTACTTTCATTTGGCGTGCCGGAAGACTGCGTTTCGGTGTAGAGGTTCTCACCGATGCTTTCCAGTCCGGTATCGTTCATGAAGGTCGTCAGATTGAGCTGTCCAACCTGGACCGGCGCGGCCTGACCTTGCTGAGTGACGCTGACGATACCGTCACGACCAATGGTGATACTCAGCGCGTTCGCCGGGATGGTGATCGCAGGCTGAACCTGGAAGCCGCCCGCTGTCACCAGCTGACCATTCTGATCCACCTGGAACGAACCATCGCGGGTATAGGCGGAGGTCCCGTCAGGCAGCTGCACCTGGAAGAAACCCTGACCTTTGATGGCAACGTCTTTACTGTTGTTGGTCTGGGACAGGTTGCCCTGGCTGTGCAGACGCTCGGTGGCAACCGGGCGCACGCCGGTACCAATTTGCAGACCGGACGGCAGCGTGGTTTGCTCAGAAGACTGCGCCCCTGGCTGACGAATCGTTTGATAAAGCAAATCTTCGAAAACCGCACGCTGGCGCTTGAAACCATTGGTGCTGACGTTTGCCAGGTTGTTGGCAATCACATCCATATTGGTTTGCTGTGCGTCCAGACCGGTTTTCGCGATCCATAAAGAACTGATCATAGGGAGTCCTGTTAACTCATAGCCAGAAGTTGGTTAGCCTTGCCTGCGTTTTCATCGACGCTGCTGATGATTTTCATCTGCATTTCGAAGCGGCGGGCGCTGGCGATCATGTCGGTCATGGCTTCTACCGGTTTGACGTTACTGCCTTCCAGCACGCCGGACATCACGCGGATGGTCGGGTCGGCCTGTAACGTGGCGCCACGCGTGGCCTGCGCCGCCTGGGTCAGACGGAACATCCCGTCATCGCCACGCTGCACTTCGTTGCCTTCCGCTTTCACCAGCTTCAGACGACCGACAGGCGCAACGGTGTTAGCCGGGTCGCCCGGGTTTAACGCCGAAATCGTCCCGTCTGCCGCAATGGTCAGCTCTGACCCTTCCGGCACCGTCAACGGACCGGCTTCGCCCATCACCGGATGCCCCTGAATCGTCAGCTGCCCGGTGGCGCTCACCTGGATATTACCGTTGCGGGTATACCCTTCCCCGCCGTCAGCCGTTTGCACCGCCAGCCAGCCGTCCTGCTGAAGGGCAACGTCCAGCGGACGCGCGGTGTAATCCATCTGGCCTGGCGTCATGTCGGCGCCCGGCGTGGAAGCGGTGACCAGCGTACGCGTGGGCAATGACAGCCCTTCTACCGGCACCGCACGCAGCGCGTTGAGCTGCGCACGAAAACCTGGCGTGGAGGCGTTCGCCAGGTTGCTGGCGGTAACAGCCTGCTGGTTGAGCGTCTGGCTTGCTGCGCCCATCGCTGTATATATTGCGTGATCCATTGCGCTTTCCCGTCAGCTGCTTAACGCAGGTTAACCAGCGTGTTAAGGATCTGATCCTGGGTTTTGATGGTCTGCGCGTTGGACTGGTAGTTACGTTGCGCGACGATCATGTTCACCAGCTCTTTACTCAGATCGACGTTAGAGGCTTCCAGCGCGCCGTTGGTCAGCGTGCCGAAGTTACCGGAACCCGCAGTACCCAGCAGGGCAACACCGGAAGACTGCGTGGCAGACCAGACGTTGTCCCCTTCGGATTTCAGGCCTTCGTTGTTGGCGAAGTTTGCCAGCACGATCTGGCCCAGCACCTGGGTCTGTTCGTTCGAATAGTTACCGACAACGGTACCGTCATCGTTGATCTGGTAGCTCACCAGATCGCCCGGCTTATAACCGTTCTGGCTCGTCGCCACGATGTTGTTCGCACCGGTATTCTGTTGCATGGAGTTGGCGAAACTCATTTTGAAGGTTGCCGCCGTTGCACCAGTGATCTCTCCGGTCTCGATATCGACTTCCCCACCGCCGGTCAACACACCGCTCTCATTAAAGACCAATGTGGTTGCCAGTTTCGCGGCATCTCCTGCTACGCTGCCGTCCTGGGAATACACCTTCCAGGAGTTAGCTGGCGTCGCGTTTTTGACATAGAACAGGTTCATGTTGTGCGCATTACCCTGGCTGTCAAACACCGTCACGGTGCCTTTCTTGTTGTAAGAGTCAGGGTTGGCCGGGTCGAAGGCGACGGTTGGTGCGGTATCGGTGGAGTTCAGGTTGATCTGCTGAGAGGCCGTGGTGGTGGACTTCGCCGCCATCAGCGTCGTTGGGATGGAGATCGCCTGCGGATTCGCACCGGTTTGCACCGTAGGTGGCGTGCCGGCAACCGGATAACCGGTTAACTGAAGCCCCTGCATGTTCACCAGGTTACGGTTTTCATCCAGCTTGAACTGGCCGTTGCGGCTGTAGAATACGGAACCGTTGGCATCCACCATACGGAAGAAACCGTTCTGGCTGATGGCGACGTCCAGACCGCGACCGGTGTTGGTGGTCGTCCCGTCGGTGAAGTCCTGGGTGATACCCGCCACCTTCACGCCCAGGCCCACTTTAGAGCCTGCAAACATATCTGCAAAAGACGCAGAACCGGATTTAAAACCATAGGTCGCGGAGTTGGCGATGTTGTTGCCAATGACGTCCAGGTTGGTGGCCGCAGCATTCAGGCCGCTGACCGCTTGAGAAAAGGCCATGACTTACTCCTGATAAGTATGAAGGCTTAGATAATCTGCCGAACTTCGTCGAGTGTGGTGGTACCGGAGGTACCCAAATCCAGTTTGTTACCATCGCTACCTTTGATGACGCCCTGAACCAGGGCAAACTGTAGCGGCTGAGCCACCAGCTGAGTGGTGCCGTTGCTGGCGCTAATCGCAACCTGATACGAGCCGTTAGGCGCTTTAGTGCCGTCGGTCAGGCTGCCATCCCAGGTAAAGGTATGAACGCCCGCTTTAAGCTCGCCAATCTCAATCGTGCGCACCACGTTGCCGCTGGCGTCTTTGATTGTGGCGGTGACTTTGTCGGCCGGCTGCTGCAACTCAACGCCAAACGGCGTCGTGGTGGTGGTGGACGTGCCATCGGTGGTGCTGGTGCCCGCCAGAATCGTGGTCCCCGGGATCATCACCCCGTGCCCGATCAGGTTGGCGGCCTGCAAGGACTGGCTATTATCGATTTGACCGGAGACCGAGCCGAGCGTGGTGTTCAGTTTCTCAATGCCGCTGACGGTACTGATCTGCGCAAGCTGCGTGGTCAGTTCGTTGTTCTGCATCGGATTGGTCGGGTCCTGATTTTTCAGCTGCGCCACCAGCAGGGTCAGGAAGCTGCTCTGTAAATCGGAGGCATTGCTCCCGGTGAGAGAGCTGGAACCGGTCGCACTGCTGGTGCTATTGACGCCGGTATTTGTCGGGTCATTCACGTTTACGGCGATGGACATGCGTGTCTCCTTTACTGGCCGAGAGTGAGTGTTTTGAGCATCATGCTCTTCACGGTATTAAGCACTTCGACGTTTGCCTGGTAGCTGCGCGACGCGGACATGGAGTTCACCATCTCCCCGACCACATCCACGTTCGGCATTTTCACGTAGCCGCTGGCATCCGCGAGCGGGTTGCCTGGCTCGTAAACCAGCTTGTCGGGTGCCTGGCTCTCAACCACGTCCGCCACTTTTACGCCGCCCGTTGCCGCACCCGGTGCAGCATCAACCTGGAAGACAACCTGTTTAGCGCGATACGGTTGCCCGTCAGGGCCGGTCACGCTGTCGGCGTTGGCCAGGTTACTGGCGGCCACGTTCAGTCGTTTAGACTGCGCCGTTAATGCCGAACCGGCGATATCAAAAATATTCAGCAAGGCCATTTACTAATTGCCCCCCTGTAGGACGGTCATCATGCCTTTAATTTGCCCGCCGAGTAGCGTCAGGCCTGTCTGGTATTGCAGGCTGTTATCGGCAAACTGTGTGCGCTCCCGGTCCATGTCGACGGTGTTACCATCAAGCGAGGGCTGATCGGGAATACGGTAAAGCAGGTCGGTCGTTGGTGCGGTCATCGCCTGAGCGGGAATATGACGTGAGGATGTCAGGGCCAGTGAGACACCCGTTCCTTCGGCACGTCCACGCTCCATCACTTTTTTGAGTTCACTGGAAAAATCAATATCGCGCGCCTGATACCCGGGGGTATCCGCGTTGGCGATATTGGCGGCTAAAATCTCCTGCCGCTGGGCGCGTAAATTGAGCGCTTCCTGCTGAAAACGTAACGCGGCGTCGAGTTTATCGAGCATGTCTCCTCCGCTGATGAGAAAATTTCAGTTCACAGCTTAAATCTCAAGGCGTCTCCCTTATCGACGGAATAAGCGCAAAATGCGTCGCTATTTGTTGCGTTGATGGAAAACCACTGCGGGTAGAATTTGCTTAATTCTGGACATGGTGGAACGTGCGATGCGGACTTTTAAACGTGGCCTGGCGGCGACCCTACTACTTTTGAGCCCTCTGGTGCAGGCTGAGGGGTTAGAGGACCAGCTCAATGCATTCTTTGCGCAGAAGCTGGCCGGTTTCAGCGATGACGTACACGTGACCGTGCGCACCCCGCCTAACCTTTACCCTTCCTGCGAAGCCCCGTCATTTAGCGTGACCGGCAGCACAAAGTTATGGGGTAACGTGAACGTGCTGGCGCGTTGCGCCAATGAAAAACGGTATTTACAGGTTGCGGTACAGGCGACGGGCAATTATGTTGTCGCCGCCGTTCCGATTCCGCGAGGCAGCCTGCTGCAACCTGACAGCGTAACGCTGAAGCGAGGCCGTCTGGATCAGCTTCCACCGCGGACGATGCTGGACATTAACCAGGCTCAGGAGGCGGTCAGCCTGCGCGATGTCGCCCCTGGACAGGCGATACAGCTATCCATGCTGCGCCAGGCATGGCGGGTGAAAGCGGGACAACAGGTGATGGTGGTCGCCAATGGCGAAGGCTTTAGTATCAACAGCGAAGGAAAAGCGCTGAATAATGCCGCAGTGGCGCAAAATGCCCGGGTCAGAATGTCCTCAGGCCAGGTGGTCAGCGGCACGGTCGGTCCTGATGGGAATATTCTGATTAACCTGTAATCTTTTTAAAGATTTCGCGGCGACTGCCGATAAATATTCAACAAATGATGATGTCAGGCGCAAACGCCGCGAACCCTCGATGAGGACAACACTATGAGCATTGATCGTACATCAGCCCTGAAGCCGGTTAGCACTGTACAACCTCGCGAAACGAATGAGGCTGCCCCGCAAAAAACGCGTCTGGAAAAAACGTCGACGGCTAACAGCACCAGCGTCACGCTGAGCGATGCGCAGTCGAAGCTGATGCAGCCAGGCAGCAGCGATATCAACATGGAACGTGTTGAAGCGCTGAAAACGGCTATCCGTAACGGCGAACTGAAAATGGATACCAGCAAAATCGCTGATGCGCTGATTCAGGACGCACAGAGTTTCCTCCAGAGTAACTAACCGTATGAGTCGACTGTCAGAAATACTGGATCAGATGACGGTGGTCCTGAACGACCTGAAAACGGTGATGGATGCCGAACAGCACCACCTCTCTTCTGGTCAAATCAACGGCAGCGCGTTGCAACGCATAACTGAAGATAAAAGCTCGCTGCTGGCGACCCTGGATTATCTGGAAAAACAGCGACGCGCTGAGCAAGACGCGAAACGCAGCGCCAATGATGAGATCAACGAACGCTGGCAGACCATTACAGAAAAAACCCAGCATCTTCGCGATCTCAACCAGCATAACGGCTGGCTGCTGGAAGGTCAGATTATCCGTAATCAGCAGGCGCTTGAGGTGTTAAAGCCCTATAAAGAGCCGGGGCTGTACGGTGCGGATGGTCAGACGGCCACGGCACGTATCACGGGCGGGAAAAAGATTTCGATTTGACGCAGTAGCGGCACGTCATGAAGCGGGGAGCACCTTCTGGTGAACTCCCCTTTTGACGTTTATACCGTGCGGCGGGCGAATTCTTTCACCTTGAAGCCAAGCACCGCCAGCGTGGCAAAGTACGCCACCACCCCGACCGCCACCACGGCCATCAGACGCATCAGGCGGTAAGGCATGGTGCCCTGCGCCCATTCAGGCATGACATACAACATGCCAACCAGCGCAGCCGCCATCACCACTACCGCGATCGCCAGACGCAGCAGGAAGCTTGCCCAGCCCGGCTGCGGTGTGAAGATATCCTGCTTGCGCAGCTGCCAGTACAGCAGCCCGGCGTTCAGACAGGCCGCCAGACCAATCGACAATGACAGCCCCGCGTGTTTCAGCGGTCCAATAAACGCGAGGTTCATCAGCTGCGTCATAATCAGCGTCACAATGGCAATCTTAACCGGCGTTTTGATGTCCTGACGTGAATAGAAACCGGGCGCAAGCACCTTCACGACGATCAGCCCCATCAGCCCCACCGAGTAGGCTACCAGTGCACGCTGGGTCATGGCGGCATCAAAGGCGGTGAATTTTCCATACTGGAACAACGACACCGTCAGCGGTTTTGCCAGGATCCCCAGCGCCACCGCGCTTGGCAATGCCAGCAGAAAACAGAGACGCAGTCCCCAGTCCATCAGGCGGCAGTATTCATCGTGGTTGCCGCTGGCGAAACTTTTCGACAGCGACGGCAGCAGAATAGTCCCCAGCGCCACGCCCAGCACCCCTGATGGAAACTCCATCAGACGATCGGCGTAGTACATCCAGGACACCGAGCCCGACACCAGGAAAGAGGCGAAGATGGTATTGATGATCAGTGAGATCTGGCTGACGGACACGCCGAGTATCGCCGGTCCCATCTGTTTAATAACGCGCATTGCACCCGCATCTTTGAAACTAATGCGCGGCAGAACCAGCATGCCGATCTTTTTCAGGTGCGGAAGCTGGTAAGCAAGCTGTAACACCCCGCCGACGGTCACGGCCCAGGCCAGCGCCAGCACCGGTGGGTTAAAATGCGGCGCGGCGAACAGCGCAAAGCCAATCATGCTGACATTAAGGAACGTGGGGGCAAAGGCCGGCACGGAGAAGCGGTTCCAGGTATTCAGGATGGCACCCACCAGCGACGCCAGCGAAATCAGCAGAATATAGGGGAAGGTTATCCGCAGCAGTTGCGTCGTCAGGGCAAATTTATCCGCCGTGTCGGCAAAGCCCGGTGCCGTTACCATGATTACCCAGGGCGCTGCCAGCATGCCCAGGACGGTCACGATCGCCAGCGCCAGCGTCAGTAAACCGGAAACGTAAGCCACAAAGACGCGGGTGGCATCTTCGCCCTGCTTGCTTTTATATTCCGCAAGGATCGGGACAAATGCCTGTGAGAAAGCCCCTTCGGCAAAAATACGGCGCAGCAGGTTCGGCAGCTTGAACGCAACGAAAAAGGCGTCAGTCGCCATCCCTGCGCCAAAAACCCTTGCCACAATGGCATCGCGCGCAAAGCCAAGCACGCGGGAAAACATGGTCATCGAGCTGACGGCCGCCAGCGATTTTAATAAGTTCATTAACGTGAAGTTCCACAACCCTACGGATTTCCAGGACGGATAAGCGAAAGCGCCACCCGGCAAAGCCAACAAGCGGCGCTTAGTCTAACCGGATTTCAACGAATTACTATCGGCAGATGTTACAGCGAGTTTTTCCGACATGGCTTCGCGCCAGAGTCGTTCCACGATGCGCTGCGCCAGAATGGCCTGCTCCCCGGACGTTTCAGGAACCGTCTGATTCTGCACGCAGGTGATGAAGTGACGCGCGCAGCCCACAAAGCCACGCTGTTCCAGGGTGCTCTGCCAGCCGGGAACGGGTAACGCAACCACGCCATTGCCCTTCTCTTCCCGCCACTCTCGCATATCGGTGACGTCATACAGCGCGCCATCCGTAACGGCCTGCACGGACTCGCGCTGGCTGCCCGCCCGACGATGCATGCTGGTCGTCACCTGCAAATGCTCAACGGCAAAATGATGTTCGGCGTAAACCATCTCACCCTGCTCGCTGGTCAACAGCGTGCCGCTTTGCAGCTGGGCTTTTCCGTTACTCAGCCACAGGGCCGTATCCACGACGTGGAGATAATCATCCAGCAGCGTGAAGCGCAGATCGTTCGGCCCCACGCTGTCGGTACGGTGCTTATCCATACGCAGAGAGGCGAACGAGCCGGACTGCGCTTTAAGCTGCTGATAGAGGGGCGCAAAACGGCGGTTGAAGCCGACCATCAGCGTCAGCTTTTTACGCGCGGCCAGCTCAATCAGTCGCTCAGCATCCTGTACATTTTCCGCCAGGGGTTTATCCACGCAGACGTGAACGCCTGCATTCAGCAACTCGCTCACCACCTGGTAGTGCGTCGCGGTTGAGGTATGCACAAATACCGCATCACATTCACGGGCTAAATCCTGTAGCGAACCGGCATAAGGGATGCGCCAGGTTTTGCAGATGCGCTCTGCTTTCTCGCGGGTGGGCGACCACGCCCCTTGCAGCGTCCAGTCTGACGCGGCGCCTAAAACGGGCAGCCAGGCTTTTTGCGCAATCCCTCCCAGCCCCACAACACCAATGCGTAATGTTGTCACGATTAATCTCCCAGATGTGCGAGTAACGCATCCAGACGCTGCTTCAGCCCGGCAACCTCGTCTTCCAGGGCTGCCACGCGCGCGGTCAGGCTTTCGTTTGATGCTGGCGTGTCGGATACGACGGCCAGCGCAGAGGGCTCCACGTCGCCGCTAAACAGGTGCATGTAGCGGCTTTCACGCTTGCCCGGTTCGCGGGGCAGACGCACCACGTAGGGACCGTCCTCGCGTGAGGCTAATCCCTCCAGCGTCTGTTCAACGTCCTGCATATCCTGAAACTCATGCATGCGGGAAGCGCGTGTGCGCAGTTCCCCCGGCGTCTGCGCCCCGCGCAGCAGCAACGTGGTGATAACGGCCACTTCCGCAGCGCTGAGTTTTAAATCGCCAAATTCAGAATTACAAAAGCGCTGTTCATATTTAGTGACGCGGTTACCGAAGCCGCTGACGGTGCGCAGGTAGTGGCGCTTCACCAGCTCATCAAGGATATCCTGCACCTCGTGCTCGCCAAGGTTCATCACCGGCTCACGGTTCGTCTTCTGGTTGCAGGCCATCGTGACGGCATTCACGGACAGAGGATACTGTTCCGGCGTGGTGACCTGCTTTTCCAGAAGGCAGCCGATCACGCGCGCTTCGGCGCCATTTAACTGATATTTCATCTTTTCTCCTTAACGACCCGCGGTCCACTCCTGTGTGGTGAGCGCGGTGAGCACATGGTCCCGCCACTCGCCGTCAATCAGCAGATAATCTTTGGCATAGCCTTCTTTCTCAAACCCCAGGCGGGCCAGCAGATCGCCGCTGCGCTTATTGTGCGGCATGTAGTTAGCCATAATGCGATGGATATGTTGCGTGCGCTGCATGTAGCGAATCGCCGCCGTCAGCGCCTCAAACATGAGCCCCTGTCCCTGCCATTTCTGGCCGATGGAATACCCGAGATAGCAGGCGTGAAACGACCCGCGTACCACGTTTGAAAAATTGGCAATGCCAACGATCTCTTTCTCTTCCGGATCGAGAAGCGCGAAATAAAACGCACTTCCCTGTTTATGAAATTCCGCAATCATACTGAGGCGCGCCTGCCAGCCAGAGGGGTAGCAGTGGCTCTCGTCCCGAACGGGTTCCCAGGGTTTTAAAAACTGGCGATTCTCGGCGTAATAATCCGCCAGACGCCAGGCATCACGCTCATGCACCAGACGAACGACCAGCCTGTCCGTCGTCAGACGCACTTTTGGCACATTACTGCGATAGCCAAACATCGTTACCACTCCTTCCCGTCGCTTCTGCTCTGCCTGTTAGCTTTACTATACCTGTGCCTGCGCCTTCTGTGAAAACAGTGACATACCATTTTGATCGCTTTTCACATTTTTCGATGAGAACTCTCTATCAAAGCACCTTTTTGATAAAAAAATATTGTCGCCAGCGGGTATGGGAAAAAGAGCGGCGACACCGCAGAATGTTAGCGTGCTCACCTTTTATTTTCCCTGGAGGGAAAATGTCCCGCGTATCACAGGCCAGGAGCCTGGGTAAATATTTCCTGCTCGTCGATAACATGCTGGTTGTGCTCGGCTTTTTTGTCGTTTTTCCGCTTATATCAATTCGTTTTGTCGATCAAATGGGCTGGGCGGCATTGATGGTCGGGATCGCGCTGGGTCTACGCCAGTTTGTACAACAGGGTCTGGGCGTGTTTGGCGGCGCAATAGCTGACCGCTTCGGTGCAAAACCGATGATCGTCACCGGCATGCTGTTACGTGCGGCGGGATTCGCCACCATGGCAATCGCTCATGAACCCTGGCTGCTGTGGTTCTCCTGTTTCCTTTCCGGGATTGGCGGCACCCTTTTCGACCCACCGCGTACCGCGCTGGTGGTTAAGCTTATCCGTCCGCAACATCGGGGGCGCTTCTTCTCGATTTTGATGATGCAGGACAGCGCAGGCGCGGTGGTGGGCGCCCTGCTGGGAAGCTGGCTGCTGCAATACGATTTCCGCCTGGTTTGCGCCACCGGTGCGGTGTTGTTTATTCTCTGCGCGCTGTTTAACGGTCTGTTTCTGCCCGCATGGAAGCTGTCGACGGTGAAAGCGCCTGTGCGGGAAGGGCTTGACCGTGTGCTAAGCGATAAACGCTTCGTCACCTATGTGTTAACCCTGACCGGCTACTACATGCTCGCCGTGCAGGTCATGCTGATGCTGCCCATTATGGTTAACGATATTGCCGGCACGCCGGCAGCGGTGAAATGGATGTATGCCATTGAGGCCTGCCTCTCACTGACTCTGCTCTATCCAATTGCCCGCTGGAGCGAGCGCCGTTTCCGGCTTGAGCACCGTCTGATGGCCGGGCTGTTGCTGATGACGCTGAGCATGATGCCCATCGGTCTGGTAAGTTCGCTTCAGCAACTGTTTATGCTGATCTGCACCTTCTATATTGGCTCAATCATTGCCGAGCCAGCCCGTGAAACGCTGAGCGCGTCACTTGCCGACGCCCGGGCCCGGGGCAGCTACATGGGCTTCAGCCGTCTCGGGCTGGCGCTTGGCGGCGCGCTGGGTTACACCGGTGGCGGCTGGCTGTTTGATGCCGGAAAAGCGCTCCATCAGCCGGAGCTGCCGTGGGTCATGCTCGGCATGGTCGGCTTTATGACGCTGATTGCCCTCTGGTGGCAGTTCAGTGATAAACGCAGCACCCGCGGGATGCTGGAGCCTGGCGCCTGACCTCTTACATTATCAGTTTTTTCTGCTGGTTTCTGTAGGATCACCCTGACATACTGGCGTATCAGGACAGATGCGCCGATTTTATGTTGAGGAACGCCATGAAAAAGATCGTTATTGCCGCTGCGTTAATTGTCAGTGGTCTGCTGGTGGGATGTAACCAGCTTACGCAGTACACCGTCAGTGAGCAGGAAATTAATCAGGCGCTGGAAAAACATAATAACTTTTCAAAAGATATCGGCGTGCCCGGCCTTGCGGATGCGCATATCGTCCTGACGAATCTCGCCAGCCAGATTGGTCGCGAGGAGCCTAACAAAGTCACCCTTTCCGGCGATGCCAGCCTCGATATGACCTCGCTCTTCGGCAATCAGAAAGCGGATATCAAGCTGAAGCTCAAGGCGCTGCCGGTCTTTAATAAAGAGAAAGGGGCAATTTTCCTGCAAGAGATGGAAATCGTCGATGCGGTTGTAACGCCGGATAAAATGAAACCGGTGCTGCAAACGCTGATGCCGTATCTCAACCAGTCGTTGCAGAACTACTTTAACCAACAACCTGCCTATGTTCTGAGCGAAGACAAAAGCAAAGGTGAATCTCTGGCGAAAAAATATGCCAAAGGGATAGAGGTGAAACCGGGTGAAATCATCATCCCTTTCACCGACTAAATACTCCGGGCGCTCAGGCGCCCGTTTTTTTTAACGGAATAGTGTGCAAACGAAAACGTTTCCGCTTATGATTTGTGTCCGGCAAAAACAGCCATCTTATGACTGATCTCTTTCAAGCCGGAGCTTCCATGACTGTACAATCCCAGGTTCTCAAAATCCGCCGCCCAGACGACTGGCATATCCATCTTCGTGATGGCGACATGCTGAAAACCGTCGTGCCGTATACCAGCGAAATTTATGGCCGTGCGATTGTTATGCCTAACCTGGTTCCGCCAGTCACTACCGTCGAGGCCGCGATTGCCTATCGCCAGCGTATCCTTGACGCCGTTCCGGCCGGGCACGATTTTACCCCGTTGATGACCTGCTACCTGACGGACTCGCTGGATCCCAATGAGGTTGAGCGCGGGTTTAACGAAGGTGTGTTCACCGCCGCGAAGCTCTACCCGGCGAATGCCACCACCAACTCCAGCCATGGTGTGACCAGTATCGACGCCATCATGCCCGTTCTGGAGCGTATGCAAAAACTGGGCATGCCGCTGCTGGTGCACGGGGAAGTGACCCACGCTGACATTGATATTTTCGATCGCGAAGCACGTTTTATCGAAACGGTCATGGAGCCGCTGCGCCAGCGTCTTCCGGGGCTGAAAGTGGTGTTTGAACACATTACGACTAAAGATGCCGCAGAGTATGTCCGGGATGGAAACGAGCTGATTGCCGCCACCATCACCCCGCAGCACCTGATGTTTAACCGTAACCACATGCTGGTGGGCGGCGTTCGCCCACATCTGTATTGTCTGCCGATCCTCAAGCGCAACATCCACCAGCAGGCGCTACGTGAGCTGGTCGCTAGCGGCTTCCCGCGCGCGTTCCTCGGCACGGATTCCGCCCCGCATGCCCGTCACCGTAAAGAGGCGAGTTGCGGCTGTGCAGGCTGCTTTAACGCCCCGACCGCCCTGGCAAGTTACGCAACCGTGTTTGAAGAGATGAATGCGTTAGACCATTTCGAAGCCTTCTGCTCCCTTAACGGCCCGCGTTTCTACGGTCTGCCGATCAATGACACGTTCATTGAGCTGGAGCGCAAAGAAAGCCAGGTTGAAGCGTCGATTGCGTTCACCGACGATACGCTGATCCCCTTCCTGGCCGGTGAAACCGTAAACTGGACGGTAAAACGCTAAAAAAGTGTCGCCCCCTGTTGTCAAACCGACAATATAACTGTATAAATAAACAGTATATTACACAGGGGGCATTTATGCGTATTGAAGTCACCATTGCCAAATCCACCGTCCTGCCTGCTGGCGCACTCGACGCTCTGGCGGGTGAACTATCCCGACGTATTAACAGCACTTTTCCTGAAAACGATGGCGCCGTAACGGTACGTTATGCGACAGCAAACCATCTTTCCGTCATCGGCGGTGCGAAAGAAGACAAAGAACGCATCAGCGAAATTTTGCAGGAAACATGGGAAAGCGCCGACGACTGGTTCATCACTGATTAAAATTTGCTCCCTCATTGTGTTTTTTGCCGGGTCGCCCCGGCTTTTTTTCGTTTCGTCTCCTGAAAGTTCAAAATATTTCAGCATCTTCTTAGAAAATCGTGAACAAGATGGCGTTTTATTGTTCGAACAATCCTAAAAAGCAGAAAAATGTGTTGCTACCCGTTTATTTTTTCCTGCTGAACCCTTATTAATTGATATACTGAAATTGCTTTCAGAAAAACATGCATTGAACCTCAAAGTCGTTGTCTTCTAACACGCATTAAGGGGGTTATAATGGAAAAGAATAGTGAAGTGATCCAGACCCATCCGCTTGTTGGCTGGGATATCAGCACCGTAGACAGCTACGATGCGCTGATGCTGCGTTTGCACTACCAGACCCCAAATCAGCTAAACCGTGATGAAGCGGAAGTTGGACAGACGCTGTGGCTTACAACAGACGTCGCCCGTCAGTTTATCTCTATTTTGGAAGCAGGCATCGCAAAAATAGAATCTGGCGACTACCAGGAAAATGAGTATAAACGGCATTAATCTTATGCCTCTTCACTCAACAGGCACCCTCGCGGTGCCTTATTTATTTCGTTCTTGTATAAGCCTACATAGTTAATTACTCTGCTAACAAAGCGTTAGTAAAGAGAAGCCTATGAAATACGATTTGATCATTATCGGAAGCGGCTCCGTAGGATCTGCCGCCGGTTATTACGCCACGCAGGCGGGTCTGAATGTGCTGATGATTGACGCCCATCGTCCCCCCCACTCTGAAGGAAGCCATCACGGCGATACCCGTCTGATACGTCACGCTTATGGCGAAGGTGAGCGCTATGTACCGCTGGTGCTTCGGGCTCAGACGCTGTGGGATGAGCTGGCCGCCCTCACCGAAGAACGCATTTTTGAGCGCACCGGGGTCGTTAACCTGGGGCCAGCCAGCTCCACGTTTCTGGCGACCGTCGAGGAGAGCGCGAAAGCCTACCGCCTGGACGTCGAGCGTCTGGATGCGAACGGCATCATGGCGCGCTGGCCGGAAATTTCTGTCCCTGAAGACTACATTGGGTTGTTTGAAGCCAACTCTGGCGTACTGCACAGCGAAACGGCCATTAAGACCTGGATTGATCTCGCCGCCAAAGCGGGCTGCGCACAGTTGTTCAACTGTCCGGTCACGTGCATCACCCACCATGCAGAGGGTTCAACCGTCACCACCTCTGAAGGTGAATATACCGCCACGCGTCTGCTGGTGAGTGCGGGAACGTGGGTGACGAAACTGCTGCCGGACCTGCCCATCCAGCCGGTGCGAAAAGTCTTCTCCTGGTTCCAGTCTGACGGGCGTTACAGCAGCCAGAACAAATTCCCGGCGTTTACAGGCGAGTTACCCAATGGCGACCAGTTCTACGGTTTCCCCTCGGAAAAAGACGCGCTCAAGATTGGCAAACATAACGGCGGGCAGGTAATTTCCTCTGCGGAAGAACGCAAACCGTACGGCGCTTATCCGCAGGATGGTTCCGAAGCCTTTACGTTCCTGCGTAATATCCTGCCGGGTGTAGGCGGGTTGCTTTACGGCGCAGCGTGCACCTACGACAACACCCCGGATGAAGACTTTATCATCGACACCCTGCCGGGGCACGACAACACCCTGCTCGTAACCGGGCTCAGCGGTCACGGGTTTAAATTTGCCTCTGTGTTAGGTGAAATCGCCGCCCAGTTTGCTCAGGGGATAGCGCCTTCGTTTGATCTCAAGCCCTTCGCGCTCTCGCGCTTTGATCGATAATACCTCTTCAGGCTCCGAGTAACCGGGGCCTGTTTAGCGAGAGGGGCATGATGCGCAGACTGGTGAATTACCTTATCAATAACATCCGCGAGCATTTCATGCTCTACATTGTTCTTTGGTCGCTACTGGCGATCATTGACGTTATCTATATTGTATTCTTCTGAACATTCTCGCTGACGTTTATTGACACTCCTTTAAATTTATTTAACTTATATTTTTTAAAAAACGTCGCCTCAAATTTATTGAACGAAGCGATTGAAATACATTGCGCAAACACATTCAAATTCGCTGAAATAAATTAAATAAAATACATTATTCATTTTTTTCAGTTGCATTATTTATTTAACCCGTCCATTTTTATTGCTCAGTCATTTGAGAACGGAAATTCATATGCAATGGCGTAACTCCTCCCGTCGCTACGGAATAATATCCATGTGTTTACACTGGCTATTTGCAATTGCCGTCTATGCCATGTTTGGTCTCGGCCTCTGGATGGTGACATTAAGCTATTATGACGGTTGGTATCATCAGGCCCCCGAATTGCACAAAAGCATTGGGGTTCTGCTGATGATGGGTCTGGTTTTTCGCGTGATCTGGCGACATATCTCTCCGCCCCCTCCTGCGCCCAAAAGCCATGGCCGACTTACCCGCATAAGCGCTGTTGGCGCGCATATCGCACTCTATGCCCTGCTGTTCGCCATTTTGATCAGCGGCTATCTCATTTCGACCGCAGACGGCAAACCGATCAGCGTATTTGGGCTTTTTGATGTCCCAGCCACGCTGGCTGACGCCGGTTCACAGGCTGACACCGCAGGTGTGGTTCATTTGTGGCTGGCATGGAGCGTAGTGATCTTGTCTGTCCTGCATGGCCTTGCGGCCCTGAAACACCACTTTATTGATAAAGACGATACGCTGAAGCGCATGCTTGGCCGTTCGTCAGTTGACTCTGGAGCATAAAATGAAAAAACGCCTGTTGGGTATCGCATTAGGTTCGCTGTTATTTACTACCGGTTCGGCCCTGGCCGCCGACTATAAAATTGATAAAGAGGGCCAGCATGCCTTCGTCAATTTCCGTATTCAGCATCTGGGTTACAGCTGGTTATATGGCACGTTCAATGATTTCGATGGCACATTTACTTTCGACGAGAAAAACCCTGCTGCCGATAAAGTGAACGTCACCATTAATACCAACAGCGTCGACACTAATCACGCCGAGCGTGATAAACATCTGCGCAGCGCTGAATTCCTGAACGTGGGCAAATTCCCGCAAGCTACTTTCGCGTCGACAGAGGTGAAGAAAGATGGTGATAAACTCGCTATTACCGGTAATCTCACGCTGAACGGCGTAACAAAACCGGTCACATTGGATGCCAAATTAATTGGACAGGGTGACGATCCATGGGGCGGTAAACGTGCTGGCTTTGAAGCCGCAGGCAAAATTCATCTGAAAGATTTTAATATCACCACGGATTTAGGTCCGGCATCGCAGGATGTAGAGCTGATTATTTCGGTGGAAGGCGTTCAGCAGAAGTCATAAAACAGGCCCGGCAGGCTTGTGAGCCGCCGGGCAGTGTTTTACTCCGGGTCCGGAATACCCAGTTTGGTATTCAGTCGGCCCCGGGATTTATTAAAGATCTTATTCCCGTTCTCGCGTCCGGCACGGCGACGACGTTGCTCTTCTTCAGGCAACATACTCTCTTCACTGCACAGCTCGCTACAGCAGCCATTAAACTTCTCGGCACATGCAGGGCACTGAATAAACAGCAGATGACACCCGTCGTTTTTGCAGTTGGTATGCGTATCGCACGGTGTTCCGCACTGGTGGCAGTGCGCGATCACGTCCTCTGAAATTCGCTCGCCCATACGCTCATCAAACACAAAGTTCTTACCGATAAAACGCACCGGTAAACCCTGCTCACGGGCGCGGCGGGCATACTCGATAATCCCACCCTCAATGTGCCAGACTTTATTAAACCCGTTGTGCTTCATCCAGGCGCTGGCTTTTTCACAGCGGATCCCCCCGGTACAGTACATCACGATCTTTTTGTCTTTATGCTCCTGCATCATCTCAACCGCTTTCGGCAGTTGCTCGCGGAAGGTGTCGGCAGGAATTTCCATCGCATTTTCGAAGTGCCCCACTTCATATTCGTAGTGGTTACGCATATCGATGAACACCGCATCCGGATCGTCGAGCATCGCGTTCACTTCAGCGGCCTTCAGGTATTCCCCCACATTAGCAGCATTGAAGCTCGGATCGTCAATGCCATCCGCCACAATACGCTCGCGCACCTTCATGCGCAGCACCCAGAATGATTTACCGTCATCATCCAGCGCAATATTCAGGCGTAAGCCGTTAAGCGCCGGATCAAACCCGTAAAGGAGATCGCGGAAGGCGCTGACCTTGCTTTCCGGCACGCTGATCTGCGCGTTAATCCCCTCACGCGCCAGATAGACGCGACCAAACACGTTCAGGGCGGTGAAAGCCTGGTAAAGCGCATCGCGGGTCGCCTGTGGATCGTCGATGGTGAAATACTTATAGAAAGAGATCGTTGTGCGCGGTTCGGTTTCGGCCAACATACGCGCTTTCAACATCTCATTCGAAACGCGGTTGTGTAACACTGGCATGGTGTACAAGTCCTGCAATCGTTGAGAAATAAAAATCGGTCGGCATGATATAGCAAACAAAGACAATTTACATCCACACAATTTACGCTACATTTCAGTCAATCTGATTAATCAGACTTAACATTTGCATATTCTTTCATGTTTCGATGACAGACATTTTGGCTATGCCTTAAAAAATGAGACAATAGCCTTTCAGGACGTTAGAACACAGGACAGACATGACCCAGTTACCGAAATTTACTGCCGCGCTTTTGCATCCCCGCTATTGGTTAACATGGTCAGGCATTGGCTTGTTGTGGCTAATTGTACAGCTGCCTTATCCCGTCATTTTCCGCATGGGTAAAGGGCTGGGTCGCATTGCTCAGCAGTTTATGAAGCGTCGCGCCAGGATCGCGTATCGCAACCTTGAGCTTTGCTTTCCTCAGATGAGTGAATCTGAGCGCCACGACATGGTGGTTAAAAACTTCGAATCTGTCGGCATGGGGCTGATGGAGACCGGTATGGCCTGGTTCTGGTCGGATAAGCGCATGGCGCGCTGGACGGAAGTGGCCGGGACCGGCATGGAGCCAGTGCATACTCTTCAGGCCAACCAGACTGGCGTCCTGCTGATTGGCGTTCATTTTCTGACGCTCGAAATTGGCGCACGCATGTTCGGCATGCAGGCGCCCGGTATTGGCGTTTATCGTCCTAACGATAATCCGGTGATCGATTTGATCCAGACCAACGGACGTATGCGCTCCAATAAAAGCATGATCGACCGAAAAGACCTGAAAGGGATGATCCGCGCCCTGAAATCAGGTGAAGTGGTCTGGTACGCCCCGGATCATGACTATGGCCCGCAATCCAGCGTGTTTGTTCCGTTCTTTGCGGTGGAAGATGCAGCGACGACCACCGGGACCTGGATGCTGGCGCGAATGTCCAAAGCGGCTATCGTGCCGTTTGTACCGCGCCGTAAACCAGACGGTTCAGGCTATCAGCTCATCATGCTGGAGCCGGAGCTCGCGCCACCGCTGATTGATGCGGAAACCACCGCCCGCTGGATGAACGGCGTTGTCGAGAAATGCATTATGCTCGCCCCGGAGCAGTACATGTGGCTGCATCGCCGCTTTAAAACCCGGCCTCAGGGCGTCCCTTCACGTTATTAATCTGCATGCGGCCATCCGGGCCGCATGATGTTTTAGCTTTAAAAGCTCCCCGTCATTGCGGCAATCATACCCCGGGCGCATAATTAGCAGGCTTATTACCTCACTGGTCACGGTGCCCTGCACCTCATTATGCGGATAGTTATGTCCCCCACAGATGCTCCCATAAACTGGAAACGTAACCTGACGGTTGCGTGGCTGGGTTGTTTTCTTACTGGCGCCGCCTTTAGCCTGGTGATGCCTTTCCTGCCCCTCTACGTTGAACAGCTCGGCGTCACCGGACATAGCGCCCTGAATATGTGGTCCGGCCTGGTGTTCAGCATTACGTTCCTGTTCTCCGCCATTGCGTCGCCTTTCTGGGGTGGGCTGGCGGATCGCAAAGGCCGCAAAATTATGCTGCTGCGCTCCGCGCTCGGCATGGCGATCATTATGCTGCTGATGGGGATGGCGCAGAACGTCTGGCAGTTCCTGATATTACGCGCACTCCTGGGTCTGCTCGGGGGATTTATCCCTAACGCCAACGCCCTGATCGCCACCCAAATCCCGCGCCAGAAAAGCGGCTGGGCGTTGGGCACGCTCTCTACTGGCGGCGTAAGTGGCGCACTGCTGGGCCCGCTGGCGGGCGGGCTGCTGGCCGACCACTACGGACTGCGGCCGGTATTCTTCATTACCGCCAGCGTGCTGTTCCTCTGCTTCCTGGTGACGCTTATCTGTATCCGGGAGAATTTCACGCCGGTAGCCAAAAAAGAGATGCTGCACGCCCGGGATGTGCTGGCCTCGCTGAAAAACCCAAAGCTGGTGCTGAGTCTGTTTGTGACCACCATGATTATCCAGGTGGCCACCGGTTCAATCGCGCCTATTCTGACGCTCTATGTCCGCGATCTGGCGGGAAACGTCAGCAATATCGCCTTTATCAGCGGCCTGATCGCCTCTGTTCCCGGCGTGGCGGCGCTACTGAGCGCGCCGCGGCTCGGCAAGCTGGGAGACCGTATCGGCCCGGAAAAGATCCTGATCTGCGCCCTGATCGTCTCCGTCCTGCTGCTGATCCCCATGGCGATGGTGCAGTCTCCCTGGCAGCTCGGCGTCCTGCGCTTCCTGCTGGGGGCTGCCGATGGCGCACTGCTCCCGGCCGTGCAGACGCTGCTGGTCTATAATTCCACCAACCAGATAGCCGGTCGTATTTTCAGCTATAACCAGTCGTTTCGCGATCTGGGTAACGTCACCGGGCCGCTGGTCGGTGCGGGGATTTCAGCCAGTTTCGGTTTCCGGGCGGTCTTTATCGTGACGGCAGGCGTCGTGCTGTTCAACGCCGTTTATTCGTGGCTCAGCTTATCCCGGGCGCTACGCCCGGGGCGAATAAGACAACATCGTGACGGCTAATTTTCGCATTCATACTTGCAAAATCACATAATCAGCTATTCTTTCCCTGAATACCTTCACGAAAAACAGGGAGACACCAATGACCATGTACGCCACGCTGGAAGCAGCGTAAAGCAAAATACATCATAAATTTGTACCGTCATAATCAACCAAGACGCTCTCACATATCACCTTTGTACCGTTCCATTCATCACGGTAGATACTCGTATCAATGCCTACGCCTGGATGTAAGTTTAAGCCCGTGTCCTTCACAAATTTCTGATACTTCTGTGTCTGCACTGTGGCGTCATAGTACGTATGGCCTGAGTACTTAAACCCTGCGGAACCTTGCGGTACGATCCATGCCCCAAAAGATGAGAAAGTACTCGCATGTTCAATCACCTTCTATTCAAACTCTGAGCCTGTATAACGGCCTGTATACGTTTCTGATGTATTGATCTTACCGAAAGGTGGATTGCCATAGGCAACATCGTAGTAACGGTCTGGTGAGTACTGAAGAGCATCACCAATGTTCCATTCTGCCTCTGGTAGTACCCTCTTCCCGATCATTACGTACTCTGGATTGAGTTCAACGCATGTAATATGCGTAGGTCTATTCCTTAAGTACTGGTAGTAGCTGAGACGACCGATACCAGCACATAGTTCGATACACTGACCAGTAGAGCCAGCATCAAGTATGAAATCCCATGCGAGCATTTCAGGGGTAAAGAAAGCACCAGTAGCACCAATGACATCCCCCTTATAATTGGTGAATATGAATTCCTTATCATCTTGTGTTAAATGCTTATCAGAATGGATGAGATCCATTACCTGAATGTGTAATGCTGATTCCTTTTTTGTAATTCTTCCCATAAAATGCCCTTGTACAGTTGTTGTACGGGTATTTAGGAAATAATAATGAAAAGCCTAATTATGATCTTTGTCCCATTAGTTTTAACGGGATGTGCAGCAGTACAATATAATGATGGTAAAACTGTCAGCATTCAGTCTGATGGTTGGTATGGTTTAGATAGTTTACAAAAAACAGCTAATGAAGCATGTCAGCAGTATGGAAAGGAAAAAGCAACCTATGTTCATAGTGCTAACATGAATCCTCATTTACCTAAAGGTAGTGGTGTACAAAATACAATTTGGAAGTGCGAATGACTTATCAAGCATTCATTTACAATATGAGGATAGGATTTTGACAGAAGAACAATTTGAGGCTAATTACCCTAAAGAGCATTTTACATATGCTCGCAAAAGCTTTAGAGCTAAGGGAACAATGGGGCAAACCGAAATCGAGGTATTTGATATTATATCTAAGGAAACAGGCGAAGTTGTTCGTACAGCGACACGAACTGAGCATACTAATTTGCGTGGGTTAGATACTACTGTTAACTGGGATTGGTAAAAAATGAAACTAACTCCGCTTGTAACTATTGTTTTGGTTGTAGGAGCATTTTTTGGGTTACTTTTCTTATACAAAGTAACAGTAGCATTAGGAATGGTATCTCTGACCCTAACCGTTCTGGGAGGAACTGACTTCGTCAAAAATAAATTCCAGTATCTAAAATTACCTTGGTCTAACAATCAATCGGATGTATGGACTGTCTGTAGTGTTGCAGTAGCCATAACTGGTACTGCAATTGGGATTTGGAAAAGAGAATTCTCATGTTTAGAAGGGATATCATACAGTGTATTGATTGTTTTCTTGTGTTTCATAATGTATAAATCAGCAAAAATGCATGAAGCGAAAAAAAAAGCCCCTTAAGGGGCTTTCTTATTAGTTTCCACTAAGTAACAAAACGATGATTCTGATAATGTCAGATAGTGGGAAAGAGAATAAAACGATACCAAAGTAATCTAATATAGGTACTAAGATATAGTTATACACAAGAATACCAGTACACGCATAACCTAAAAATGATCTCCAGCCTCTACCAGCTTTGATCTCTTCACGGTTTGTTTCCTGTGCTTCATTCGTTTTTTCTGTTTCAAGTTCGTCTTTAGATTTTTCAACTTCGGTTTTATTCTTGGTAAAAAGGCTAATCCCTGATTTGATAAGATCCATGATAATACTTAACATATTTTATCCTTGTATTTGGCAAACACAAGAAACTACGCGATGACCTTTAAAAATGTGGTTGTAAGATAATAGTACCTTTACTTCTACTTTTTCTTTTAGTAGTTCAACCATCAATACATCATCCTCATATACTTTTGGTGTTGTATGATGATGAAAACTATATACGATTAAATCGCCCTTTGTTTTATCAACCTTCTTTTTTATGAGCTTACTACCAGATAGTGCTTTATCATATGGTAAAGTAACACTTACTGGTTGGATTGTCTGAAAAGAAAAATATGTTAGTACAGAATGATCATAACATGGGAAATTTTCTAAGTTATCCATCTTACTTCCTCCAACGATAATCAAACGTACCGCGTAATGTTCTTAATTGTTCTATTACTTGTTTCTCGGTTTCATCGTAGAAATCAAACAATGGTTTTCTACCAACGGAACCATAATAACCAATCACCCTTTGTTCACGAGCCAGTTTAGGATTACGTTTAGAGGATTTCTTGGTAGTGTCGATTAAGTACGTGTTACCGTTCCTACTCTTCACCTTTTTGTATTTATCACTCTTGGTTCTTGAACGTAGTTGTGCAATGTTACCTTGCTTAGTTAACTTAGCATTCTGATACGGTATGATCTTCCCTTTATTAACATTCTTATATGCCGGATCAAGAACGTACTTTAGATATGATGCTTGATTAGGTAGTAGGATGATCTGGTTAACTGACTTGAACTCACTTATCTTTCTAAAGTTAAAGTACATACTTTTTCCAGTAAACGCTACACCACCACCTGCTACATCATTATCAATTTTTCTTTGAATGTGCTGTGTAACTATACGCATACGGCTACTTAATTCTTTTTTTAATTCTTGTCCTATCTTTGGGCTATTCTTGTTTATGAATCGCTTCATATCATTAGGGCTATTGCTGTTTCTCCAAGCCATGTCTATTCCTTAATTTAGTATTTCATATAATGATTGAAGGATTCCACGGATACGTACCGCATCTTTCCCACTCGGTAATCTCGCCTTATGCATTACAGCAAGATTTAGATTTCCCGTTTTTAGTCCTTCATTAATGATTAATGCTGTTTCTACAAAAAGAGTTTCTTTCATCGAAGGGAAAGCCCATAAGATAGTACGAGTGAAATTTAATCCTTCTTCAATCTTGGAATTTACTATCTTTGAACTTGAACTGTACTCACGCCATCCGTTTTCTACAGAATTATCTTTTAGTTTCTTAATATCCTTAACTCTCTTGTACATCTGCTTACTACCTATGTAGCTTGTATTATCTTCAAATTGGAACAAGTACACGAAACCTACATAACTACCGTTAGTTAATTCTTCTTCACTCCAATCTTCGTTGTATTGCCATGCTTCCATATAAATACCTTATAAAAATTATCATAAGGTATTTATTTAATGGACATAAAAACGAGACTAATAGAATATGAGGGTTCACGAGCATATCAAACACGCATGGGGTACTTTAGAAACAACAGGTATTACCCATATAGGGATAGTGAAGGATTCTATACCGTAGGATTCGGGCATAAAGTACTACAAGGTGAAATTTTCAATAATGGTATTACTGAGGTTGAAGCACTTCATCTACTTGACAAAGATATTGCTATAGCAGAAAGCCAGCTAAGTAAACTGAACCTAACCATTCCTAAAGATTGGCAAGAATTCATGATCATAATGGTTTTTCAACTTGGTCTATCTGGAACGATGAAGTTTAAAAAGATGATTCATGCACTTCGCGATGCCAACTACCCCGAAGCAATTAAACAAGCTAAAGATTCTCTATGGTATCGTCAGACACCTAAAAGAGTTAACGCGATGATCGCACAACTAACAAATAAGTAAAAGAAAAGGGATAGTATCAGTTACGGTACTGTCCCTTTTTTAGTTACTGCTTTGATTGTTCAAGAATAGTAATAATCCTTTCAAGTTTGATATCCAATTCGTGAATTTGAATTTCAAGGTTTCTCAAAGTTTCTTTCATCTTGTCTTGTTCGTCGCTTAAACGTGTAATATTACTATCTTGTACCGCAATAGTTGTTTCAAGATCAGATACACGACTTAGTAAGTCATTAGTATCTTTTGTATTGTCACGGAAGATAGAATATAAAACCCCTAAACCACTTATAACCAGAGCAAAAAGTGTCCCAATATCCATTAAGAATTTCCCTATGTTATATAATTTGGTAATAGTATTTATTACGCATTATATAAAGGTTGCTCACCAGCACGGTATAAGAATGAAGACCAGTTAGCAGGAACATTAAGTGAAGCAATACCACTACGTGAAGTTAGGCACATTACATATATATAATTCCAGTTACCACGACCAACAGCAGGTACATAAATTGAATTTAATCTAAACGATGTTGAACTACCGCCGTTACCAGCATCATAGTAAAATAGATTCGTTAATCCAATTCCATCACCACCCATACGAATATAGAAGTACTGACGTTCATATGAGGTCAAGCTAATAGATAAATCACTATCAAAGTAACGTGGGAAATCTTCACCACGAATACGCAACGCTATATAGTGTTGGTTAGCTACTGGATCATTAGCGGCCTGACCACCTGAAACAATATGTGAACCAAAGATATCAGGCGTTGTTCATCACCGCACTTAGGGCAAGGCACATGAAAGTAACGCTGATCGCTCATAGCAAATTCCTGGCATATGGGATCATCCGGTACTAACGGTGTGGAACACATCATGATTAGTGAATCGCGGAATGATTCACAGCGTTGGGATACGAGGGCGATTGGATTACCCTCATCACCATCAGTTTCTACGCCTGAGATCTCGTCACAAAAGACACGTTTAGCAGTTAGGCCACGTAGTGTAGATGGTGAGTTAAGAGATACAAAGTAATTGAATGTACCAACTGTTGTTTCCTGGGTAGTGGCATCATTTGTTTTTGTTTTATCTGATTTACTCGTTATTAATTTAGCAAGTGATGGTGTTAGTTGAATTGTTGGATCGTACTTACCATTCTTGTACTTCTTAACTGTGTTTGCTGTTGTACCAGCAATAACCATATTTGATGGATCGTGCTGTAGAAAGTACAATGAAGCACCAGTAACTATTGTTGTTTTTAAAAGCTGTGCTGAACTCATTAGCACAACCTTACGTACTCCAGGTTCAATAATTGCATTAAGTGGTTCTTTCTGGAATTCGTATAAACGCATTGGTGAACCTTGTAACTCACCATCACAAAACTTTAAGTTCTTCTCTACCCAATCACTCGGTTTTATCTTCTGAGGCGATAGGATGTTCTTCACTGCCTGATTCAATATCTTCAATAATTTCTTCTGATTCTGAAATTCCATTTTCATATTCTTCTATTTCTTCCTCGTACTCGTAATTTCCAATATCACGTAGTACTTCATCTATTTTATCTTTGTGTGTTTCCCTCAATTGGTTAGCATCTTCACTACTGAATAGTTCAACGTATGTTGTGTTAGGAATACTACGCAACATGTTCTTTAGTTGAAGTAAGTAGCTTGATAGTGATTCTGTTACATAATCAACTTCGATTAGATTGCGTCTTAGCTGATCAGCATTCATTTCTTCAATGTCTGCTTTCGCTTTTGCTAAACGTAATTGTTCACGTTGGGTTTCTTCTTTTAGATCTGTTTGTCCTCTCAATGGTGTTAGTACGTTGTCCTGTACCCATTGATATATTTCTTCGTCTGTTTGGCTTATATCTAAGCCTCTGGCTTTCCAATCACGGCTAACAGTTGCCGGATCATAACCGTATATATGTGATAGTTGTAGGTATGTCATAAAACGTCATTGAATGAATTAGGTTCAAAACCTTATATATTTTTTAAAAAGGGTGCGGCGAAACTACGCGGTCTTTAGAAGGTTCAGGGAGAACCTATTTTTTATACTTGATTATTTATTCAATTAAATTTATATTCTTTTTAATTGTCATGAAGGATAAGAACGCATGAGCAAAATTACAGAAAGACTTAAGCATGTAAGAATTGACGAGGGTTACTGCAATATATGTGGGAATTTTGGGAGACTAACCCGAGATCACGTACCGCCCAAGAGTGCATGTAAACCGGAGAAAATGCTTCAGAAGTCTGTTGTAGAATATTTTTCACTAAGTGAAGTTCGCCCTCTTGATGCTAAAATAGGCACGACTTTTAAAACTATATGTATCAAATGTAATAACGACCTGTTAGGCTCGCTTGATAATGAGATTGGTAAAGTCACAAAAGAATTTACGTTACTACTAAAACATTATTTTAAAGGTACACCATTTCCTTCCAACATCATTTCCTTCAAAGCCGATGTTGTTACATTTACACGAGCAATGGTAGGTCATTTGCTTGCAGCTACTTCAGTAACAGATTGCCTAAACCCACCTGTTGATTCACCTTTCTACACCCCTTTAAAACAATTTGTGCTTGGTAAGAATGAGGACATACACGCTACTCACGACTTTTACTATTGGTTTTATCCTCACAAGCTGCAAATAACAGCCCAAACTGTTGGCTTCTATAACAATGGTCATAACTGTGTTTGTTCATGCCTACATTTCTACCCTATGGCTTTTTTAATAACACAAGCTGGTCAAGGTACATTTCCAGCACACGCAACACAACTCACGATGAATGATAAGAAACTGTACTTCAACATGACTTCAAGTAATTTCAAATATGTTTCTTTTCCTTTTGTTCCTCTTGAGGGTAACCAGATGACTTTAATGAGTTCTGGTCATACCTGCGTCAGCTACCCAAGCAATAAATAAAATTTGATACGTTTTAGGGCCACTTAAGGAGTGGCCTTAGTTTAAATTAAAGTATCTACCTTTAGAAAATTTACTGACCTATATAGATAACCTTGTACCGCCGTTACTCCAGCATCGTGTAGTACTGGTAACTCTTGCCGCTGCTCTACACCCTCAACAATCACATACGGGCAGTACTTCATGATGTTCTTCATCAGTACGTTGAATGTGGGTTTCTGTACTTCCTGACGGTAGAACGCTCTATCAATTTTGACCGCTTCATAGCATCCAGTGGTTAACGCCGCTAAGTTAGCCCGACCGGAACCAAGATCATCAAGAAACAGGCGATAGCCAACGTTTAACAGTGTTCTCAATACTGGATGTTCACTACCCAATTCAAGCCCTTCAAAGTCCTCCGAGATCTCCAGCCTTATAAACTCAAGCTTATCCAGTAGTTCAATGATTTCCCTATCAAACACACATAGCCGTGCCTGTAATGTATCAACGTTAACAGTACAGAAGAGCCGGTGATCCCTGAACCATGACGCACGTAATTCGATGGCCTGTAGTTGTCGCTTGAGTAGTTCCCTCTTCCCTTCCACATCCATAGCCATGATGTAGTACTTGCTGTTTAGTACTGGCAGATCTTCACGGTGGAAGCGGGTTAACAGTTCGCACCCTACGAGCTGGCCTGATGTTGTCACGATTGGTTCTGCTATGAACGTTGTAGTGATCATTCCTTTTATCTCTTTAATCGATCGATACTTAATTATTGATCGTTATTATCTATTATAGAAGTCGATTTCTAACTGATTAATGAGAGTTAACCTATTGAATATGATCGTTTTTACTGAATTGTTAGCGTTTCGTCTTGCTTAAGGCCATTTTACTGTATAAATTCACAGTATCTATCAATGTGTGGTGGGTTAAGAAATGGGCAATAAGAACCTGTTTGATCCAAGCGTAAAAAAGGGTGTTCAAGTTTATTGGCAGTGCGGGCAACGGGTAGTTGTTGTTCATTCGGGCGGGTACTTAGAACGTCTTGAAGAAGGGCAATGTGTCTTGTTCGAGACAACTCCTCATGAGGATGGTACTCGTTTATTCTGGTTCGGTGTGGCCTCAAGTAACGCATACTACTTTATGCTTGAAGTAGCTCAACCCGTGGATATCTTTGCTGTTGGTAGTTGGTTCTATGCACAACAAGCTATGTTAGAGGCCCAGGATAAGGATGATGCATTCTGTGATATGCAGGGTGAGTTGCCGTTTTGATAGCACCATCAACAATGTTGTGGTACATACAATACAAAAGATTGTATCGGGAAGGGATTCATGGATTGGGGCAATGGTTCAGATCTGATTAGTGCTGGATGTAATGCTGTAATGGCAGGTGTAGCTGTGTATGCTGCTGCAAAAGCTAAAGATTGGCTTTCACCTAAAATCAATGAGCGAAAATTTAAATTTGCAGATGAGCTTATTGATCAGTTTTGTAAAATACAGCAGGAGGGGTTTTACCTGCATAGTGATGTGAAACAAATAATCAATACAGATCCAGATGAACAAGGTGATGTTGAGCTATTCCGAAAACGCTGGAACGCGATATACCAGCGGGAAATTGAATATAGAAGGAACATTATCAATCTTCGTACCACAATGGAACGCATGGATTTATGGGGATTAAAACCTAAAAACGAAGTACACTTCACAGACCTTATTGATTCACATTTAGGCCTGGCATATAAAATAGAGGAATCGTTATCTATTGGAGCAGATGAAACCAGATTACGGTTACAAAACAGCTTTGAGTATGACAGACAAATCAGTGAATTTTACAAAATTGTTCGAGGCTCTCATAATAAGATAATGAAACACTATAGTGAATTATTTGTTGATTGAGGATATGCTATGGCTTGGTATGATATCACTGGTACGGTAGCTGATTGGGTTATGGCAGGTGTTGCAGTATACGCTGCTGCAAATGCTAATCAGTGGTTCTCACAACGATCACACACAAAAGGTTTTGATAAAGCCGAACAACTGTTATCCGATATCGAT
The DNA here is from genome assembly GCF_049237785.1 of Enterobacter cloacae complex sp. SHL022. Classification (NCBI taxonomy): domain Bacteria; kingdom Pseudomonadati; phylum Pseudomonadota; class Gammaproteobacteria; order Enterobacterales; family Enterobacteriaceae; genus Enterobacter; species Enterobacter cloacae complex sp. SHL022. Next base: position 134,650 of record NZ_JBMKJH010000005.1, on the reverse strand, counting down.
GAACAATACAGTAAAACTAAAAATTACATATCTGAATTACATGATGCGTTTGAATACTTGAAAGCTGTCGATGAACGCATAACTTATGTTGATGGAAACAAAGCTCATGATTATCAAATGCTTATTCTAAACCACACGTTTGATATTCAAAGAATAGACGAGCTATCAGAAAATTTGGAAATGATTGAAAGGTGGTCGTTATTTTTAAAAGACAAAGACATAATTAATGACGTGCTAAAAAAGCTTCGTGATTCAAGTGTCTCCGCTTTTAATGCTTCTTCATTAGCAAAAAGCTGTATATATGTTGCTGAACATATTGGCATGGATGAATTCAGTACTTCATTCAAGCAATTCAAAGTACATTATAATGATTATATTAAGGACTTGGCAGAAACGGAACAGAAACACCTTAAGTTCAAAAAAACAAAATTTATTGATTTGTTTCAAGTAAAATAAATCCCCTAATGAAGGTTTATTCGATCACATTTTCTTTCAGCTAAAGCTCTTACGAATGGCTTGAATGCTCGCTCTTCTGCATCTTGACGCAAATCCAAAAAAATCTGAGTTTCACGCCACACCCACACCTTCAACAAACCTACCCATCGTGGGGGGCGTGAGGTTGTGAGTGTACTTGATTGCGTTTACAGTGGTAAAGTACTTGTGCTGATTATCAAGACAAAAGGAGCATTTATAGATGGTTTGCAGGAAAACCAATATCGCCCTTATCTCTATTGTTGGAGTACTATTAATTTTAGCAATTTTGGTACTCATTAAGGTTCTCTTCGCTGATGTCAAGGGATTTGAATGGGGATCATTTACGGATTGGTTAAGTGCCATTGGGACATTTGGTACTTTCATAATTGCTATCATCGCGTTAATGAAAGTGCCAGATTGGATGGTACAGAAACACTATGATATTGCCTACAATATTATTGAAAATGCTGTGTACAAAGATCTTGCTGATGTACGTTCAAAAAGCTTGTATGCTAAAAACCTCATATTAAACTTAACTAAAAATATCTCTTATGCTGTTAGAATTGATGGTGCAAATGAAGAAAGTCAATCTCTAATCGAAGAATTATACAAAGAGTTAGAAGTTCACATAGATGAATATCATCGTCTAACATATGGGATAATAAACCAGCTACAGTCAGTGTCACGCACTAACTATGACGTTAGTTCCTATGCAAACGACATTAAAAATTTCATCAAAAAAACATCGGATGATTACAATAATATTAGTGTAAATGCTTTTATGGCATTTGCCGAGTACGGTAGCCACTTCTATACAGATCAAAAAGCTAAAGATGCTTTTGAGAAAGAATTGTTTGATATCCGTCATGATGCATTAAAAAACAACACGTATATTAGGAATGAGATCAATAAAGTTTACTCCGAAAACAGACCAATAAAAGATTTCATTATCCGTAAAAAGAAATAAAGCCCCTATTGGGGCTTCTTTTTGCAATTAATTTCTTTTGTTGTGGAACTTACTGAGGGCTAAGCGTATGAGCAGGAACAGTACCGTAGCGTAGATGAGTACCATCACGATTAAGGCTATGAACCTTACTGGATCTGCATCAGCTTCGTATGACCCGCTCAGGCCGGAACCGAAAGTACTATAGGCGGTATCCATAGCCCATTGCGTTATGCCGTTCAGGGGCTTACCAAAGCTTGATAACCACCATGAAAAGATGATGCAGATACTATATAAGGCTGCATACTTAACGAATCCTACAGTTCGCATAGTTGCTACCCCCCTGCACGTCCACCCAGCCATACGCCATTAATCCAGTTCTGGAACCTGGTACTTTAACCTTTTTAGTACGTAGCAACTGACTACGTACAGTATAGAAATCAGGGCGATTGACGAATGTTATGCATCCCTCTGATACACCCGTTCCATCTGGCCGTAATGGATGCAAACGGAAACTACCACGCGATACACCATTAATGAGAATGCTATCTGTCATGGTTTGAGCACTGAAGAGTGCAAACCATTCGGAGTGATCGTTACCAGTGATTGTATCAATCCCCCATGCCCGGATCTGATTCAGAGTAGAACCAGTTGGCCTATCAACTATCCAGTACCGTCCAGTAGGGATAGCACTATTAGGCATAAACGCACAATTGGGATCATTTGTATATGGGTTCTGCCCACTGAATACCGAGAAAGTTCCTATTCCATAGACGTGTAATTTGGCATAGCCATTTTTATCAATGTCGTCGTATGTCATCCTCATTATTTGCATTTTGTTTTCCCTGCTGTTTGCATATGGCAATTCTATCATGTGTCGAGTAATCGAACATCACCACTATAAGGTAGGTAAGTACATGAAGGGCTTCAACAGCCCGTAACCCCGACAAGGAGCAAGGCGACGCGTAGTTACTCACAAAGACTTTAGGTACGCAGTACCGACCCCAATCACTTTGATTCAGTACTATCATCTGTCGAGCAAAGCGAGTAATAACGCCTTGCGGGTTTTCGAGTACTGGCGAGAAAAACGCAACGTTACTAACCAATACTACGAGGAGTTCACGACGAGTAGTATTCGTGACGCAAGTCACAGTTTCTGTGAATACTGATAGAGAAAGAAATACATGGAATGAAATGGAATGGATTTCGTATCTCTATACTTAGTTGCCGTATTGATGGTAAAACGCGGGTTTCAGGGGCTTTTTTTGCCGTATTACGGCATACAACCATGCCGTAATATGCCGTAATATGCCGTAATACGGCACAATTAACGCAAGCTCTTTAAGTACTCGATCATGTCATCAATAAAGTCACCTTGTTTTTGTAGTTCCAATAGTTTACCAAACTCTTTATATGTTAGTGTTCTTTGTCCATATTCTGGTGCTGGCAGTGCGTCTGGGTGTGCCAACATATACTGTTCTATTCGTTTTGCTGCATCCGTGATCGCTGCTCCGTAGTACCTAATCATACGTTCTTTTACTTGTTTCTTATCCTGTTGTACTTTAATAGCATTGATAGTATTGAATAGTAAATCATTTCGTATTTCATCTTCATTACTCAATACTGTAAACACGTCATAGACACTAATCTTATCTCTCACCTTAAGCTTAGCTACTGAATCCTTCATGATGTTCTTGATATCTTCACATGGGATATCTTTATATAGCTTGTACTGGCTAATTAGTGCTTTTACGTTTCTGTTATCAAAACTTGAATAGGTTTTTGCCATAATAAATAGTCCTATATATTCTTAATTAATACTTGGCCTGTAGTGATTCCACCCACTACAGGCCAATTTCTTTAAATGTTGTTAGCGTGATTCAATAGTGCCGCACTTAGTTTTTTATATTCTTTGTACTTCTCAGCAAGTTCTATCAAACGTGCCTTACGCCATTTCATATGTACTTCATGTGCTTCAAGTTCAGTACTGAAAGTTCCTAAACATTTCTTTTTACTATCTACGCTACAGTATGCTTTGAATTTCTTACCTGATGCTTCAACACCTTTCATGTACTTACCTGGTTTAGTACTTTTGAATAGTTGGTTTACTTCAGGGGGAACGTACATACAGTTTTGGGATGAATACTCACGAGCACCAGGATTTAGTATGTCTTTATCAAGATGCCAACCTTCTACATAGTTCACTTCATGCCATTTCAAAAACAATGATAGGTTACTAAACTCGGTACTAATCGTTACATCATGATAATCATCATTGTATAGAGTTCTATCGAACATGTTATTGAATGATTTACGTCCTGTTTTTAGTGTTGGGTAATCATTGTGTGTACGGATTCTTTTTAGGTCATTATTTCTCTTCATATCTATGCTTCCATTCATTGACAGTGAAACTTCCTGTTTCACCATTTGCTATAACTTTATTAGGCGTATAGCATTAGCCTTTTTTTAGAATGATGTGTTGGTTTAGTAAGTACTGAAAAGCACTCGCAAGTGTTTCACGATCACAAACACCGCTTTCACTAAGTTTCTTTAATTCTGCTAACTGTGCGTCAGTGACACGTACTGATACCAAGTTGGTTTTTACGTCTTTTTTATTAATTTTCATGTTAATTTCCATATTAGGTTTGATTTCGATTTCGTAGTAATTCCCATGTAAAAAGAACCCTACTGTGGGTAGGGTGTATTTCAATGGAAGGAAATTTATAGATGAGCCACAATCTATATTTTATTTATCATTTGATTCATTGCGAATGAAATGACGAAACGGAATGATGCAAACCATTCACGTTTCTCTTACTACGTTTTATTTATTATTTTCCTGCTGAATAGGTGAGCTATGTTCGAGCCTTCACCTATAATATAACATATTTATTTTTTCTGTTTCAGATAGTTTGTTAGTAATTTATTTATTGCTGGTATCTTTAATGGTAATGTAATAATACATAGCATCATAAAGAAGATCATACAGAGTATGTAGATTGGGAATAGTACTAATTCAGTTAAAAGATGCATCACGTTATTTACCTCTTGCTGTTGTATAAATTTATTTATCACAAGAGGTCAAATTGGGTGTACTTATGCGATGTTAAATGATGGTTTATGAATCAAACTTATGTCATAACCGCGAATACTCTTAACGAGTTCAATTAGATCCATTGTAATTAGATTGCTAAAGTACTCGGAACATTGACGCAATCCATCTTCAGTTATTGGAAAACTTTTTCGTTCTACGCTACTTGTAATAGGTGAATCCCAATCTGGAGTTACTTCACGCGGTAAAACATGTATTTGGTGAACATCCAATTCATCACCCACTATTTTATAGTTAGTGATTATATCGTGGTCTGTACGATGCATACCAAATATTACAGGCAACTCTTCACTATGTTTGATGCTTTGAATTCCACACGAATATTCAGTTCCCGCATAGAGATCACTTAGTAGCTTTTTGATTATCTTTTTGGCTTTCATATTTTCCTCTTTTAGTTTGATTAAGATGTGTTTGTTACTACGGCATTACTGCAACGTAATCCCACTGTAGCCGTGAAATTTTATATAAATAGTTAGAATGCCTTGGTATTGAAAGAAACGTTGTTTCCACGCTTTAAATATTAAAGGTCGGAGGTATGACAGTCAAAAAGCCACTTAAGTGAAATTAGCATCAAATTTGACAGAATAAGGGACAACAGAGTAATATCATCGCTCAAGGCGAATATCCAACCCATCGGGTGCGGAATTGTAGTTTTAGATATTGCTTTTTTAGCAAAATAATGATAAGCGTATCTATCAAAATCGCTTTATCGTTAGCCTAAATCTATCCCAACATTTTCTTTTTATTTCCAGTTATTTTCCTTAGATTATTCTAAAAACACGCCAACTCCTTGTTTTTAATACAAAAACAGCAGATCATTCCTCTTAGGTTTGCTCTACGCCCTATTCATCAACGACAATCTCACACTTCAAGTAGCCATTTCCTGCTTTTAAGTAAGCTCCTTTGAGCGAGGTTTTTAAAACCATTCCGTTATCAGCTGTATACGAAATCACCGAGTTATCAAAACTGTCTATGCGTATCACCTTACGTTCAACACCATTAACATCTAATTTTTCCATTGAATCCTGCACCCTATAATCCCCACACTGATAATGCGTGTTTATTTGTACAACATTTGGACTCGAAATACCTGCCCAGCCACGCCAGGCATCTCTCTCAGTTACAATTCTATCTGCTGCATTGACCAGTACTGGCAATGCCAAAAGCAGGAAAAAAATTTTCATGTGAACCTCGTTTTAACTTTGGCATCTCGCTTAATCAACCCATTCAATCATGTCTTCATTGACTTCGTAAGCAAAACCCTCTGGTTCCCTGCCAACCATCATGACATTTATATAATGTAATAGTTCATCAATGCTTTTCTGTCTACTTGCATGCAATACCCAAACGTCTCCATTAGATTCAACCTTGAATACTATTTTGTTATCTTCTTTTACGCTGTATACGCGTTGATTATTGCTTTCGTTGATGCTAATTTCACTTAGTAACACTCCATCATTATTTGTTAAAAGTAGATGTTTGATAATGTCTTTATGATATGAGATATCATACAAATAATATGCCCCTATATAGCTTGAATCCATTCTCAAACACCTAACAGATGATACAACTTTAGCGATATGTTCATTTGTTTTTCTTCTTAGCACTGTATTATCTTGATTGGTAATTTCTTCAATATCATAGTCATATGACAGGCGAACAACTTCACTTTCATTTTCAAGTGCATTTATTTGATTAAGTATATCTTCCTTCTCTGCATTTCTTTTTCTTTTAAAATCCATTATGGCGAACAATTCTTCTTCTTCACTGGCACTTTTGATCTTCTCATTAAGTACTACGAGCTTATTATTGACTTGTGAGAGAAGATTATTCAGGCTTTCTAAAGAAAGATTACCTGATTTGTCACCATATATATCATTAAGATTCAAACCTTTAATATGTTCTAATAGTACTCTTTCAGTAACATAATACCGTAACATCTTTGAATTACATTTTTCGTCTTTAGTCCGTTGTCTATAACATCGTAAGTATTGTCCTCCATTAGACATACTCTGGACGATCATTGGGCTTCCACACTCATGACACTTTGTTAAACCATTAAATAAATTCCTTTGCTTCGTAGTACTACTTCTTTGTTTTTTGGTAGACACGTTTCTGTCCATCATAGATTGGACTTTTAAGAACAGATCATCTTCAACTACTATTGGATATATTCGTTTAGCATTTTCGTTTGCTTCTCTTTTAATCTTAAGATTTTCCAATACCCTCTTTTCTGTCTCACTTGTACTTTCATTATCTTTTTTGGGTATGCTGGGGTACTTACCAACAAGGTAGCCATTAAGCCGACGATCACGCAATTTGTTATAAACCGTAACGGTATTCCAGCCTTTGCCGTTGTACCTCTCCCCTTCTTTGTTCAGAAGATTCACGATCTGAGTTACACCATAGCCATCACGGTATAACTCAAAAATCTTAGTTATTGTTTGTACTCTCTGTATGTTTATCTCATACTTTTTTTTGTCATTACTGAGAGCCAACCAATCTGGTGTATTGTTGTTAAGAGCAACCCCATTTGCTAAAGATTCCTCTTTTCGATGCTTCCATGATTTCTTGCTGATACGAGCTTTTCGCTTCGATTCCTGGTAAGCACGTTCAATACTTGTAGATAGAGCAGATAATCTGTGCTCCAGTTTGTTGCTGAAAATTTGCCCTGTCTCAACTTCAACGATATCGATGTTACGCTTGATCAGGAAAGTGAATTCATCGATAGCATCGTAGCCTTGTTTTCTACTAAACCTGTCCACGGACTCGATTAGTAAGCAACCTTCTGTGATCTCTCCTGACCTTACACGTTCCTTGAATCGCCCGAGAGATCCCTTCGTGAAGTTGTGCCCCTTATACCCCGACAATCCTTTGTCGCTTTCAAGTACTTCATGATTGTTTGGATCGAGTCGATACCCTAACTCGACAGGCAATTTTGCATTTTCAAGAAAGTCCATGACAGTGCTGATTTGTCTGTCTAAGCCAAAGGCATCAACCTGTTGCATACTTGATACCCTGCTATACACATACGCTTTGACAGTTCGCATTCATGCACCTATACATTTGATAAACTTAATCATTGAGGAACTCATTATGTCCGATAAAGAATATGTATTCTATAGTACGCTGGAAGAAGCAATTGATGCCGCTCGCGAAGAGTTCCTCGCCGATAATCCCGGCATTGAGGAAGAAGATGCTGACGTGCAACAACTCAATATCCAAAAATACGTCCTACAGGACGGCGATATTATGTGGCAGGCCGAATTCTTTGCTGATGAAGGTGAAGATGGTGAATGTCTGCCGATACTGAGTGGTGAAGGTGCACAGGCGGTATTCGACGGCGACTATGACGAAATTGAGTTACGTCAGGAGTGGCTGGAAGAAAATACGCTGCACGAATGGGACGAAGGCGAGTTTCAGCTCGAACCGCCGCTGGATACCGAAGAGGGTCAGGCCGCAGCGGACGAATGGGACGAGCGATGAGCTCCCGTTACTCGTAAGGGCCGTGACTGGCATCAATGGGCAGCAGCAGCGTGTCGAAAATCAGCGAAAACGGCAGATCGAGTACGGTGAGATAGCGCCATGCAGAATCGCGAACGTCCCACTGTACGCCGGGGTAGTATTGATTCCCGTGGCCCTGCCCGGGGATGGTGCGGCTGATAATGCTGCCGCAGCCGCTGAGCAGGCATGCCATCATGACGACAATGATTACTTTCATGTCTGACCTCTAAAAAAATACCGGCGATTAAGCCGGTATTTCATTTGGCGGGTGGCGCTTCGCTTACCCGCCCTACTTAACAACTTACTTCGCCTTCAGTGCCAGCGGATTCAGCTTAACGTCCTTATAGTAGTTCACCCACGAAGAGTATCTCTCCGGCGCGGACCACACGCGGTAGTGAAGCCGTGCCATCGTCACCGGATCGCTCAACAGCACCAGACGACGGTCGCGGTTAAGCTTTTCTGGCGTCTCGTTCAGCGCCTGCTCAACGTGGCGATCGCGGGCGATCTCCAGCACCTGGCTGGCGCGGTGACGCGCCGTCGCCATCGCGGTTGCCAGCGCGTTGAATGACGGGTTAAACACGGCGTGCATAAAGCCATCATCCAGCGTGCGTTTGCGGTTCTGCTCCAGATAGGTATCGGTATCCACCAGCACCTGCGGCGGAGAATACTCTTCCGGGATCAGGAACAGCTTCCAGCGTTTGGTACGCAGGCCAACCGTGGAACGGCTGGAGATCACCGACACAAACGGCGACAGGATCAGCGAGAAGACGATTGGCGCCAGCCAGAACAGGAAACGCAGATCCAGCCAGGCCATACCAACGGCCCACACCAGGCCCAGCAGCAGCTGAGAGCCGTGGCGCATAAAGGCCTCACTCCACGGCGTAGAGTCATCGTCACGCTGCGGTGAATTCCACACCACTTCCCATCCCAGGAACGCGCTCACCACAAACACCGTATGGAACAGCATACGCACCGGCGCCAGCAGGACCGAGAACAGCACTTCCAGCAGCAGTGAAAGGGTCACGCGGCAGAAACCACCGTACTCCTTCGAACCTTTGCACCAGATCAGAATGATACTGAGCAGCTTAGGCAGGAACAGCAGCACCATGGTCGACGCGAACAGCGCAATCGCCAGCTCCGGACGCCACTGCGGCCACACCGGGAACAGCTGGCGCGGTTGCAGGAAGTATTGCGGCTCCGTCAGAGCATGCACAACCTGCAACGCGGTCGAGAGTGCCAGGAACATAAACCACAGCGGCGCAGACAGATAGGACATAACGCCCGTCAGGAACACCGCACGGTGAACAGGGTGCATCCCTTTCACCAGGAACAGGCGGAAGTTCATCAGGTTACCGTGACACCAGCGGCGGTCGCGTTTGAGCTCATCCAGCAGGTTCGGCGGCAGCTCTTCATACGAGCCAGGCAGATCGTAGGCAATCCAGACGCCCCACCCTGCACGACGCATCAGAGCAGCTTCCACAAAGTCATGCGACAGAATGGACCCGGCAAACGACCCTTCACCCGGCAGCGGCGCCAGGGCACAGTGCTCGATGAATGGCTTCACGCGGATAATGGCGTTGTGGCCCCAGTAGTGAGATTCACCCAGCTGCCAGAAGTGCAGACCGGCAGTAAACAGCGGCCCGTAGACGCGGGTCGCAAACTGCTGGCAGCGCGCATACAGCGTGTCCATACCTGACGCTTTTGGCGAGGACTGAATAATACCCGCGTTCGGGTTGGCTTCCATCAGACGGACCAGCCCGCTCAGGCAGTCGCCGCTCATCACGGAGTCCGCATCCAGAACCACCATGTAGCTGTACTGGTTACCCCAGCGACGACAGAAGTCATCAATGTTCCCGCTCTTACGCTTAACACGACGACGACGACGGCGGTAGAAGATCTGCCCTTCCCCCTGCACCTCGGCAATCAGCTCCATCCAGGCTTTTTGCTCTGCCACGCAAATATCCGGGTTGTAGCTGTCGCTCAGGATATAGACGTCGAAATGCGCCGCGTTACCGGTCGCCTTCACGGACTCCCAGGTGGCACGCAGCCCGGCGAATACGCGGTCAACGTCTTCGTTACAGATAGGCATGATCAGCGCGGTACGGTGCTCAGGATTGAGGGGTTCATCCCCGACCGTCGACGCGGAAATGCTGTATTTGTCACGCCCCATCAGCAGTTGCAGGAAACCCATCAGCGCCGTCCAGAACCCGGCGGAGACCCAACAGAACAGCACAGCGAACAGCAGAAGAATGCCGCTCTGTAAAATATACGGCAGCAGCTGCATGAAGGAGACCCAGATATCCTGGCCAATCATGTCAGCAGGGTTAATCAACGCCCAGCCCTGGTACGGCAGAATGGTTTTCATGTACCAGGTGGCGACAACCGTCTGCGCCAGCGTCAGCAGCAGCAGAATGTAACGACGAATCGTTCCTACGGTACGCCATTTCTGCTCGGAGGCCTGCTGTTCTTTGGTCAGACGTGACAGATAGCGCGGTGTCACGTCACGCCCACGCAGACGATCCCAGAAGCGGCCCACCGGGTTGGTGCGCCACGGATCGGGGAACATGGAGGAACGCGTGGCCTTCGGCATCGCCTGTAGCTGGTCACGCCCTTCGTCATCCTTGATTAACTGCCCTTCTGCCAGCGAGTCCGGCCATGCCTGCTCCAGACGTGCCTTCACTGACCCCAGCGGCGTATCATCATCACGGGAAAAATGACGATGTTCACCATCCAGCGCGGTGTGAACCGCGCGGATGTCGCTCGCAGGGAGCGCCGCTTTTTCAATGTCCGTCAGCGGCATGGCATCAATATATTCAGATGTATTATTCATTGGCAGGTAGCTGATAGCTCCAGGTTTCACTCAGCGGCTTATCGTTACTGACCAGCGCGGCGCGCATTTCAGTGGTCTGTTTCGGATCCTTCACCTTCACGCGCAGGGTCAAACGCCACCCTTTGGTGACCGGGTTGTACCGCACGGCGTTTTCAACGATTTCACCGTTATCGCCAATGCTGGCCTGTGCCGTCACGGCAGTATCCGGCGCCAGTTTTTTCATATCCTGCCCGGCGAAGTCCACGATAAATGCCAGCGTGCCATCCGGCTGACGAATCAGGTTGGACTGCTTCACATCACCCGTTGAACGACGCGTCTGCATCACATACGCGTTATCCGGTGCGTGCAGCTTGTCTTCGTCACGGCTGAAGGTAATCGCATACTTGAAGTTCATCTCTTTACCGGCTTCAGGCAGCTGATCCGGTGTCCAGTACGCCACGATGTTATCGTTGGTTTCATCGTTGGTTGGAATTTCAACCAGCTCAACCTTACCTTTACCCCAGTCGCCTTTCGGCGTAACCCAGGCGCTTGGGCGCAGATCGTAGCGGTCATCCAGATCTTCAAAGCGGGAGAACTGACGGCCACGTTGCAGCAGACCAAAGCCCTGCGGGTTTTCCATCGCAAAGCTGCTGACCGCGAGGTGTTTCGGGTTGTTCAGCGGACGCCAGATCCACTCGCCGTTACCGGCATGGATGGAGAGGCCATTGGAATCATGCAGTTCAGGACGGAAATTGGTCGCCGGAGATGGCTGGTTCGGCCCAAACAGGAACATACTGGTCAGCGGTGCGACGCCCAGTTTGCCCACTTTATCGCGCAGGTAAACTTTAGACTGCACGTCAACCACCGTGTCACGCCCTGGCATGATCACGAAGCGATAAGCGCCGGTCGCACGAGGGGAGTCCAGCAGCGCATAAATTGTCAGACGTTTGTCGGTTGGTTTTGGACGTTCGATCCAGAACTCGCGAAAACGTGGAAATTCTTCACCTGATGGCAGCGCGGTATCAATTGCCAGACCGCGCGCAGAAAGCCCGTACACCTGCCCCGCGCCAATCACGCGGAAGTAGCTGGCGCCAAGCATGCTGACGATTTCATCGTTTTTATCTTTGCTGTTAATCGGATAAAGCACCTTGAAGCCTGCGAAGCCGAGGTCTTTCACCGTGTCTTTATCGTGTTGCACATCGCCAAAATTGAAGTAATCCGGGCTGTACTTGATTTTGCGTACCGCGGTCGCCGTCACTTCATTGATGGCAACTGGCGTGTCGAAGTACATACCCTGGTGGTAAAATTCAAGCTTGAACGGGGTTTTAATATTGTTCCAGTACGCTTTATCGTGATTGAACTGGATCTGCTGATAGTCCGCGTATTTCATGTCGCGGAAAACGGAGGGCAGGTTACTTTTTGGCGCTTCGTAGCTCTTGCCCGCCATCGATTTTGCCTGTTTTGCGACATCATCGATGTTAAAGGCCAGTGCAGATGAGGTATACAGTGACAACAGCACTGCTACACCCAACCAACGCATTTTCATCATTTGTGGTTTATGTTTCATAATAAGTAAGCACTTCCCCCTTTGTGTGCTTATATCGATCCGATCCATTTTAATGGAAACTCAGGCAATCCGACAACATTATCACTGCTTTGTTCAGCTCGCTGGCTCATGGATTAAGCAAATGAAAGAACCCGCTTTTCACTTTGCGTGCTTATCCTGGAGACAGGGTGTCGGTCTTGGTGTAGGGTTGGCTCCGAATGTAACCATTATGAGCCTTAGGGATAAGGCGAAAAGTCTGAGAATGCACAAAGTTATATGAGCACAACCCCTGTACAACGTGAATATTTCCTCGACTCGATCCGCGCATGGCTCATGCTATTGGGGATCCCTTTTCATATTTCACTGATCTATTCCAGCCACACCTGGCACGTGAACAGCCAGATGCCCTCCTGGTGGCTGACGCTGTTTAATGATTTTATCCATGCCTTCCGCATGCAGGTGTTTTTTGTTATTTCCGGTTATTTCTCTTACATGCTCTTCTTGCGCTATCCCCTCAAGCGATGGTGGAAAGTGCGCGTGGAGCGCGTGGGCATACCGATGTTGACGGCCATTCCGCTGCTGACGCTGCCGCAGTTCATCATGTTGCAGCATGTTAAAGGCAAGGCGGAAAACTGGCCGAATCTCTCCTTCTATGAGAAATACAACACCCTGGTCTGGGAGCTTATTTCCCACCTCTGGTTCCTGCTGGTACTGGTGGTGCTAACCACGGTGAGTTTGCTGATCTTCAGCCAGCTGCGTCAGCGCGCGAGCACCGCATCCTCGACCTTCTTCGCCAACATCACCCTGGGCAAGCTGTCGCTGCTGTTTCTTGCGCTGGGGGTCGCGTATGCCGCCGTCAGGCGTACCCTGCTCATTGTCTACCCTCCCATTCTGAGCGATGGGCTGTTTAATTTCGTGGTGATGCAGACCCTGTTCTACATTCCCTTCTTCCTGATTGGGGCGCTGGCATTTATTCATCCCCGGCTTAAAGCGCTGTTTACCACCCCCTCCCCCTGGTGTGCGGTGGGTGCTGCGCTGGCCTTTGCCGCCTATCTTCTCAATCAGCGCTATGGCAGCGGGGACGCGTGGATGTATGAGACAGAGAGCGTGATAACGATGCTGATGGGCCTGTGGATGGTGAACGTGGTGTTCGCCCTTGGCCATCGTCTGCTGAATTTTAAATCCAGTCGCGTCACCTATTTCGTTAATGCTTCGCTGTTTATCTACCTGGTTCACCATCCGCTGACGCTGTTTTTCGGGGCGTACATTACGCCGCATATCGCCTCGAATGCGCTGGGCTTCTTCACCGGCCTGGTCTTTGTGGTTGGCATTGCCATCGTGTTGTATGAAATCCACCTGCGGATCCCGCTTTTGCGTTTCCTGTTCTCAGGCAAACCTCAGGTTAAAGCGGGATAACAAAACGGCGCCTCCAGGGCGCCGTTTTTGCACTTCAGACATCAAAATGCCTGGCTGCGCGCGGTCAAAATCCGCTGATACAGGTCGGCGGTGTGCTCATCGAAACAGACAAAAATGACTTTTTCCGGCATGGGTTTGAGGGAAAGGTAGTGATAAACGGTATTCACGGCGATCGTAGCTGCTGCTTCCTTTGGATAACCGAACACCCCGGTGCTAATGGCGGGGAACGCCATGGTCTTATACCCGTTATCCGCCGCAAGCCGCAGGCAGTTACGATACGCCTGCTCCAGAATCTCAGCCTCATGGCGGTCGCCACCGTGCCAGACGGGTCCAACGGTATGGATCACCGCTTTGGCCGGGAGATCGCCCGCAAGCGTAATAACAGCATGCCCCGGCGGGCACTCTCCCTGCTGCTGACGCACGGTTTTGCATGCTTCAAGGAGTTGAGGGCCTGCGGCCCGGTGAATGGCACCGTCCACCCCGCCACCACCCATCAGGGAGGAATTGGCTGCGTTGACGGTCACGTCAACGCGCACCGTCGTGATATCGCCATGAATAACGTCGATTTGCGGTCTCATAAACACCCTCTGCAACCCGCCTTTTTCACCAGTGTATCGCAGAGGGAGAAGGAGAAAAACTGCCGCGAAAAAAACGTCGGTTAGCGGTAATCCACCTGAACGACCGCAAGCGTTTTCTGTTCATTCAGGTATTTCATGCTGACAGCGGCCAGAGCTGAATGAGGATGATGGCCCCGGAGCGCCTCGTCATAACTGATGGTATGCGTTTTCATACGGTTATTTTCCGGACAGGAGATCGCAAACTGCTGATGCCGGGGCGTGACTTCGCACGGGTCAGCGACCACCGCGCCACGAAAATGAATCACCCCACCATTTTCTATAGTTGCTGAATAAGCCGGAGAAAAAAAAGAGGACAGGATCAGTCCCAGACCAGAAATAATACACGCTGCGGATTTGAACATTATTTGTACTCCTCAATGAAATTCGTCCTTGAGGGGTAAAAACGCTCCGTTATGAAGTATCAATTTAAGCAACCCGATGACTGGGTTCTTGATATCAGCATAGCTTACCTGTGCAGCGCCGCCACTTTATTAAATCATTGATTTCATGAATTATTAAAGCGCACTTACCGGTGCGTTCCACTGCTGTGATAAATGAAGCGATTTTCCATCGGAAACGGTGACGATTATTTTTACCGCATCCCCTGAGCGAATATTTAAACTGATTCGCGTTAAATCAATCGGCTGATTAGCGGGTATAAAAAGAGTATTTTTCTGCCGCGATGTACTTTGTCCCCCCTGCCCCTGTCGGACAGATAACACCTCAACCTGACATTCGCAGGCGTCTGCCAGCGTGACCTGAGGAATAATGGTTGTCATATTTGCCTGCTGTGAGGTGCTGAACGTTATCTGGCTGGCAAGCGCGGCAAGGAGAATGAAGGTGCTCATGAGATCCTCCCGAAAAAAAACAGGGCGCATGCCCTGTTTTTTGGTACAGAAATGAATCAGTACTGGTGTGCGGTCGCGTTGTTGCCAAAGCCAACCTGGTGCACAGTCACCGTTGAGCCGGACGCTGTCTGGTCTACCGCCGCGCCGTTGCCGCCGCCGAACTGTTTCACGTTGATAACAGAGTCTTTGCTATTCCATTGGTCGATGGTGGCGCTGTTACCAAAGCCTTTTTGCAGCAGATCGATAGAACTGTCATCAGAGCCCTGGCCAACATCTGCGCCGTTACCACCACCATGCTGGGTAATGGTCAATTCAGAATCTCGGGCGTCCGTCTGCAAAGCAAGCGCGGAGTTACCGCCGCCGTACTGGTAAATGCTCAGGGTTGAGTCAGGGCCGTTATTGCCGCCACCCCAGCCACCACCGTGGCCGCCGCCAAATTGTGGTACCGCACCTGCGAAAGCACTGCCAGAAACTACGATTGCTGCAATAACTGCCACTTTGAAAAGTTTCATGGTAAACCCCCATCGGATTGATTAAGGCGTCACACATCGCTAACGTTGAATAACGCGAATAGCCATTTGCGACTGTCTCTGTACTACAACTGCTGTTTTCTGCGTACCATACTGCGTTATATTCGCCCTGTTACCCGAGCCTTTCTGGATAATCATGGCGGTGTTGCCAAAAGCGCCCTGCTTAATACTCGCATCGTTGCCGTTGCCGGTCTGATCGATATAAGCAAGGTTATACGTCCCTGACTGATCAACATTCGCGCGGTTATTCCCGCCCTCCTGAGAAATAACGGACAGCAATTTAGAACCGTCCTGGCGTACATCAGAATTATTTCCTGAACCCTGTTGACCAATAATGGCTGCCTGATTGTATGAAGCTTTACTTAATTCATTTATCGCAAAATTATATTCAGAACTGGCTAAATCTGAATCACCTGCGATTACAAACCCAGGCGCACCCAGTAATGTAAACATCATAAACAACGTTTTGTTTTTCATGCTGTCACCCTGGACCTGGCTATAAAAAAGTATCTCTTGCTCCGTTAACGCGATTCGTTTTGTTAACGCCGCGTTACGGAAAAGAGTATGTCTGCCGAAACATGTTTAATATCTCACCCGTGCGCCTTATTTTTATATTCTCCTTCACCTCAAAGTCGTAAATCTCGCCTGAAACGACGGGATACACGCCTAAAGCAGAAACCAAAAATGTCTTCCTGCGCTTGTACAACAGCGAGACAGACTGTCCAACCTGCACCGGCTTCTTCAGACAAAAAAGACAATGCCCTTTGCCACGCGCGTGACACGAAGCAAGTTTTCTTAAGAAAAAATTCTGGCTTAGGGAAGTCTTATGTTTTTAGCAGAGATCATACTTTTTACCGGCTGGCTTAGAATAATACAAAGCCAAATAATTCAACCCATTATAATATACTTTATGGTTTTTAAAATCTGTGCACGTTTATACACATGTACAACTTTCCCCTTATCTTAAAATCTATTAGCCCTGCAATATACACAAATTAATATCGAATTTTACATTCTGTTACACGATTAACACTTGCTTTAAAGTTTGCAATAGCTAGATTGAAAACAGCAGTACGTTATTTGTTTTTAATTTTACCGCCTCCTTTGGAGGAAGGTTTTTTAACTACACACAGCAGTGCCACACCTGTCAGTACCTCTGGTGCCCTTTTCAATAATACGAGGGCAACTGCCGGGTGTCATAAATAACGTGGGGTTTCATCATGTTTAATGAAGTCCATAGCTTACCCGGTCATACATTATTGTTGATCACAAAACCTTCCTTACAAGCGACAGCGTTATTGCAGCATTTAAAGCAATGCCTGTCTCTTAACGGGAAACTGCATAATATTCAACGTTCTTTTGATGATATCGCTTCTGGCAGCATCATTCTTCTCGATATGATGGAAGCGGATAAAAAACTCATTCATTACTGGCAAGATAATTTAAGCAGGAAAAACAATAATATCCGCGTATTGTTATTAAATACGCCTGATGAGTATCCTTTCCGCGAAATTGAGAGCTGGCCGCATATTAACGGCGTGTTTTACGTCACTGAAGAAGAAAACCGTGTCGTGGAGGGTTTGCAGGGCATATTGCGGGGGGAGTGTTATTTCTCGCAGAAACTGGCCAGCTACCTCATTACCCACTCCGGAAATTATCGCTATAACAGTTCGGAATCGGCCCTTCTGACGCACCGTGAGAAAGAGATCCTGAACAAACTGCGTATTGGTGCTTCAAATATTGAAATCGCCCGTTCGTTATTTATCAGCGAAAATACGGTTAAGACGCATCTTTATAATCTTTTCAAAAAGATAGCTGTTAAAAATCGCACGCAGGCGGTGTCGTGGGCAAACGATAACCTCAGGCGTTAATAGCATGAAACGCACCTTAAGTTGGATTGCCGCCGCAGGCATTATGCTTGCTGCCGGAAACCTTCAGGCTGTTGAGGTAGAAGTTCCCGGACTGTTAACCGACCACACCGTCACCTCTGTCGGACACGATTTTTATCGTGCCTTCAGCGATAAGTGGGAAAGCGATTATCCGGGTAACTTAACCATCAACGAACGGCCCAGTGCGCGGTGGGGAAGCTGGATCACAATAACCGCTAATCAGGACGTTATTTACCAGACTTTTTTATTCCCAACGAAAAGAGACTTCGATCAGAACGTCGCTTTCGCGCTGGCACAAACAGAAGAAGCTATTAACCGCCTACAGTTAGACAAAGCCCTTTTGAGCACAGGCGATTTAGCAAAAGATGAGTTCTAACAACGATACCTATTTCGGAGGCTGTAATGCGTCTCGCACACACAGTGATTTCGTTAATGCTCATTGCGCCGTTGAGCTGGGCCGGAAATATGACATTCCAGTTCCGCAACCCTAATTTTGGCGGCAACCCGAATAACGGAGCCTTTATGCTTAACCAGGCTCAGGCTCAAAACTCCTATAAAGACCCCAGCTATGACGATGATTTCGGTATCGAGACCCCGTCAGCCCTGGATAATTTTACTCAGGCCATCCAGTCGCAAATATTAGGTGGCTTATTAACTAACATTAATACCGGAAAACCCGGCCGGATGGTCACTAACGACTTTATCGTCGATATTGCCAATAAAGACGGGCAGCTTCAGTTAAATGTGACAGACCGAAAAACCGGTAAAACGTCGACAATCCAGGTTTCCGGTTTGCAGACCAGTTCAACTGATTTCTAAACAACCCCGAAATAAGGACAATTATTATGCAGCGCTTTTTTATTTTAGTTGCAGTGTGCTTATTAAGCGGTTGTTTAACTGCCCCGCCAAAAGAAGCCGCTAAACCCACCCTGATGCCTCGTGCCCAGAGCTATCGGGATCTTACACATCTGCCGGTCCCAACCGGAAAGATATTCGTCTCGGTGTATAACATTCAGGATGAGACGGGTCAGTTCAAACCGTATCCGGCCAGTAACTTCTCGACAGCCGTACCGCAGAGCGCCACCGCGATGCTGGTTACCGCCCTGAAAGATTCTCGCTGGTTTATCCCGCTGGAACGTCAGGGGCTGCAAAACCTGCTTAACGAACGAAAAATCATTCGTGCCGCGCAGGAGAATGGTACCGTTGGTGTCAATAACCGCATGCCGCTACAGTCTCTCACCGCAGCCAATATCATGGTGGAAGGCTCGATTATCGGCTACGAAAGTAACGTGAAATCGGGTGGCGCGGGTGCGCGTTACTTTGGCATCGGGGCCGACACGCAGTATCAGCTGGACCAGATTGCCGTCAACCTGCGCGTGGTTAACGTGAGCACGGGTGAGATATTATCCTCGGTGACCACCAGCAAAACGATTCTCTCTTATGAAGTGCAGGCCGGGGTATTCCGCTTTATCGATTACCAGCGTCTGCTGGAGGGTGAAATTGGCTATACCTCTAACGAGCCGGTCATGCTGTGTCTGATGTCGGCCATCGAAACCGGCGTGATTTTCCTGATTAATGACGGTATCGATCGCGGCTTGTGGGATCTTCAGAATAAAAGTGACGTGAGTAATGCGGTGCTGGTGAAATATCGTGAGATGTCGGTGCCGCCAGAGTCATAATCAGCGGCGCAAAAAAAAGGCGAGAATTCCGTCTCGCCTTTTTTTATTTACTTACCGCAGGAACGCTCTGGCTCTTCTCGCGTCGGGCCGCAAGCCAAAGGCCGCTGTTCTTCATGGCGTAGCCAAACAGTAACCCCAGCATGAGCGAAGGGACCACCAGCTTCCAGTCCCCCTGCCCTGCAAAGGTCGCGCAGGCACCCATGAATGTGCCGGGCACAAAGGACAACAGCAGATGTTTTGCTTGAACGCACATCAGGAAGGCCACAATGCCGGTCATGGCGTACCCCAGGATTTCAAGATGCGGCGCCAGCGCGCTGCCTTTCATAATGACCAGCGCCCAGACCACGCCACTCAGTAACGTGCAGCCTGAAATAAAGAGCCCCTTGAGACCACCCTGCGGGCAGGCGAAATAGGCCGTGCAGCCAAGAAAACCAGCCCAGCTCAACAAGCCGAGAGAAACAGCCACCCAACTCCAGAGGCCGGAGAGGATGCCAGTCGTGATTGCAATACAAAGTAATATGTTCATGGTGCGCATCTTAGCAGATGCGCACCATAGAAATGAGATCAGAAGCACATTACGTGCAAGTTGAAATGTATCGTTGCAGGATTTTTGTGATTCAAGTCACTCTTCGTTCTCTTCTTCCAGCTCGTCCCACATAGCAGCGATAGCGTCACGCGTCAGCGGAGCCAGCGTTCTCCAGAATGGCGAAGTGGCGTGGGCTTCCACTTTACCCAGGAAGGTGCCAACCCACGGCAGCAGATACGTTTCGAACAGGGTCTCAATCGCCTCGTTCTCATCATCACCTGCATTATCTTCAATCCAGGAGGCCGCCAGCAGCAGGGTACCGATATGATCGGCAGGCATATCCGTCAGCGGCATGCCGCGTTCTGAAAGAAACGCCCGAACTTCCGCTTCGGTCGCACCTTCCTGCCAGGCAGAACGATACGGCGACACGCGACACTCTTCCCCCACAAACAGCGCGTTGTAATCCGTTGAAATCTGCTGCATATCGCAGCTTTTTTGCAAGCGTTCCAGCAATTCATCCTGTTCCAGCGGCCAGCTCTGCGCCAGTTTACCTTCACGAATCAGGGTAAACAGCGGAACCAGCAGCGGATCCTGCGGCTGGCGGTAATATAAGGTGCCCAGCACGCGGCAAAGGATGGAAAACTCATTCATGTTTTTATTCCGTTATTAATTAAAGATCGGCAAATTCATCAATCGGCGCCATGCCGCGCGACTCAAGGAAGTCGAGCATACGACGCGGCGTGACGTTCAGGATCTGTTCTTCCGGGAAATTCACGTCCCGCAATATTTTCAGGCACTCGCTGAAATCCCCCAGCGTGAAGGCCGTGTGTGAATCAGAGCCCAGCGCCACCATGCCGCCCGCGTCACGCACGGCCGCCGCCACTTCGCGGCAGTTGGCTTCACTGCCCTTACGCGAGTGAACAAAGGAGGAGTTGTTAATCTCCAGCGCCACGCGGTGCTTCGCTGCCGCCTGCGCCACGGCCTGAATATCAATCGGGTATTTCGGATTTCCCGGGTGGCTGATAATGTGCACGTTGCCGCTGGCAATAGTGGCAATCATCGCTGCGGTGTTGGTCTCTTTATCCTGGGGCGCAAAGACCGGCTCATGGAAGCCAGCGAGGATCAGATCTAAAGAGGTCAGCATCGGGCCGGTGCAGTCAATTTCACCGTCGGTATTTTTGATGTTCGCTTCGATGCCGCGCAGTATCCCAATACCGTCCACCAGGCGTGGCCAGATACGCATATTCACAAAATGCCAGTAGTGCGGCGCATCCGCCATATCCGGACCGTGATCGGTTATCGCAAACAGTTTGATGCCTTTCAGCTTCGCCTGAGCGATATAATCATGGAGGTTACTGTAAGCGTGGGTACTGGCGACGGTGTGCATATGCAGGTCAACGGGATACATCTTTCTCTCCTCTGCGGTTTTTCCAAAGGATAGCAGTTATCAGCGGCGAATATTAGCAAAAACCCGGCGAACGCCGGGTTTCTCTCAGTAGCCTCGCTGTCTGTCGACCTGTCCGGTCACCGCGTTGCCCTTCTCTATTTCGCTGATGGTATGCGAGATGTACGCCACGGCCTCCGCCGGTCGCGTCACGGCCGCAATATGGGGCGTCATCGCCACGCGCGGATGTGCCCAGAGCGGGCTGTCTTTTGGCAGCGGTTCGCGGCTATACACATCCAGCATTGCGCCTTTCAGTTTACCGCTATCCAGCGCTTTCAGCAGATCGTCTTCCACAACGTGTACCCCGCGCGCCAGGTTCATTAAGTAGCTGTCTTCTGCCAACTGGTTGAGGAGCGTGCCATTGATAATGCCGACCGTTTCCGCCGTATTCGGCAGCAGGTTAATGAGGACGCGAGTCCCTTTCAGGAACGCCGGGAGTTCGTCCGTTCCGGCAAAGCTCTCGACGCCCGGATACTCCTTACGGCTCCGGCTCCAGCAGCGCAGTGGGAAGCCCCACGGTGCGAGCGCTTCGGCGACTTTCGAACCCAGTACTCCCGCGCCGAGGATGCCGATGGTGAAATCTTCACGCTGATAATCCGGAAGCGGTTCCCAGTGGGATTGCTGTTTAAACGCCTGATAATCGTCGAAACGGCGGAACCAGTGCAGCACCTGGCTCACGGCATATTCCTGCATCTGCTGCCCCATACCGGTATCTTCCAGACGAAACAGGGGAATATCTTCCGGCAGCATTTCAGGGTGTGCCTTCAGCTTACTGAGAATGGAATCCACCCCCGCACCAAGAGCAAATACCGCCTTCAAACGGCGTCCCTGAAGCATTTCGACCGGGGGATGCCAGACCAGCGCGTAGTCGGCATGTTCATTATCGCCCTGTTTCCATTCGCGAACGCGTGAGCCAGGCAGTGCCGCCGTAAGCGCATTAATCCAGTAAGCCGTATCAAAAGTGGGGTGATAGAAGATAATATCCATAGTCATTGCCTTTTATTGCACTGTTTTATTTTCATTTTCAACTGGCTTGCCAGCATAACAAATTTATTGCTAAACCGCGTTGCTGATAAAAGAGGCGCATTTCGCACATTTCGGAATCAGGTTGCCTGAAGTTTGTCTAAACACGCTAAATTACTGAAAAAGTGGGTTGACGGCAGTACGGCTTTTACTTACATTAGCGCCCGTCCCGACAACAACGGGATGACAATATGGTGAGGTGTCCGAGTGGCTGAAGGAGCACGCCTGGAAAGTGTGTATACGGCAACGTATCGGGGGTTCGAATCCCCCCCTCACCGCCATATTCATGATGAGAGCTCGTACGAAAGTACGGGCTTTTTTCTTTTATATTCTCGTAAGGGGGGATGAGAACCCCCGACCGGGGTTCGGCAACTGGCGACAGCCAGTTGGACAGACTGAGAGCGTAGCGAACAGGCTGCCCGAAGGGCGAGCGAAGCGAGTCAATCCCCCCCTCACCGCCATCTTTGAAAAAGAGCTCGCATGAAAATGCGGGCTTTTTTTTCACATGTTGCACGCCTGTGGGGGATTCGAACTTTGCAGCCCCTGCGGTAATTGTGTCGGGTGGCGCTACGCTTACCCGACCTACAAAAAGCTAGTCTTCAACCATCTTTGCATACTCTTCGGTGAGAAAATCCACCAGCGTCCTGACCGATGGCAGCAGGCCGCGCCGGGAAGGATACACCGCATGGATCACTTCCCGTCTGGGTTCCCAGGCATTCAGCACCCGAACAAGTTCACCTGAAGCCAGCTGATCCTTCACCATCAAAATGGGCAGCTGTACCACGCCCACGCCCGCCATCGCTGCCTCCCGCAGCGCCAGCATGTCGGTAGTCACCAGGCGCGGCGTGAAGTGAATTTCTGCCTTTGCGCCCTCCGGACCGTTCAATTCCCACTTATGCAGGTGCTTGCCCGCCCCCATACTTAACCCCGGCCACTCGCTGAGTTCAGAGGGCATCGCCGGGTTGCCCATCCGTTCAATCAGTGCCGGCCCGGCAACCAGACAGTGTCCCCTGTCCGCCAGCACCCTTAATACCAGATCGCTGTCATCAAACGGGCGCGGACGAACGCGGATCGCCACATCCACCCCCTCCGCCACCAGATCGACCCGGCGGTTGGTGGCTTCGAGCTGAAGGTTGATCCCCGGATAGCGCGCCATAAACCGCGCCAGCATGGGCCCCACGTGAACGTGCAGCAAGGTGACAGGACAGGTGATCCGGACCATACCACGCGGCTCAGCCTGTAAAGCAGCCACCGCCTCCTCCGCAGCTTCAGCCTCCACCAGCATAGCTTTACAGTGCTGATAGAATGTCTGCCCCACCTCCGTCACCGCAAACTGCCGCGTGGTACGTTGTATCAACCGAACACCCAGGCGTTCCTCCAGCTGCGCAATCCGACGGCTCAGTTTCGACTTAGGCTGATCGAGCGCCCGACCCGCCGCTGCAAAGCCGCCATGCTCCACCACCTTCACAAACCATACGAAATCATTGAGGTCCTGCATACGCCTCCATTGTTCCATTTAAGGAACAGTGAATGTCATTTTTGCTATCTACCGGGATATTAACCCTGAATATAAGCTAATTCCATCAACAGGACATCAGGAGTTAATCATGAAAAACGTAACAGGCGTGTATACCGCACCTCGTCCGCACTGGGTCGGTGACGGTTTTCCGGTTCGTTCGATGTTTTCTTACCAGACGCATGGCGAGCCCCTGAGCCCGTTCCTGCTGCTGGACTACGCCGGACCGCATACCTTCCCGGCGGATGGCGCGAAACGCGGCGTGGGCGAGCATCCTCATCGCGGTTTTGAAACGGTAACCATCGTCTACTCAGGCGAAGTGGAGCACCGTGATTCAACCGGCAGAGGCGGCGTTATTGGTCCAGGTGACGTGCAGTGGATGACGGCGGGCGCAGGCATTTTGCACGAGGAGTTCCACTCCAGCGCGTTTTCGCAGAAAGGCGGTGAACTGAAAATGATGCAGCTGTGGGTCAACCTGCCCGCCAAAGACAAAATGGCGACGCCTGGCTACCAGAGCATCACTCAGGCGGATATCCCGGTGGTCACCCTGCCGGATAACAGCGGAACATTGCGCGTGATTGCTGGCCGCTTTGGAGAGGTAACCGGCCCGGCGCATACCTTCTCACCGCTGAACGTGTGGGATCTCGCGCTGCATCAGGGTAGCCACCTGACGCTTAATCAGCCCGAAGGCTGGAGCACGGCGCTGGTTGTCGTTGAAGGCAGCGTGACGGTGAACGGCACCACGCCTGCCGGTGAGGCGCAACTGGTCGTGCTGAGCCAGAGCGGTGACAAACTGCATCTCGAAGCCAGCAGCGATGCCAAAGTGCTGCTGATGGCCGGGGAGCCGCTGAATGAACCCATCGTGGGCTATGGCCCGTTTGTGATGAACAGTAAAACCGAAATCGCCGAGGCTATTCGCGATTTTAACTCCGGCCGCTTTGGCCAAATCTAAACGTAATAAAGGAGCGCATTATGTCTACCCCTGCAAACTTCAACGGTGCACGTCCCGTTATTGACGTAAACGATGCCGTTATGCTGCTTATCGATCACCAGAGCGGGCTGTTCCAGACCGTTGGAGACATGCCAATGCCTGAGCTGCGCGCCCGTGCAGCAGCGCTGGCAAAAATCGCCTCGCTGGCGAAGATCCCGGTGATCACCACGGCGTCGGTTCCACAGGGACCGAACGGCCCGCTTATCCCGGAGATCCACGCCAACGCGCCGCACGCACAGTATGTCGCACGCAAGGGTGAGATCAACGCCTGGGATAACCCGGAGTTCGTGGCGGCGGTGAAAGCCACCGGGCGCAAAACGCTGATTATCGCGGGGACGATCACCAGCGTCTGCATGGCCTTCCCGTCCATCAGCGCGGTGGCGGACGGATATAAAGTGTTTGCGGTGATTGATGCCTCCGGCACCTACAGCAAAATGGCGCAGGAGATCACCCTGGCGCGCGTGGTGCAGGCAGGCGTGGTGCCGATGGACACGGCTGCTGTTGCTTCCGAAATTCAGCGCACGTGGAACCGTGAAGATGCGGGTGAATGGGCAGAGGTGTACACACACATCTTCCCTGCCTACCAGCTGCTGATCGAAAGCTACAGCAAAGCGCAGGACGTGGTGAAAAATAGCGAAGTGCTCGATTCGCAGCGTTAATCCTGCGCGCTGCGACATAAGCTGATTAAGGCTTAACCGAACAAGCACGAATGCTGAAAATCTGCTTGACCGTTTTAGCGCAACTCCCTATAGTAGCGCCCCGTTGCCCCCCAAGCGGTCAGGCAGCAAAACAATATGGTGAGGTGTCCGAGTGGCTGAAGGAGCACGCCTGGAAAGTGTGTATACGGCAACGTATCGGGGGTTCGAATCCCCCCCTCACCGCCATATTTGAAGAAGAGCTCGCATGAAAATACGGGCTTTTTTTTCGCATGTTGTACGCCTTTGGGGGGAATGAGAGCCCCCGACCGGGGTTCGACAACTGGCGCAGCCAGTTGGACAGACTGAGAGCGTAGCGAACAGGCTGCCCGCAGGGCGAGCGCAGCGAGTCAATCCCCCCCTCACCGCCATATTTGAAGAAGAGCTCGCATGAAAATGCGGGCTTTTTTTTTGCATGTTGTACGCCTTTGTGGGGAATGAGAACCCCCGACCGGGGTTCGACAACTGGCGCAGCCAGTTGGACAGACTGAGAGCGAAGCGAACAGGCTGCCCGCAGGGCGAGCGCAGCGAGTCAATCCCCCCGGTGCTATATGCAGTTCGGTGCGGCCTGAGCCCCTCACCCTAACCCTCTCCCCAGGGAAGAGGGGATAAAATGCACAAAAAACAAAGCCCGGTTTCCCGGGCCTTGAACACAACAGCATATTCAATAATACGCTTGTAGCGTGCGCTGGCAGAGCGCCGAGCGGACGCAGTCCTCTTTTGTGAAGCGGACCACCCCTATCATCTCATCTTCCTCAAAACGTGACATGGCATCGCTCAGGCCGGACTTCACGCCCGACGGCAGGTCACACTGGGTAATATCGCCGTTGACGATCACCGTCACGTTCTCCCCGAGGCGCGTTAAAAACATCTTCATTTGCGCAGCGGTCACGTTCTGAGCCTCGTCAAGAATAACGACCGCATTTTCAAATGTACGTCCGCGCATATAGGCGAACGGCGCGATTTCCACCTTGCCAATCTCTGGTCGCAGGCAGTACTGCATAAAGGAAGCGCCCAACCGCTTCACCAGCACGTCATAGACGGGCCTGAAGTACGGGGCAAACTTCTCGGAAATATCGCCGGGCAGGAAGCCCAGATCTTCATCCGCTTGCAGTACCGGACGGGTAACGATGATCCTTTCCACGTCCTTATGAATCAGCGCCTCCGCCGCTTTGGCGGCGCTGATCCAGGTTTTCCCGCATCCGGCTTCCCCGGTTGCAAAGATGAGCTGTTTACTCTCGATAGCATTCAGGTAGTGCGCCTGAGCTTCATTTCGCGCCACAATTGGCGATGCATCGCGGCTGTCCCGCGCCATGCCAATCGATTCTACGCCGCTCATCTGCACAAGCGAGGTGACCGATTCTTCTTCACGCTGTTTATGACTACGTGAATCCCGTCTCAGCACACGTTTTGCTTCGCGACGAGCTTTGATCACTGCTTTCTGTCTTCCCATGGATAGCACCTTGAGTTGTTGGTATTCATCACACGCGCCAGCATCGGCACGATTATGCGCACGAACATCAGAGGGTTGGCTTCCTTGTAAGCCATTGCTTGCATTACCGGATGACGATATACAACGGCTACGCGCACCGTTATGCACGTCGGTAGAAAAAGGTTGTTGAGGTGAAGGAGAGAATTTGGTGGTGAAGAAATCGCTGCCGGAGTCTGAGCCTCCGCGCCGGGTACTGCGGTTGATGTGTTTACCTTGTCCAGTACAGGACGCAACCATTCGCGATCTCCATAGTGAGTTAACATCACTGCCGGGAACTACCGCTGTCTTCTCTTAAGTACATCAGGAATTATCATAAATGCAACATTTATTTTACCTGAATGCAACTTTTCGGACTGCCCCTACATGGAAAATCAGTCTTATATAGAAATATTACAGAAATATAACAATAAGATAGTCTGGAAAAAAAATAATGTCCCCGCGAACTGTCGCGGGGACGATTATCAGGCTTCTATGAGACCCTGAGCGAGCCAGGCGTTCGCGTCACGCGCGCCGGGCAGGGCAAAGAAATAGCCGCCGCCGATGGGCTTAATGTACTCTTCCAGCGCTTCGCCGTTGAGCCGCTTCTGCACGGTGAGGAATCCCTTCTCCAGATCGTGCTGATAGCAGACAAACAGCAGTCCCATATCAAGCTGCCCGGAGTTGGTCACCCCCAGCGAGTAGCTGTAACCCCTGCGCATCATCAGGCTGGATTGCGTCTCTTTGGTGCGAGGATTGGCGAGGCGAATATGGCTGTCCAGCGCGATGACATCCCCGTTCGGATCGCGGGCGTAGTCGGGTTCATCGTGCTCGAGCTTCATGCCGAGCGGTGCGCCGGTTTGCTTATCGCGGCCGAAGATAGTCTGCTGCTCTTTCAGCGGCGTGCGGTCCCAGAACTCCACGTGAAACTGAATGATACGCACCGCCTGATAGCTGCCGCCCACCGCCCAAGCCGGTTCGCCCTGATCCGCCGTAACCCAGACCACCTTGTTCATCAACGCGGTATTGCTGCTGTCCGGGTTGGCGGTACCGTCTTTGAAGCCCAGCAGGTTGACCGGCGTCTCTTTCCCTTTACTGCGCGCGGCGTGGTCAGAGATAAAACCTTCCCGCTTCCAGCGCACGCTCAGCAGATCCGGGGTGTGCTTGATAATATCGCGCAGGGCGTGGATCACCGTATCCTGGGTATTAGCGCAGATCTGCAACAGCAGATCGCCGTGGCACAGCGCCGCGTCGAGAGAATCATTCGGGAATCGCGTCATTTTTTGCAGCGCTTTCGGCTTCTGCTTCGCCAGACCGTAGCGATCATCAAATAGTGATTCCCCCACCGACACGGTGATGGTCAGATTATCGGGAGCGATAAACGCCCCGAGGATCCCGGAATCCATCGGCGGCAGGCGCGGATTCGGTGTTTCCGGTGCCGGACCGCCGGCTGTGAGGAAGGCAATGCGCGTGGTTAATAGCCTGAACAGACGCTCAAGGTCGGCCTTATCACTCGCCAACGAATCGAAAGCCACCAGCATCATCGAGGCCTGCTGCGGCGTCAGGATCCCCGCCTGGTGCTCACCATAAAACGGCTGCGTTTCCATACGCGCGTCCGGGGAGAGCGTGCCGGGGGCGCTTTGCGGTTTTGCCGCATGCGCCACCGGACAGCCGCCCGCCAGGGCAAACGCGCCGCCCAGCGCCCCTACCCCTTTTAACAACCGACGTCGGGAAGGTTCCGCCACGTCGTACTCGTCATGCTCGTTCATCGCTTAATCCAGACCCAGTACGCCACGCAGCAGGGAGAGATCTTCCGCCAGCGTCGTAATCGGGCCTTTCAGCGCGTTACGATCAGCATCGGTCAGCTTGTCGTAGGTTTCGAACCCGTCTTTGGTGCGGTATTTCGCCAGGATAGCGTCAACTTTCTTAAAATTGGCATCCACTTTCGCCAGCAGTTCGCCGTTCTCTTTTTGCAACTGTGGCCGCAGCAGATCGACAATTTTCTGTGCGCCGTCGACGTTTGCCTGGAAGTCCCACAGGTCGGTGTGGCTGTAACGATCTTCTTCACCGCTGATTTTGCTGGCGGCTACTTCTTCAATCAGACCCGCTGCGCCACCCACCACTTTCGACGGTGGGAATGCCAGCTCGCTGATGCGTTTTTGCAGCTCCAGCACGTCGCTGTTGAGCTGCTCGGCGTATTTCTCCATCCCCCTGGTGGAGTTATCGCCAAACAGGGCTTTTTCCAGACGGTGGAAGCCGGTGAATTTCGGATCGGCGGCCTTCTGCTCGTAGTCGTCTTCACGGGCGTCAATGCTGCCATCGAGGTCAGAGAACAGCTCGGCAATCGGCTCGATGCGCTCGTAGTGCTGACGTGTAGGCGCATACAGGGATTTCGCTTTTTCGATATCGCCCGCTTTCACCGCGTCGGTAAAGGCTTTGGTGCCTGCCACCAGGTCCGCCGTCTCTTTGGTGACGTAGGCTTTATAGGCGGTAATAGCGTCGCCGAGACTCAGCAGCGCCGTGCCTTTGGCCGCGTCCGCCGTCGCTGCGCCTTTGACGATCAGCTTACCTTTCGGGTTAGTCAGCAGGCCGCAGGTCATGTCATATTCCCCGGGCTGAAGATTTGCGGTCATCTTCTGGCTGAAGCCCGGCGCGATATTCTCGCGCTCTTCCACCACCATCACGCCTTTCAGGATTTCCCACTCCAGCGCCTTCTGGCTGTGGTTCTGAATAATAAACTGGGTTTTACCGCTGTTAACCGTGATGGTCATCGGCTCACACTGTTTATCGTTGACGGTGACTTTGACCTGCGGAATATCTGCTGCCTGAGCGGCGAAGGCAGACACGAACAGCGCGGCGATGCCTGCGCATAACGCACTACGACGGAACTGAATGGCCATGACTCTTCCCTTTAAAGTATGTTGTAACTAAAACAGCACTTACGGCGCAACGCGCGACGTCTGCGAGCCGGTACGCGGCGGCATAGCGAACAGGATCAGCGCCGGAACCAGATAGATAAAGTACATCGCCACTTCGCTGACGCTCGGCGTTTCCTGGTAGCCGAAGATCCCTTCAAGCAGGGTACCGGTCAGTGAATGGGTCGACAGGACGTTGCTGAGATCGAACGCCACGTCCTGGAAGTGGTTCCACAGGCCCGCTTCGTGGAAGGCGCGGATCGCCCCTGCCGCCAGTCCCGCGGCCACCAGCAGAATAAACAGGCTGGTCCACTTGAAGAACGCGCCCAGGTTAAGACGAATGCCGCCCCAGTAGAGCAGGAAACCAAGCACAACCGCCGTGGCCAGCCCGAGCATCGCGCCCAGCGGCGGCCAGATGCCCACGTCCTGCTGAAAAGCCGCGAGCAGGAAGAACACGGACTCCAGGCCTTCACGCGCCACGGCGAAAAAGACCATCATGATCAGCGCCCAGCCGTGGTGGTTGCCTTTTTGCAGGGCGTTATCCACCGCCTGCTCAAGCTGTACCTTCACGTTACGGGAAACTTTGCGCATCCAGAACACCATCCAGGTGAGGATCACCACCGCTATTACGGCAACAATGCCTTCAAACAGCTCCTGCTCTTTCTGCGGAAATTCACCAGTGGTTTCGTTGATAAGAATACCCAGCCCCAGGCAGAGCGCCGCGGCAAGGAAAACGCCAACCCACATCACGCCAATCCAGCGTCCGCGCTGGGTACGCTTCAGATAACTGGCGATAAGGCTAACAATCAGGGCCGCTTCAAGGCCTTCACGTAACATAATGAGAAAAGGAACAAACATGCCGACACCTTAAATGTTTATCGCGGTCAACTGATGCAAAGAAAGGTAAATTCTTGTGATAGTGATTATCATTACGGCAACAAGAAAAACAAGCGAAATGTGTTGCGTTTTGATGACCAGATGTAAACGCATTGCGGAGTAATAATTGCCTGAGTAACCGTTGCGTTTATAAGGTATAACGAAAATGCCCATTTACGGTTAACCGGGGCTGTGGCTAAATGTCCACCTCGAAAACCAACTGAAAATAAACCATGTTTAAAATTGTCCATTTCCTGCTGGCGCTGGTGATTATTCTTGCGCTTGCCTGGCTGGTGAGTTTCGACCGCCGAAAAGTTCGTATTCGTTTCGTTTTACAGCTGATCGTGATTGAAATTGCGCTGGCGTTCTTTTTCCTGCATGCAGAAAGCGGTCTGTTTATTATTAAATACGTCTCCGGTTTCTTTGAGTCGCTGCTTAAATTCGCTGCCGAAGGGACGAATTTTGTCTTTGGCGGGATGGGTGAAAAAGGGCTGGCGTTTATTTTCCTTGGCGTGCTCTGCCCCATTATTTTTATCTCAGCGTTGATCGGTATTCTTCAGCACTGGCGCATTCTGCCGATCTTTATTCGGGTGATCGGGACGCTGCTGTCAAAACTGAACGGCATGGGCAAGCTGGAATCCTTCAACGCGGTGAGCTCGCTGATCCTCGGTCAGTCGGAAAACTTTATTGCCTACAAGGGCGTACTCGGGGATCTCTCCTCACGTCGTCTGTTTACGATGGCTGCCACGGCTATGTCGACGGTGTCGCTGTCGATTGTCGGGGCCTATATGACCATGCTCGACGCCAAATTTGTCGTCGCGGCGCTGATCCTGAACATGTTCAGCACCTTTATTATTCTTTCGGTCATTAACCCGACCCGCCCGGAAGCGGAGCCGGATATCAAGCTGGAAAAACTGCACGAATCCCAGAGCTTCTTTGAAATGCTGGGCGAGTATATTCTGGCCGGTTTTAAGGTGGCAATGATTATTCTGGCGATGCTGATTGGTTTTATCGCCCTTATTAGCGCCGTTAACGCCCTCTTCTCCAGCATATTTGGCATGAGCTTCCAGCAGATTCTGGGTTATGTGTTTTATCCGCTGGCGTGGCTTATTGGTATTCCGTTGAGCGATGCCTTAAACGCGGGGAGCATTATGGCAACTAAACTGGTGGCGAATGAATTTGTGGCGATGATCGAGCTGCAAAAAATTGCCCATCAAATGTCACCTCGCGGGCTGGGTATTTTGTCCGTGTTCCTGGTGTCGTTCGCTAACTTTGCTTCCATTGGCATTGTGGCGGGGGCAATAAAAGGTCTGAACGAGCAGCAGGGCAACGTGGTGTCGCGGTTTGGTTTGCGTCTGGTGTACGGCGCGACGCTGGTGAGCCTGCTTTCGGCGAGCTTTGCGGGGTTGGTGTTGTAAGTTTTGTGCGGTTAATGCCCGGCGGCGCTTCGCTTGCACGGGCCTACGATACTACAACGGCGGGATTTCCCGCCGTTTTTCATTAAAACTGCACGCACACCGGCTGGTCAACCCGCATCACCGACTCCTGCGCGAAGCGTGACTTATAGATCCCGCGCAACGCTTCAATATTCTTCTCACTCTGCGCATCTTTCCCGTAGATCAGCATCAGCGCCTTGCTCGGCTCGCGCGCCACCTTGCCGTCGTTACCCAGCCACTGACCACGGGCATCAAACACCGTTAAGCCATCGCGAAAACGCGGCGTCACGTCCTGGTCAACAAACTGCTGCCACTCGCTGCCGGTAATCTGCGCCCCTGCCGGGCGATTCAAGCCAAAATAGAGCGTGGTCTGCTGCATCTGGTTATCCGCTTTGCAGGTTTCCACCGGCACGTGCTGCGCGGGTGCGTTACAGCCCGCCAGCATCACGAATGCTGCCACCATTAACCCTGTTTTAATTCTCATTGATGAAGACTCACATAGGTGAAAGGACTATCCCCTCTCCCCACCGGGGAGAGGGTTAGGGTGAGGGGAGATTACTCAGCCTGAAGCTTAGTCGGCGGCGCAGTGTGGTAGTGCGCGTCGGCTTCCGCAAAGCGTTTCTGCATGGAGGCAGACGGTGCTTTACCCAGCAGGCTGAAGACAACGATACCGATGCTGCCGAAGATGAAGCCAGGAATGATTTCGTACAGGCCCAGCCAGGCGAACTGTTTCCAGACGATAACGGTCACCGCACCAATAATCATCCCCGCCAGCGCGCCGTTGCGGGTCATGCGTGACCACATGACGGAGAACAGGACTACCGGCCCAAACGCGGCACCGAAGCCCGCCCACGCGTAGCTCACCAGCCCCAGCACGCGGTTTTCCGGGTTTGCTGCCAGCGCAATCGCCACCAGCGCAACCAGCAGCACCATAAAACGCCCTACCCACACCAGCTCTTTCTGGCTCGCGCCCTTACGCAGGAACGCTTTGTAGAGGTCTTCGGTGATGGCGCTGGAGCACACCAGCAGCTGACAGCTCAGGGTGGACATCACCGCAGCCAGGATCGCGGAGAGCAGAATACCG
The DNA here is from genome assembly GCF_049237785.1 of Enterobacter cloacae complex sp. SHL022. Taxonomy (NCBI): domain Bacteria; kingdom Pseudomonadati; phylum Pseudomonadota; class Gammaproteobacteria; order Enterobacterales; family Enterobacteriaceae; genus Enterobacter; species Enterobacter cloacae complex sp. SHL022. Next base: position 101,309 of record NZ_JBMKJH010000005.1, on the reverse strand, counting down.
GCAATCCAAGGGTTAAACAGAATCTGCGCCAGTTCGATGAACACGCGCTCGGCGTTCTGGTTCACCGCGCCCGCCTGCGCCGGGTTGTTGTTAAAGTACGCAATGCCGAAGAAGCCAACCGCGCACGCGCCCGCCAGACACAGGATCATCCACGTCATGCTGATGCGACGCGCGTGAACGATGGTATGGTGAGAATCCGCCGCCATAAAGCGCGCCAGAATGTGCGGCTGACCGAAGTAGCCCAGGCCCCAGCCCATCAGGGAGACGATGGCGACAAAGTTCAGCCCTTTCAGCATATCGACGTTTTCAATGCTCTTCTGCTTGATCACTTCCAGCGATTCGCCAAAGCCGCCGACGGTGAAAATGACAATCACCGGAGTCAGGATCAGGGCGAAGATCATCAAGCTCGCCTGCACGGTGTCGGTCCAGCTTACCGCCAGGAATCCGCCCACGAAGGTATAGAGGATGGTCGCGGCCGCACCGGCCCACAGGGCGGTTTCATAGCTCATGCCGAAAGTACTTTCGAACAGACGCGCGCCCGCCACGATGCCGGAAGCACAGTAGATGGTGAAGAACAGCAGGATCACCACCGCAGAGATAATGCGCAGGATACGGCTGTTATCTTCAAAGCGTCCGGTGAAGTAGTCCGGCAGCGTCAGCGCGTTGTTGTTGGCTTCGGTATGCACACGCAGACGGCCTGCTACCAGCTTCCAGTTGATCCATGCGCCAACGGTCAGGCCGATGGCGATCCAGCTTTCGGAGATACCGGAGATGAAAATCGCGCCCGGCAGCCCCATCAGCAGCCAGCCGCTCATGTCGGAAGCGCCCGCAGAGAGTGCGGTGACCATCGGGCCTAAGCTGCGCCCGCCGAGGATGTAGTCGTCAAAGTTTTTAGTGGAACGCCATGCCAAAAACCCTATCAGGATCATGCCAAAAATATAAACGAGAAATGTCACCAGCATCGGTGTGCTAATAGCCATTCAAATTCTCCAAAATGTCGAGCGACAACCGTCCGGGTTGCCTTGTTATGTCATCACCGGAACGTAGTGATGTGTGTATGTGTTTCCGTTGGGCGCGCTATCCTGCCGTATACGCATCCCACTGACAAACGATTTAACACTGCATTTACATGAATTTCATCCCTGGTTTTATACGTCTTTCCTATAGGTTGCACTCGCTCACGCTTTTACGGGTTGCACCTTTAAAAAGTGTTAAGCACCGCATAAAAACTGGGCTCAGAAACGGCCGCACGTTCTTTTTCACAGCTAACTAATCCTTAACAATCCATTCATTTTCCAGCTTGCAGACCAGGTCACATTTAACACGGTTGCACAAAGTTGCAACATGGTGGATATTTCACGCTATCAACAGAACGCTATTACAGAACAACAGGAGTTTTGGCATGGGGATGACCACCATGGGGGTTAAGCTGGATGACGCTACCCGCGAACGGATTAAAACCGCTGCGACCCGCATCGACCGCACACCGCACTGGTTAATCAAGCAGGCGATTTTTAACTATCTGGAAAGACTGGAGAGTGAAGAAGGTCTGCCGGAGCTGCCTGCCCTGCTGGCGGGCGCAGCGAACGAAAGCGAAGAAGCCGCGACGGCCGTTGAGGAGAACCACCAGCCGTTCCTCGAATTTGCCGAGCAGATCCTGCCGCAGTCCGTCAGCCGCGCCGCCATTACCGGCGCCTACCGCCGTGCCGAAACCGACGCCGTGCCGATGCTGCTGGAGCAGGCGCGCCTGCCGGAAGCCGTTGCCGCTCAGGCGCACAGCCTGGCGTATCAGCTCGCCGACAAGCTGCGTAATCAGAAAACCGCCAGCGGACGCGCTGGTATGGTGCAGGGTCTGTTGCAGGAGTTCTCCCTCTCCTCGCAGGAAGGCGTGGCGCTGATGTGTCTGGCGGAAGCGCTGCTGCGTATTCCGGATAAAGCCACCCGCGATGCCCTGATCCGCGACAAAATCAGCAACGGCAACTGGCACTCCCACATTGGCCGCAGTCCGTCGCTGTTCGTTAACGCCGCCACCTGGGGCCTGCTGTTTACCGGCAAGCTGGTCTCCACCCATAACGAAGCCAACCTGTCGCGCTCTCTGAACCGCATCATCGGCAAGAGCGGCGAGCCGCTGATCCGCAAGGGCGTGGACATGGCGATGCGCCTGATGGGCGAGCAGTTCGTCACCGGGGAAACCATTGCCGAAGCGCTGGCGAACGCCCGCAAGCTGGAAGATAAAGGCTTCCGCTACTCCTACGACATGCTGGGTGAAGCGGCGCTGACCGCCGCCGACGCGCAGGCCTACATGGTATCTTACCAGCAGGCGATCCACGCCATCGGTAAAGCGTCCAACGGTCGCGGTATTTATGAAGGTCCGGGCATCTCTATCAAGCTCTCCGCCCTGCACCCGCGCTACAGCCGCGCGCAGTACGACCGGGTGATGGAAGAACTCTACCCGCGCCTGAAGTCCCTGACCCTGCTGGCGCGCCAGTATGATATCGGCATTAACATCGACGCCGAAGAGGCGGACCGTCTGGAGATCTCCCTCGATCTGCTGGAAAAACTGTGCTTCGAGCCGGAGCTGGCGGGCTGGAACGGGATTGGTTTCGTTATCCAGGCCTACCAGAAACGCTGCCCGTTCGTCATTGACTACCTGATTGACCTGGCCAGCCGCAGCCGTCGCCGCCTGATGATCCGTCTGGTGAAGGGTGCCTACTGGGACAGCGAAATCAAACGCGCCCAGATGGAAGGTCTGGAAGGCTATCCGGTCTATACCCGCAAGGTCTATACCGACGTCTCTTACCTCGCCTGCGCGAAAAAACTGCTCGGCGTGCCGAACCTGATTTATCCGCAGTTCGCCACCCACAACGCCCACACCCTGGCGGCGATATACAGCCTCGCGGGTCAGAACTACTATCCGGGCCAGTACGAGTTCCAGTGCCTGCACGGCATGGGTGAACCGCTGTACGAGCAGGTGACCGGTAAAGTGGCCGACGGCAAGCTGAACCGTCCGTGCCGAATCTATGCCCCGGTAGGTACCCACGAAACCCTGCTGGCCTACCTGGTGCGCCGTCTGCTGGAGAACGGGGCGAACACCTCCTTCGTTAACCGCATCGCCGACACCACCCTGCCGCTGGACGAGCTGGTGGCCGACCCGGTACAGGCCGTTGAGAAGATGGCGGCGCAGGAAGGCCAGATTGGCCTGCCGCATCCGAAGATTGCCCTGCCGCGCGAGCTGTATGGTGCAGGCCGCGTCAACTCGGCGGGTCTGGATCTCGCCAACGAACACCGTCTGGCGTCGCTCTCTTCCGCCCTGCTTAACAGCGCATTGCAGAAGTGGCAGGCCAGGCCGATCCTTGAGCAATCCGTTGAGGACGGTGAAATGCAGCCGGTGATTAACCCGGCAGAGCCGAAGGATATCGTCGGCTACGTGCGCGAAGCCACGGAAGCGGAAGTGGAGCAGGCCCTGGAGAGCGCGGTGAACAACGCGCCAATCTGGTTTGCCACCCCGCCGCAGGAGCGTGCCGCCATTCTGGAACGCGCGGCGGTGCTGATGGAAGATCAGATGCAGCAGCTGATCGGCATTCTGGTGCGTGAAGCGGGTAAAACCTTCAGCAACGCCATCGCCGAAGTGCGCGAGGCGGTAGACTTCCTGCACTACTACGCCGGTCAGGTGCGCGATGATTTCGACAACGAAACCCACCGTCCGCTCGGCCCGGTGGTGTGTATCAGCCCGTGGAACTTCCCGCTGGCGATCTTCACCGGCCAGATTGCCGCGGCGCTGGCCGCAGGCAACAGCGTGCTGGCGAAACCGGCAGAGCAGACCCCGCTGATTGCCGCCCAGGGCATTAACATTCTGCTGGAAGCGGGCGTACCGGCGGGCGTGGTGCAGCTGCTGCCAGGGCGCGGTGAAACGGTCGGGGCCAAACTGACCTCCGATAACCGCGTACGCGGCGTGATGTTTACCGGTTCTACCGAAGTGGCCTCCCTGCTACAACGCAACATCGCCACCCGTCTGGATGCGCAGGGCCGTCCTACCCCGCTGATCGCTGAAACCGGCGGCATGAACGCCATGATCGTGGACTCCTCCGCACTCACCGAGCAGGTCGTCGTTGACGTGCTGGCTTCTGCCTTCGACAGCGCGGGCCAACGCTGTTCCGCCCTGCGCGTACTGTGCTTACAGGATGACGTGGCTGACCACACGCTGAAGATGCTGCGCGGTGCGATGGCGGAATGCCGCATGGGCAACCCGGGCCGTCTCACTACCGACATCGGGCCGGTGATCGACGCGGAAGCCAAAGCCAACATTGAAAACCACATTCAGACCATGCGTGCAAAAGGCCGTCCGGTGTTCCAGGCGGTGCGCGAGAACAGCGAAGATGCCCGCGAGTGGCAGACCGGCACCTTCGTGCCGCCAACGCTGATTGAGCTGGCAAGCTTCGACGAGCTGAAAAAAGAGGTCTTCGGCCCGGTACTGCACGTGGTGCGCTACAACCGTAACAACCTCAACGAGCTGATCGATCAGATCAACGCCTCGGGTTACGGCCTGACGCTTGGCGTGCATACCCGTATCGACGAAACCATTGCCCAGGTGACCGGCAATGCTAAAGTTGGCAACCTGTACGTCAACCGCAACATGGTTGGCGCGGTCGTGGGCGTGCAGCCATTCGGCGGTGAAGGTCTCTCCGGCACCGGCCCGAAAGCGGGCGGTCCGCTCTATCTGTACCGTCTGCTGGCAAACCGTCCGGAAAATGCGCTGGGCGTGACGCTGGCGCGTCAGGACGCGGAATATCCGGTGGATGCGCAGGTGAAAGCCGTGCTGACCCAGCCGCTGGACGCGCTGATTAAGTGGGCTGAAAATCGTCCCGAGCTGCATGCGATTGCACAGCAGTACGGCGAGCTGGCGCAGGCGGGAACACAGCGTCTGCTGCCGGGTCCAACCGGTGAGCGCAACACCTGGACGCTGATGCCGCGCGAGCGTGTGCTGTGCGTGGCGGATAACGAGCAGGATGCGCTGGTGCAGCTGGCAGCCGCAACGGCAACGGGCTGTGAGGTGCTGTGGCCGGAAGATGCCCTGCATCGCGACCTCGCCAAACAGTTGCCAAAAGCGGTTTCGGCCCGCATTCGCTTTGCGAAGGCCGATGCCCTGCTGACCCAGCCGTTTGACGCGGTGATCTACCACGGTGATTCCGACCAGCTGCGCGAACTGTGCGAGCAGGTTGCGGCCCGCAGCGGTGCCATCGTTTCCGTGCAGGGCTTTGCGCGCGGGGAAACCAACCTGCTGCTGGAGCGTCTGTACGTTGAGCGCTCGCTCAGCGTCAACACCGCGGCGGCGGGGGGTAACGCCAGCCTGATGACAATCGGCTAACGCTGTGCTAATAAGGCTCCGGAGACGGAGCCTTATTTTATTGGGGAGTGTATGAAACGATATCTTATCGCAGGCGCAGCACTGCTGCTCAGCGCCGGCGCGCTGGCCGACGAGTGCGACAAAGCGACCACCCAGACAGAACTCAGTGCCTGTGCGGCAGAGCAGTACCAGGCTGCGGATAAAAAGCTCAACCAGACGTACCAGGCCGCCATCAAACGCGCGGCAGCCCCTCAGCGCGACCTGCTGAAAAAGGCGCAGCAGGCGTGGATCGGCCTGCGCGACGCAGACTGTGCGTTTATCGGTTCGGGTACGGAAGGCGGGAGCGTTCAGCCAATGATTGTGAACCAGTGTCTGGCGGAGAAAACCGCAGAGCGCGAAGCGTTTCTGGCCACGCTGATGCAGTGTGAAGAGGGCGACCTAAGCTGCCCTCTCCCACCGGGCAATTAACGCACGCGGATCCCTTCGATAATCATCCGCTGTACGTTTTCGAGGGTGCTCTGGAAAAACGCCTCGTCCTGGAGCGTTTTACCGGTCACCGCCTCGACCTGGGCCGCGAAGTCAGCGTAGTGCTGGGTTGAGGCCCAAATCATGAAGATCAGATGATGCGGATCGACGGGCGCCAGTTTTCCGCTGGCGACCCATCCGGCAATAATGGCCGATTTATCGTCCACCAGCTGCTTTAGATCTCCCGTCAGCTCCGCCTGCAACAGCGGCGCGCCCTGCAACATCTCCAGACAGAACAGCCTGGATGCCTGCGGGTAATCACGCGATACCTCCAGCTTCAGCCTTATGTACTCCTCTATCGCCACCAGCGGGGCCAGCTCTTCGCGAAACGCCTTGAGAGGTGCCAGCCAGATATCGAGGATTTGCTGCATCACCGCCACATACAGCGCCTCTTTCGACGGGTAGTAGTAGAGCAGATTGGTCTTGGACACCCCGGCCTGCTCCGCCACCTGCTCAAGGCGCGTACCGTGAATACCAAACTGCGAAAATGTCTCCAGCGCAGCGCTGAGGATCGCCTGTTTCTTGGCGCTCACCGCCTGCGAACGTTTTCCGGGTGTTTTCACTGCGCCTTGTGTCATTTTCGCTCTCCATTTTCTGTCCTGCGCTCAGCATAGCAAAACCCCCGTCTCGCCACGACCTTCTGCACCCTCAGCGCGCATGAGTGCCTGTTTTCTGTGCAATGATTTTGACCATCTAGTCCACATTTTCGCTGTTAATTTCAACAACCATCATTTAACACCCTAATAACAAAGTGATTTTCAAAACTGGCACTGCCTTTGCAAAAACATCGTGACACCTGCGACGTAATGAAGAGAGGTTCGTGATGAAAATTGGCGTATTTGTACCGATCGGCAACAACGGCTGGCTTATCTCGACCACTGCCCCGCAATACATGCCGACCTTTGAGCTGAATAAAGCCATCGTGCAGAAAGCGGAGCATTACCATTTCGACTTTGCGCTCTCGATGATCAAGCTGCGCGGTTTCGGCGGTAAGACCGAATTCTGGGACCACAACCTGGAGTCCTTTACCCTGATGGCGGGCCTGGCGGCGGTCACCTCGCGGATCCAGATCTACGCCACCGCCGCCACCCTTACCCTGCCCCCGGCGATCGTGGCGCGGATGGCCTCCACCATCGACTCCATCTCCGGCGGGCGCTTTGGCGTTAACCTGGTCACCGGCTGGCAAAAGCCGGAGTACGAGCAGATGGGGATCTGGCCGGGGGACGATTACTTCTCCCGTCGCTACGACTACCTGACTGAATATGTGCAGGTGCTGCGCGATCTGTGGGGCACCGGCAAAAGCGATTTCAAAGGCGATTTCTTCACCATGAACGACTGCCGCGTCAGCCCGCAGCCGTCGGTGCCGATGAAGGTTATCTGCGCCGGGCAGAGCGACGCCGGGATGGAATTCTCCGCGAAATACGCCGACTTCAACTTCTGCTTCGGCAAAGGCGTTAACACCCCTGCCGCCTTCGCGCCCACTGCGGCACGCATGAAAGCGGCCGCCGATAAAACCGGGCGCGACGTGGCCTCCTACGTGCTGTTTATGGTGATTGCCGACGAAACCGATGACGCCGCGCGCGCCAAATGGGAACGATACAAGGACGGCGCGGATGACGAAGCGCTGAGCTGGCTGACCGAGCAGAGCCAGAAGGATACCCGCTCCGGCGCGGACACCAACGTTCGCCAGATGGCCGACCCGACGTCTGCCGTCAATATCAACATGGGCACCCTGGTTGGCTCGTATGCCAGCGTCGCCAGAATGCTCGACGAAGTGGCTGCCGTGCCCGGCGCCGAAGGCGTGCTGCTGACCTTCGATGATTTTCTCACCGGCGTGGAAACCTTCGGCGAGCGCATTCAGCCGCTGATGCAGTGCCGCGCCCACATCCCTGCCGTGACGAAGGAGGTGGCGTAATGACGACCCTCAACGCTCGCCCGGAAGCCATTACCTTTGACGCGCAGCGCAGCGCGCTGATCGTGGTGGATATGCAAAACGCCTATGCCAGTAAAGGCGGGTATCTGGATCTGGCCGGGTTTGACGTCTCCACCACGCAGCCGGTGATCGAGAACATTAAAACCGCCGTGCACGCTGCGCGCGCTGCGGGCATGCTCATCGTCTGGTTCCAGAACGGCTGGGACGACCAGTACGTCGAAGCTGGTGGTCCCGGCTCCCCCAACTTTCACAAATCCAACGCCCTGAAAACCATGCGCCAACGGCCAGAACTCCAGGGCACGCTGCTGGCGAAAGGCGGCTGGGATTATCAACTGGTGGATGAGCTGGTACCGGAAGCCAGCGATATCGTACTGCCGAAACCGCGCTACAGCGGCTTTTTCAATACCCCGCTCGACAGCCTGCTGCGCAGCCGGGGCATTCGTCATCTGGTCTTTACGGGCATTGCCACCAACGTCTGCGTGGAGTCGACCCTGCGCGACGGCTTTTTCCTCGAGTATTTTGGCGTGGTGCTGGAAGACGCTACCCATCAGGCCGGGCCGGATTTTGCCCAGAAAGCCGCCCTGTTCAATATCGAAACCTTTTTTGGCTGGGTCAGTAACGTCAATGATTTCTGCGACGCGCTGGATCCCCCGCTCGCCCGTATCGCCTGAGGAGAACCGCTATGCCGAAATCCGTGATTATTCCGCCGGGCACCAGCACTCCGATTGCCCCCTTCGTTCCCGGCACCCTCGCCGACGGCGTGGTGTATGTCTCGGGCACGCTGCCGTTTGATAAAGACAACAACGTGGTGTTTATCAATGACCCAAAGGCGCAAACCCGCCACGTGCTGGAGACGATCAAAACCGTGATCGAAACGGCGGGTGGCACGATGGAGGACGTGACCTTCAACAGCATCTTTATCACCGACTGGAAAAACTACGCCGCGATTAACGAAATCTACGCGGAGTTTTTCCCGGGCGATAAACCGGCGCGGTTTTGCATCCAGTGCGGGCTGGTAAAGCCGGACGCGCTGGTTGAAATTGCCACCGTTGCGCACATCGCGAAGTGAGGCCGCCATGAAACTGTCCATTTCCCCGCCCCCCTTTGCGGGCGCGCCCGTGGTGGTACTGATTGCCGGGCTCGGCGGCAGCGGGAGCTACTGGCTGCCTCAGCTCGCCGTGCTGGGGCAGGAGTATCAGGTGGTGTGCTACGACCAGCGGGGCACGGGGAATAACCCGGATACCCTGCCGGAAGACTACACCCTCGCACACATGGCCGACGAGCTCGCACTGGCGTTAGCCGGGGCCGGGATCGCCCGTTACTGCGTGGTCGGCCACGCGCTGGGGGCGCTGGTGGGCCTGCGGCTGGCCATCGATAAGCCCGACGCCCTTACCGCGCTGGTCTGCGTCAACGGCTGGCTGACGCTCAATGCCCATACCCGACGCTGTTTTGACGTTCGCGAACGTCTGCTGCATGCGGGCGGCGCGCAGGCGTGGGTAGAGGCACAGCCCTTGTTCCTCTACCCGGCAGACTGGATGGCCGCCCGCGTCCCGCGGCTGGAGGCCGAGGACGCGCTGGCGCTGGCCCATTTTCAGGGCAAAGCCAATCTGCTGCGCAGGCTGCATGCGCTGAAGCAGGCCGATTTCAGCCGCCACGCTGCACGCGTTCGCTGCCCCGTGCAGATTATCTGTTCCACCGACGATCTGCTGGTGCCGTCCGTCTGTTCTGATGAACTGCACGCCGTACTCCCGCACGCCCGTAAAACGGTCATGCGTCAGGGCGGGCATGCCTGCAACGTGACCGCGCCGGACAACTTTAACACTCTGCTGCTGAACGGGCTTGCCAGCCTGCTGCACAGCCCAGAACCCGCTTTGTAAGGAGTTTGAATGAGCGAAGCCATCACGCACGCCGCGCTGGAAACGCTGTTTACCGGCGCACGTACCCATAACGGCTGGCTGGATATACCGGTCAGTGACGAGACGCTGCGCGAGATTTATGACCTGATGAAATGGGGGCCGACGTCCGCCAACTGCTCCCCGGCGCGCATTGTGTTTGTGCGAAGCCCGGAAGGAAAAGAGAAGCTGCGCCCGGCGCTCTCCAGCGGCAACCTTGAGAAAACGCTCACTGCCCCGGTCACGGCGATTGTCGCCTGGGACAGCGAGTTTTATGAGCGCCTGCCTGAACTGTTCCCGCACGGCGATGCCAGAAGCTGGTTTACCGCAAGCCCCGCGCTGGCGGAAGAGACCGCCTTTCGCAACAGCTCAATGCAGGCCGCGTACCTGATTTTCGCCTGCCGCGCGCTCGGGCTGGACACCGGGCCGATGTCGGGTTTTGACCGGGAAAAAGTGGACGCGGCATTTTTCACGGGCACGCTACTCAAAAGCAATCTGCTGATTAACATCGGCTATGGCGATACGACCAAACTGTACGGACGCCTGCCGCGTCTGGCCTTTGACGATGCCTGCGGGCTGGCGTAAGGAGCGAACGTGATGACACCGGATAAACAAACCTTTCGCGACGCTATGGCCTGCGTCGGCGCAGCGGTCAATATCATTACCACCGACGGCCCGGCAGGCCTGGCGGGCTTCACCGCCAGCGCGGTATGCAGCGTCACGGATTCCCCGCCTACCCTGCTGGTGTGCCTGAACCGCGGCGCGTCGGTCTGGCCGATTTTCAGCGAGAACCGCACCCTGTGCGTTAACACGCTGAGTGCCGGACAGGAGCCTTTATCCAACCTGTTTGGCGGGAAAACGCCGATGGCGGACCGCTTTGCCGCTGCCCGCTGGCAGACAGGCGACACGGGCTGCCCGCGTCTGGAAAATGCGCTGGCCTCGTTCGACTGCCGCATCAGCCAGGTGGTGAGCGTTGGCACTCACGACATTCTGTTTTGCGACATCGTATCCATCGTACGCCACCCGGCGCCGCAAGGGCTGGTGTGGTTCGACCGCGGCTATCACGCACTTATGCGACCCGCCTGTTAATCCGCATTCAGGAGACAGATCATGTTCGGACTTCCCCACTGGCAGTTGAAATCGACCTCCACAGAAGCAGGCGTGGTCGCGCCGGATGAAAGGCTCCCGCTCGGGCAGACCATGGTGATGGGCGTGCAGCATGCGGTCGCGATGTTTGGTGCGACGGTGCTGATGCCCATGCTGATGGGGCTGGATCCTAACCTCGCCATTTTGATGTCGGGTATGGGTACCCTGCTGTTCTTTTTTGTCACCGGCGGGCGTGTGCCCAGCTATCTGGGCTCCAGCGCCGCCTTCGTTGGAGTGGTCATTGCAGCGACCGGGTTTAACGGTCAGGGTATTAATCCCAACCTGAGCGTGGCCCTCGGCGGCATTATCGCCTGTGGGCTGGTCTATACCCTGACCGGTCTGGTGGTGATGAAAGTCGGCACGCGCTGGATCGAGCGGATGATGCCCCCCGTCGTCACCGGGGCGGTGGTGATGGCGATAGGCCTGAACCTCGCGCCGATTGCGGTGAAGAGCGTTTCCGGCTCACCGTTTGAAAGCTGGATGGCGGTGATTACGGTGCTGTGCATCGGCGTGGTGGCGGTCTTTACGCGCGGCATGATCCAGCGGCTGCTGATCCTGGTCGGGCTGATTGCGGCCTGTCTGGTCTACGCGCTGCTGGCGAACGTGTTCGGCCTCGGCAAACCGGTTGATTTCACACTGATTCATCAGGCCGCCTGGTTCGGCATGCCGCACATAACCTCGCCCACCTTTAACGCTCAGGCGATGATGCTCATCGCGCCTGTCGCGGTGATTCTGGTGGCTGAAAACCTGGGCCATTTGAAAGCCGTAGCGGGAATGACCGGCCGCAATATGGACCCGTATATGGGACGGGCGTTTGTGGGAGACGGTCTGGCGACCATGCTCTCCGGCTCGGTCGGCGGCAGCGGCGTGACGACCTACGCGGAAAACATCGGCGTGATGGCAGTGACCAAAGTCTACTCGACGCTGGTCTTCGTGGCGGCGGCGGTGATGGCGATGCTGCTCGGCTTTTCCCCAAAATTCGGCGCATTGATCCACACCATCCCGGCACCCGTGATTGGCGGCGCCTCGATTGTGGTATTTGGTCTTATTGCCGTCGCGGGGGCACGTATCTGGGTGCAGAATCATGTTGATCTGAGCCAGAATGGTAACCTGATCATGGTGGCGGTGACACTGGTGCTGGGGGCGGGTGATTTCGCCCTGACGCTGGGCGGGTTTACGGTAGGCGGGATTGGCACGGCGACCTTCGGCGCGATCCTGCTCAACGCCCTGCTGAGCCGCCGGAAAAGGGATGTACCGCAAGGAAAAGCCATCACCCCTTCCACCTGAAATACGTGCCGCATTCTTGCCGGGTGACGCTACGCTTACCCGGCCTACAATTGGCAAGTAGGCCCGAGCAAGCGAAGCGCCGCCGGGCTAAACGGACAGGGTGCGCGTTGTTAGCTATCTGCCCCTTGTTCAGCGCTCAATCCGGCAGTCGCCTTACGTCGTTTTTTTAACTTCAACTCGCTCACCAGCACCCCGGCGATAATAAATGCCGCGCCCACCAGCGCCAGCAGCGGCAGACGCTCCCCGGCGAGTCGCCCGAAAATACCCGCCCACACCGGTTCACCGGTGTAAATGACCGTCGCCCGTGTCGGGGATACGCTGCGCTGCGCCCAGTTCATGGTAACCTGGATAATGGCGCTGAAAATGCCCAGCCCCAGCGCCACGACGATAAGCCCGGTAGACATCGGCGGGACGGACTCCCCTGCCGGCACCATCGTCGCGAACGCCACCAGCGACGCGGTGGCAAGCTGCACCACCGTCACCCGCTTGACGTCCACTTTTCCTGCCCAGGCGCTAATCAGAATAATTTCTGCCGCAATGGCGACGGCCCCCACCAGAGTGATGATCTCCCCCGGCCCCAGCGCCAGCAGATTATTTTCCGGCCCGGCTAATAAAATAAGGCCGATGAACGCCAGCACGATGCCAATGCACGACATCAGGCCCGGCATTCTGCCGAGGCACAGCCACTGCAACAGCGGCACCAGCGGTACGTACATGGCGGTGATGAAGGCGGATTTACTGCTGGAGATAGACTGGAGCCCCCACGTTTGCAGGCTGTAACCCATGGCAATCGCCACGCCAATGGCGACACCCGCTTTAAGCTCTCTCAGGGTCAATCCGCGCAGGGTTTTCAGTGAAATAAGCGCCACGGCAACCGCAGCGGTTGCAAAACGCAGCCCTACAAAGAAAAACGGATCGCTCATCGTGACCGCGTACTGAACGGCAAGAAAGGTTCCGCCCCAGAACATGGTGATCAAAATCAGGATGGCTTCCTGAGGCTTAATGGAGAAGGTAAAACGGGAAACGGACATGGGACACCAGCACGAAGAATCAATCCTGTAGTGTGCGATGCCTTTGATGACAGTTCAATGTAGCAGACATAAAAAAACCGCCGGGAAACCCGGCGGCAGAGAGTTAACCCGGCGTACTACTTGTTGCTGCCGTGGCTATTTTTACCCCCTTTTTTACCAGCCTCTGATGCGCGCTGAGGGTCGTTTTTAAAGTTGCCCCCGCTAGACTGGCCACCTTTACGACCTGCTTCTGATGCTCTTTCACGGTCTTCAGCGAAATTACCTGAACCACCACGATGGTTTGCCATCTCTAACCTCCAGAGTGTGAAACATTAGACATCATATTGCATTCAGTAAAAGAGGATTCTTTCACCTCGCGGCTCAAGGACAGTGCCTTTATCTGTGCCGCGTGAAACTAAGCTTAGTGTAATGCGGCTATCCGGCAAGCGAGAGGTAATATTCTGCAACATGATCTCAGCCTTTCGTATGAAATATTGAGGAAGTCATTCATAAGCCATTCTTATATTTTGAAAAATCCGCGCCGCGAAAGTTGTTTCATTTTGCTACAAAGCACGTAACGAAAAGATATTGTTATATATCAAAGAAATGCCGTTCATTTTTGCAGTCTGGCTGTGATGTCATATCTTTAAAGGAACGCAGCGATCCGCTGTAAGAAAAACCAACGAGGAGTGATGCAAAATGGCAAAAGTTCTGGTGCTCTATTATTCCATGTATGGACACATTGAAACCATGGCTCACGCAGTAGCAGAAGGCGCAAACAGAGTAGACGGCGTTGAGGTCGTGGTTAAACGCGTACCGGAAACCATGCAGGCGGAAGCCTTCGCCAAAGCCGGGGGGAAAACACAAAACGCCCCGGTCGCCACCCCGCAGGAGCTCGCGGACTATGATGCCATTATCTTCGGCACCCCGACCCGCTTCGGCAATATGTCCGGCCAGATGCGCACCTTCCTCGACCAGACGGGCGGGCTCTGGGCCTCCGGCGCATTATACGGCAAGCTGGCCAGCGTGTTCAGCTCTACCGGCACGGGCGGCGGCCAGGAGCAGACGATCACTTCCACCTGGACAACGCTTGCGCATCATGGGATGGTCATTGTGCCGATTGGCTACGGCGCGCAGGAACTGTTTGATGTCTCCCAGGTCCGTGGTGGTACGCCCTATGGCGCAACAACGATTGCCGGTGGGGATGGTTCACGTCAGCCAAGCAATGAAGAACTTTCAATCGCCCGCTATCAGGGTGAATACGTCGCGGGTCTTGCCAAAAAACTGAACGGCTAACCTAACAGGAGGACAAGTATGCCAACTCAAGAATCCAAAGCTCACCACGTGGGCGAATGGGCAAGTTTACGCAATACCTCTCCGGAGATTGCCGAAGCCATCTTTGAAGTCGCCAATTATGACGAAAAGCTGGCTGAACAGATTTGGGAAGAAGGCAACGATGAAGTGCTGGTTCGCGCCTTCAAAAAAACCGACAAAGACTCGCTGTTCTGGGGCGAGCAAACCATCGAACGTAAAAACGTCTGAACGTTCCCCCCGCCCACGCGGGGGGTTATTTTCTATTTCGCCGCGTTATCCATCACCGCATTGAATTTATCGACAGGACAGAAGCCGTTGCCATCCACCGGACAGCCCTTCAGCTCCAGCGTCACGCGCTGCGCAGGGGATTGCAGCGACAGTACGCTGGCGTTACGCAGCTGATCTGAACTCTGGTAAACATACTCAATTTTCATCAGCTCCTGGTTAGTGTTTTTATCATGCCAGCGCTGGAAGACAATTTTACCGCCAATCGGGGTTCTTTCCTGCTGGTCGTGCAGCTGATAAGGCCTGAAGTCCAGCGCGGTCAGCAGCGAGGCGATGTTAGAGTCGTGCCCTACCAGCAGGGTGATTTTTGGCGCTTTTGCCTGGTCGGTCACCAGCGCTTTATCAATGTACTTCACCAGCGGTTTAGCCACGTTCTGCGCCACTTCCTTCGACGTAAACAGCGAGTCCTGATAGCCGTTTTTCAGCTTCGACAGCACGCGCCACTGCTGATCGGTTTTGATTTCCCCCCAGGCCACCTGGTCTGTCGGGAAGCCTTCGTAATACTGTAGCGTGAACGCATCCACCAGCGAGTTACCCACCTTCAGCGGCCCGGAGACGCCCGGCTCTTTTTCATAATCGGCGCTGAAGGTATCTTTCGCCTCCGTCAGGGAGCAGACTTTTTTCTCCTTGCAGGACGGCGAGTCGCTGTAGTTTGTCAGCTGTTCCAGCAGTTTGTAGCTTTCATCCAGATGCATTTTCTGCCGTTCCGTCTCCATCGCTTTCAGCGCTTTCTCGCGAAACTCAGGGGAGTTATCGGTAATGACCGGATTGAAGGTGGGGTCCATGGTGCCCATTTTTTCCTGATGATGCACAGGAACATCGCACCCGGGGAACGCGCCGGTGATAAAGAACTGCGCGGTCGCCACGGTGCGCTGGAGGCTGTTGGCGTAGGCATAGACGGTATCCGCTGGCGGGCATTCACCCGTCTTCACCATTCCCTGCTCTGCCAGCCACTCGCGCATATAGTGACCCATATACACTTCCAGTACGCCGCCTTTGGTGGTGAGCTGTCCACCCGGGACGTCCCACTCCGGCCACTGCTTGGGCGTGGACTGCTCCAGCACGCTGCCGTTATTGGCAAGCGGCGCGCGCAGGTTGTGGCGGCTCATGATGAGCACCTGTTCCAGCTGATAGCCATCCGGCGTGTCCTGTGCCTGCGCCCCAAACGTCACTGAAAACGTTCCTGCCACGGCGACAGCGAGTAGTGCTTTTCTCATCCCTTTTTCCTCATGCGTTTTTATCGTTACGCTGAGTGTGACAGACTGGTGACCGTTTTTTCGGGAAGCATTTCTCAAACTGATGAATACGTTCAGATGCTGATGCCGGTGACGATACCGACATACAGCGCCGCCCATGCGCAGGCTGACAGCAGGCTAACGACGTAAACCTTCATCGCGCTCATCCTGAGCATGCCGGCCGCCAGCGGCACGATATAACGCAGCACCGCCAGGAAACGCGACGTGAACAGCGCGACTACGCCGTGCTTTTGCAGCTGATGCTGTACCCGCAGAATCTTATCGGCATGTTTTGCGGTGAGGCGTGACACCAGCCGGGTATGCCCCATCAGCTGGCCGATATGGTAATTCAGCACCGAACCTGCCGTAGCGCCCATCACCACCGCCAGCCACGTCATTCCGGGATGCAGACTCGACTGGCTGACGGCGATCCCCGCCATCAGCATGACCGATGCGGGCGGCAGCACCGAGGAGACCAGCACCGTCGATTTACTCAACGCCATAACAACGAGCAGCGCGAACAGATGCGTCGGATAATGCGCAAAATGATCCAGCAGCGTGTCCAGCCATGCCATTTTACTCTCTCCGGTAACAAATGAATTCTCCATTTAAAAAGAAAACAGTTAAATAAAACCTCAACATGCGTTTAATACTATTCATTTAAACCGTTCTTCAACATTATTAAAATTCCTCAGCAGCAGTTTTAAATAAGCGTATTATCCCTCTCGTTTTACAACGATCTCGTTATGGCGAGGCTCCTGTACAAATAAACGTTATCGCTCTGGTGGGTTCGAGAGAACCGGCACAGGGTAAAACAGGCACTGTCGAATCAAGGCTTTGTCAGTATAACTTCCCTAGCGGGATACGGTGTACAGTGCTGAACCCAGGACGTGGGGATCTCCTTTCCGACATGCCCTGTCTTGCTCGCCCCTGAGAGATTTTATTATTCAAAGGGAATTTACTATGTCTTACGCTATTCACAACCAAAACCAGGCTTTTAACGACAGCGCCATCGCGCAATATATGAATACCGATTTTATCGTTATTGATATTTCATTATGCGTGGCTCTGGCACGCGAGCAGTTCTTTGAAAAATTAAAAGATGATGATATTCCGTCGCATATTTTTATCGAAGATAACGGTCGCCTCGCGGGTTTGATCGCCGTACGCAAATTGTTGCAGACCACCGACACCGTGCAGCCCGTTAAGGGGTTGATGATATCGGATTTTATTCAGCTCAAACCGGAAGATGAGCGGGCGGATGTCGCCGGGGTGCTGGCGCACGCGGGTGCGGATGTAGTTCCGGTGGTGACCCACGGCAAGCTGGTGGGCTGCCTTACCGAGCGTGAAATCGCCCATCTGCTGGAAGATGACGTTACTGAAGATGCCCAGCTTCAGGGGGCGACGCTGCCGCTGGAGAAGCCCTATCTGGAAACCAGTGCCTTTAGCCTGTGGAAGAAACGCTCCGTCTGGCTGCTGCTGCTGTTTGTCGCGGAAGCGTATACCAGCTCGGTGATCCAGCATTTTGAAGAGGCGCTGGAATCTGCCATCGCGCTGGCGTTCTTTATTCCGCTGCTGATTGGCACCGGCGGAAACAGCGGGACGCAGATCACCTCGACGCTGGTGCGCGCCATGGCGCTGGGTGAAGTCCACCTTCGCGATGTGGGTCGCGTGCTGCGCAAAGAGATCAGCACCTCGTTAATGATTGCCGCCACGCTGGGTCTGGCGGGCTGCGTTCGCGCCTGGATGATGGGTATTGGGATGGAAATCACGCTCATCGTCAGCCTGACGCTGGTCTGCATTACGCTGTGGAGCGCCATCGTCTCGTCGGTGATCCCGATGGTACTGAAATGCTGCAAAATCGATCCGGCGGTGGTCTCCGCACCGTTTATCGCCACGCTAATCGACGGGACCGGGCTGATTATCTACTTCAAAATCGCGCAGTATACGCTGGAGCTGGAATAACGAAAAAACCCTGCGATATTGCTATCGCAGGGTTTTCGAATTTGGCGGAAGCGTAGAGATTCGAACTCTAGAACCCTTTCGGGTCGCCGGTTTTCAAGACCGGTGCCTTCAACCGCTCGGCCACGCTTCCAAAGTGAGGCGCACTATAAACATCTCTGAGCATGATGTAAAGCACGAATTTGCATAACATTACACGTCTTCCGTCCTCCCCTTCCGTCCCGCTGATTTCTTCGCCATCGACTGGCTAAAATGTAAACATTTATTTTTACATTCATAACGTTTATTAGATTCGCGGGTGGTCATTTAGACTCTTTTTCGCACAACACTCATTAACCGTAGATCACTGCGTTAAGAGATAGCCATGACTTTATTTAACGACGATTATGAATTTTTTATTTATCAGTGATAACTATTACCTTTGCCATGGTGTATCAAGCTCCCTGACATCAACCCATTTGATTCGCGATGACGCGGATATTCACGATCTTGATGGGGTCGATCAGGCGATGGATTTTATCATTGCGATTGAACAGGATAAGTTACGCAATAAAACCATTCGGCAGGTCAAAAAAGTTAAGCGTGATTACATTGTCCTGATGCATGAGATAGAAGCCAACCGCGCAGTGAGAATCGATAATATTATCTATTCGTCGATGCATTTTACTGCTCACCCTTTTCAGCAGCTGATGCGTTTTTATCGGGCGCTCAGGACACACTCCTTTACGCGACGCGAGTATGACGTGCTGAAGCTGTTTCATTTGGAAAACCATGAGATCGCGAAAAAGCTGCAACTGTCACAAAAAACGACCAGCACCTACCGCGTGAGGATCATCGAGAAATTAAATATGCGCTCAAAAAACATTCTGGCGATGACCCGTGTAAAATCGGCGATCGTCGATTAAAAGCTGTGACATTTTGCCTTGCCACGGAAAAACCGGGCCGTCACGTTTCGCCCTGAGGGGGTTTGGCTGGCGCGGTATACCAGTTCTCTTTGGCAACCATCACGCTGCCCTCTGGCTGCATAACAAAATTCGGGGACATGATCTGCACGTTAAATTCGTTAAACACATCCTGTATCTGGCTATGCAGTTCATTGCGGGCAACCGCGAGGGACTGATCGGGCAGCAGGCGGACCTGCAATTCGTAAGCGATATACCAGTCCATTAACCCTAACTGGCGCACCAGCGGCGGCTCGGAAAGGTCAATCCCTTTTGCCCGTTTCGCGGCCAGCTCCAGCATGGCATGCACCTGACGCCATGGGGTGTCATAACCGATAGTGACGCTGACCGTCAGATTGAGGCTGCCATCGGGCTGTAGCGCGCTAAGGTTGGTGATCTTACCGCTCACCACCACCGCGTTGGGCACGGTAACGACATAATTTTCCCGGGTAATAATTTTGGTCGCCAGCATGCCAATTTCACTGACCTTGCCTTCGTTATCCGCTACCCGAATGACATCGCCTTTACGCAGTGCGCGGGAGTAAATCAGGACCAGACCGCTCATGGCATGGTTCATCACCCCTGCCGAACCCAGCGTTAACATCAATCCAAAGAAGACGCTAATACCTTTAAACGCCAGCGAGTTTGCACCGGGAAGAAACGGCCAGGCGGCGGAGAGAGCAAATAGCCAGACGGCAACGGAAATGAGCTTACGGGTAGCCCCCACGGTTTCCGGATGTACGCCGGGAAGTTGCAGACGACCAGCCTCCACCTGATTCAGCACCATCTTAAGAAGCTTCAGAATAAAAGCGGTAATGAGGAAAATGATCAGAACAATCGTCAGCCCCGGCAAGGCCGAGACAATCGCCAGGGCGATTTGCTGCACCACGCGAAGCGTCCAGTCTCCCAGCGACGTGCCCCACACCCGCGTCCACGGAAACAGACTGAATGCCCAGCTCAGCCAGACGTAAAAGCCGATCAACCCCAGCAGGAACATCAGCAAGGCGTAAAGCCGAATCTCAATGGCGCCAATGTACCGCCGCCAGCTTTGCGGCACCCGGCTGCGATTCTCCACAATACGCCGACGGTAGACGCGCCGGAACCAGCGCCAGGATCGCCACGCGCCGTAGCAGAGCAGCAACAGCGCCAGCAGGCCAGCGGCAGCTTTTACCGTCGACAGCGCCAGCCAGCCGGAATCGTATTGATCGTGCAGCGCCATTCTCTGTGCTTCCATGCGCGCCAGCACGCGCTGTGCGGCCTGATCGAGGGTAAGATCGTCCCCTTCGTCCAAATCCCCTTCCGTCAGCAGCATCACAGGTTTACCGTTCATCACTATCAGCCGTCCCTGCTGGTTATAGCGGGTCACGGGGACGATGCTGAGCGGCTCACGCACATCCGCCTCGGTAAAATTGCGCAGGGTGTTGCGGATGCGTAAAACGCGCTCTTCCGGCGTGGTCAGGCCAAATTTCGCCTGTAGCATGACGATGGGCTGATGGAAGATATAGACCGTTCGGGCGCGCTCCTGCTCCGTAGGCGCCTGGCGGGGCTCTGCGGCATACGATGAGAAGGCGCTCAGGGCGGCAAAACAGAACGCAAACGCGAGCAGGATCTTTTTCATCCTCACTCCCCCAGGTCAGAAATCTTGTTATTTTTCAGGCAACCCGCGAATGCCAGGTGGGTATGTTGAGAATAGTCCAGCCTTTCGTTTCTGCAACAAGCGACGGTGAGCGTGTTGCTCTCAATCGCAATATATGTATTATGTTATAACATAACAATTTCGGACAGCGTTCTATGTTACTTAAAAAAGGGTTATTTCTGGCTTCACTGCTCTCCATGGCACCTGCCGCTTTCGCCGCAACCACCTGGCCTCTCACGATTGAAAATTGCGGCGTAAAGCAGACCTTTACGCAGGCTCCTCAGCGCGTCGTGACCGTGGGTCAGCATGAAACAGAATTACTGCTCGCACTGGGGCTGGAGAAAACCATCGCCGCGACGTCAGTCTGGTTCGGCACGCTGCCACCCACGCTGGAGGATGCCGGGAAAAACCTCCCCCGGCTTGCGGATAATTCCCCCTCCTTTGAGGCCGTGGTAGGGCAGAAACCTGAACTCGTTCTCGCGCAGTATCACTGGCACATTGGTCCGCAGGGAGAAGTGGGAACCCGTGAACAGTTTGCGTCGCTGGGGATTAATACGTGGATCTCCCCTGCCGACTGCACGGATAAAACGGTAACGGAAACCTCAAACGCAGACGGAGCACGTAGCGCGCCGTTTTCACTGGCGGAAATTACGCGGGAAGTGACAGATCTGGCGACGATTTTTGATGTTTCCGCGCGAGGTGAGCAGCTCAATCGTGCGCTGGCGGAGCGTATTAAAAAGGCCCAGGCGCGCGCCTCCGCGAAACAACTTAGCGTCGTATTCTGGTTCTCCAGCAGCCGTCTGAATGGCGATCCCTGGGTGGCGGGGAATTACGGCGCGCCTGGCTGGATTAGCCGCACGCTGGGGTTGAAGAACATTATTGACTCTCACGACGAATGGCCCGCTGTAACGTGGGAACATATTGCCCGATCGCAGCCGGACGTGATTGTTATCGCCGGGATGTCCCGCAGGCTCTATCCTGCCGATGAGGTTGAGGTAAAAAAAGCGTTCTTGCGCAGTGACCCGGTGACAAAGAACATGCCTGCGGTCAGGAACAACCACATCATCGTGGTGCCAGCGATGTCGTTAAACCCTTCATTGCGTAACGTCGATGCGGTTGAGCTTATCAGCGATCGGCTGGCTTCTTTCCAGGATGAACAATGAGTCATTTCGCTTTTGACCGCCGCCAGCAGGGTTTACTGGCAGCAGGTGCCATGGCGCTGCCGCTGATGCTGGTCTTTGCCGCCAGTATCGGGGATATGCCGGTGTCGTATGCCAGTACCGGGAAAGCGATCCTCAACGGACTGGGTTTGACCTCTTATGCGTTGCCGCAAACGGAGGAAGGTATCGTCTGGCAATATCGCATGAGCCGGGCAGTAATGGCCGCGTGCAACGGCGGCGGCCTGGCGTTGTGCGGGTTGGTGTTACAGTCGATCCTGCGTAACCCTCTGGCTGAGCCTTATCTGCTGGGGATTTCCGCGGGCGCCTCGCTGGGGGCCGTCTGCGTGATGCTTCTCGGCATGGGGGGAAGCGTGATTGGCGTGAGCAGCGGTGCGTTTGTCGGCTCGTGCGCCGCCTTTGCGCTCATCATGGTGATAACAAACGGGATGAGTGAAAGCCCGTCGCGCATTTTGCTGGCTGGCATTGCGGGCACCCAGCTCTTCAACGCCATGACCGCGTACGTCGTCAGCACGTCCGCCAATGCCGAGCAGTCCCGTAGCGTCATGTTCTGGCTGCTGGGAAGTCTGAGCGGCGTGCGCTGGCCTGACGCGCTGCTGGCGCTGGCCGTTACGCTGGCGGGTTTACTGGTGGTATTGCTCTTTTCACGGGCGCTGGACACCTTCACCTTCGGGGATGAGGTCTCCACCACGCTGGGGATCCCGGTTACCGCCGTGCGTATTGTCTTATTGCTGACCTGTGCCATTGTTACCGCAACGCTGGTGAGCGCCACCGGCGCAGTGGGGTTTGTCGGGCTGGTCATTCCCCATGTGACGCGCATGCTATGCGGGCCGGGCCATCGTCGCTCGATCCCGCTGACGTTTCTTATCGGCGCCCACTTTATGATCCTCGCCGATATCGTCTCACGCACGCTGATTGTGCACCAGGTTCTCCCCATCGGGGTGGTGACTGCGCTGGTGGGCGCCCCCGTCTTTGTGGCGTTGCTTTATCAAAACCGAAAGGAGCATCCATGAATATTACTGTGGCCGGGTTAACCGTAACCCGACAAGCGCAGACGGTGCTTAAGAATATCGATCTCGACCTGCCATCCGGGCAGATTATCGGCCTGTTAGGGCCAAACGGCTCGGGCAAGTCGACGCTGCTGCGCTGTCTCGCCGGGCTGTTTCCACGACTCAGCGAACGCGTGGCGCTTAATGGCACAACGCTCGGCATGATGCCGCTGAAAAAACGCGCGCAGCACATGGCGTTTGTCCCGCAACATGCTGAGGTCGACGGAGAACTGACCGTTGAGGACATTGTCAGACTGGGGCGTACGCCCTACCGGAAAACATTCCAGAGAACCTCGCGCGACGATGAGGCTGCGGTTGAGCAGGCGATTGGCCTGATGCAGTTATGCCGCTTACGCCAGCGGCGATGGCACTCTTTGTCTGGCGGAGAGCGCCAGCGAAGCCAGATAGCCCGCGCGCTGGCCCAGCAGCCGCAGGTGCTGTTGCTCGATGAACCGACAAACCACCTGGACATTCAGCACCAGCTGGAGCTGATGCGGCTCGTTTCACAGCTGCCGCTTACGGTGGTGGTTGCACTGCACGATCTCAATCTTGCAGCCAATTATTGCCAGCGTCTGATCCTCCTGAAGGCCGGGCAGATCGCCGCCACGGGCGCGCCCGAAGCGGTTCTGACGCCGGTAAACATCGAGGACACCTGGTGCGTAAAAGCTCAGGTCTGCAAGGCCGACGCCGGGATCACGATAAGCTACAACATGGTGGCATGACGGAAGACTGGCGCAAAAGCAAAAACCCCTGCGATATTGCTATCGCAGGGGTTTCGAATTTGGCGGAAGCGTAGAGATTCGAACTCTAGAACCCTTTCGGGTCGCCGGTTTTCAAGACCGGTGCCTTCAACCGCTCGGCCACGCTTCCTAAGTGAGGCGAACTATAAACACCTCACCGCGCGCTGTAAAGAGTGCGCGCATTCGTTCGCTTTAAAAATAGCCAAAATGCGTTTAATCGGTTGAATAGACGACAGATTGGCCGTTTTGACAGCATAATATCCACCGCGGATCGTTAGTGCTTTTTGATGTACATATCTTTGGTGTAGTAGTACCCGAGCTTGTCTGGCGTGAAGCCCCCTACCCACGGTTTCACCAGGTGCGTGCGCACGTAATGATAAACAGGGATCGCCGGGACATCGCGTCCCAGCAGATCTTCTGCCTGCTGGTAGAATTTACCGCGCTCCTCCGCCGTTTTCGATTTCGCCGCGTTCACCTGTGCCCGATCGTAGTCCGGATTGCTGTACTGAGTGGTGTTTTGGCTGTCCCCGGTACGGAAGTTGTTCAGGAAGGTTGCCGCATCGTCGTAATCGGCAATCCAGGCGTAGCGTACCGCGTCAAAATTATGGGTGTGCATGGTATCAAGCATGGTTTTCCACTCCTGATTTTGCAGCTTCGCCTCCACGCCGAGGTTCTTCTTCCACATTGAGCTGGCGGCAATGGCAATACGCTGGTGCGATTCCGAGGTGTTATAGAGGAGATTAAAGCTGAGCGGATGGCTGTCGTTAAATCCGGCTTCGGCCAGCAGCTTTTTCGCCTCGGCAATGCGTTTATCCATCGGCCAGCTGGCGTAATCCGGGTTCTGGAGCTTGACGCCGCCAATATCCGGCTGGCTGATGAGCCATGCCGGGCGCTGACCCTGCCCTAATACTTTATCGGCGATAATGTCTTTATCCAGCGCCAGGTTCAGCGCCTTGCGCACGCGGGCGTCGTTGAACGGCGGCCGGGTGGTGTTGAATTCGTAATAATAGGTGGCAAGCTGCGGCGATACATCCAGCTCGCTCCCCAGCGTTTTCTTCAGCTGAGCAAACTGGTTGATCGGCACCGTGTAGACAATGTCGATTTCGCCCGCTTTGTAGCGGTTAACGTCAGCAGCTTCAGAGGAAATGGGCAGATAGGTCACCTTGTTAATGACGGTATGTTCGTTATCCCAATATTTCGGGTTACGCACCGCCACAATGCGTTCGTTAACCACCCACTGTGACAGTTTATAGGCCCCGCTGCTGACGAAGTGCTCCGGTTTGGTCCACTTATCACCGAAACGGCCTACCAGGACTTTATCAATTGGCACCAGAGACGGGTGAGCCAGCATCGCCAGGAAAGCGGCGTTAGGTTGCGTGAGCGTCACTTCCAGCGTGGTGTCATTGATGGCTTTCACCCCCAGCGACTCGGGCGCTTTTTTGCCTTCTGCGATATCAGTGCCGTTGACGATACGCATACTACCGGGATAGCTGGCATACGGAGAGGCGGTTTTCGGGTCGACCAGCCGCTGCCAGCTCCAGACAATATCTTCCGCGGTGATGGGGGTTCCATCGCTCCAGGTAATGCCCGGGCGCAGATGGAACGTCCAGACGGTGTTGTCTTTATTTTCCCATTTCTCCGCCAGGCGCGGCTGGATTTCACCTGCCGGAGAGACGCTGACCAGCCCGTCGAATAAATCGCTGATAATATTGAATTCGACATCGCTTTCGACTTTATGCGGGTCGAGCGAGGCGGGTTCACTGCCGTTGTTCCTGACCAGTTCCTGCTTATCTGCCAGCTGGGTTCCTGCCGGCACCTTAGCCGCCCAGGTTGCCGTGCTGGCGCACAGGATCCCTGCGGTTAACAAAGAGAGTGTAAAGTGCGTGCGTGTTTGTGGTTTCATTTCCTTCGCCTTATTGTCTGTTTTTATGACGATCCGGAAATAACTCTTAGCGGCCTTAGGGAAATAACGCAATATTTTTCAGTGACCTATAAGAGGTTGATCTGAATACGCCCTACAAACCGCACTTCATTCTGAGTACAAAGGCTTTGCCAGAATAAAAAACCAGCATAATCCCTAAGGGGCTGAGTAAAGATGGGTAAAACCACTTTGCGTCTGCCGCGCCGTTTCCTATTCTTTGCGCTAATTACATCTGTCATAAGAGAGTGACTCATGGATCGTATAATTACTTCTTCACGCGACCGCACATCGCTACTCAGCACCCATAAGGTGCTGCGCAATACCTATTTCATGCTCAGCCTGACGCTGGCGTTTTCGGCGATCACCGCAACGGCCAGCACCGTACTGATGCTGCCTTCTCCAGGCCTGATCCTGACGCTGGTGGGTATGTACGGTCTGATGTTCCTGACCTACAAAACCGCGGATAAACCGGTGGGGATTCTCTCCGCGTTCGCCTTTACCGGCTTCCTGGGCTACATTCTGGGGCCAATCCTGAATGCCTATCTGTCTGCCGGAATGGGCGACGTGATTGGTATGGCGCTGGGCGGTACCGCGCTGGTGTTCTTCTGCTGCTCGGCCTACGTGCTGACCACCCGTAAGGACATGTCCTTCCTTGGCGGTATGCTGATGGCGGGTATCGTGATTGTACTGGTCGGTATGCTGGCGAACATCTTCCTGCAATTGCCTGCGCTGCATCTGGCAATCAGCGCGGTGTTTATCCTGATTTCATCCGGCGCAATCCTGTATGAAACCAGCAACATCATTCACGGCGGTGAGACGAACTATATCCGCGCCACCGTGAGCCTGTATGTGTCGCTGTACAACATTTTTGTCAGCCTGCTGAGCATCCTGGGCTTCGCCAGCCGCGATTAACTCACCGTGCTGTGAACAGGGCCCCGCTTATGCGGGGCTTTGTTTTTTTGGTAGACTGAGGCGGTTTTTGACTAACGCGTGAATGAATATGTTGAGTTTTGAAGGCAAAGAGATCGAAACCGATAACGACGGTTATCTGAAAGAGAGCAGCCAGTGGAGCGAAGCGCTGGCGGAGAAAATTGCGGAAAACGAAGGAATTACCCTCTCCCCGGAACACTGGGAAGTGGTGCGCTTCGTGCGAGAATTTTACCTTGAATTCAACACGTCGCCAGCTATCCGCATGCTGGTCAAAGCCATGGCGAATAAATTTGGCGAAGAGAAAGGCAACAGCCGTTATCTGTATCGCCTGTTTCCGAAAGGCCCGGCTAAACAGGCGACAAAAATCGCCGGCCTGCCAAAGCCGGTAAAATGCATTTAATAGCGAATACTGAAGTCAGCGTATTCCCGGCCGGGTTGATGCGGTTCCGTTAGCACCTTATCAACCCGCGCACTGCGCGGTCCGCCCGCTTTCAGCCACGCCACCAGCTTCTCTACCCGATCCGCCTCACCGCAGGCCACAACCTCCACGCTGCCATCATCCATGTTACGCGCATACCCCGTCAGCCCGAGCTGAAGGGCTTCGCGCTGGGTGCTGTAGCGGAATCCGACGCCCTGTACAAGGCCATGGACCCAGGCAATGGTGCAAACATTTGACATCATCCTTCTCCTTATCCGACTGGCGCGTTGCATTTCCTCACTGAAGTCGGGAAAATGGCGGCCATTTCATTGGAATCGACAGAATAGCAAATTATGAGTGTACGTTTAGTGTTAGCCAAAGGGCGCGAGAAGTCATTACTGCGCCGTCATCCCTGGGTCTTTTCCGGCGCGGTTGCCCGCATGGAAGGTAAAGCCAGCCTCGGTGAAACCATCGATATTGTTGACCATCAGGGGAAATGGTTAGCACGCGGCGCATACTCGCCTGCATCTCAGATCCGCGCGCGCGTCTGGACGTTCAATAAAGAAGAAGCCATCGATATCGACTTCTTTGTCCGTCGTCTGCAACAGGCGCAGCAGTGGCGTGAGTGGCTGGCAAAGCGTGACGGGCTGGACAGCTATCGTCTGATTGCCGGAGAGTCCGATGGGCTGCCGGGCGTGA
Organism: Enterobacter cloacae complex sp. SHL022; assembly: GCF_049237785.1. Lineage (NCBI taxonomy): Bacteria > Pseudomonadati > Pseudomonadota > Gammaproteobacteria > Enterobacterales > Enterobacteriaceae > Enterobacter > Enterobacter cloacae complex sp. SHL022. The sequence continues at coordinate 73,864 of NZ_JBMKJH010000005.1, read as the reverse complement.
CCATTGACCGCTTCGGCAATTTCCTGGTGTTGCAGCTGCTGAGCGCCGGGGCGGAATACCAGCGTGCTGCGCTGATCAGCGCCCTGCAAACGCTGTTCCCGTCATGCGCCATTTACGACCGCAGCGACGTGGCGGTACGTAAAAAAGAGGGCATGGAGCTGACGCAAGGCCCGGTCACCGGCGAACTGCCGCCTGCCCTGCTGCCTATTGAAGAGCATGGCATGAAGCTGCTGGTGGATATCCAGGGCGGCCATAAGACCGGTTATTACCTCGACCAGCGTGACAGCCGTCTGGCAACGCGCCAGTACGTTGCCGATAAGCGCGTGCTGAACTGCTTCTCTTATACCGGCGGCTTTGCGGTCTCTGCCCTGATGGGCGGCTGTGCCCAGGTTGTGAGCGTCGACACCTCACAGGAAGCGCTGGACGTGGCGAAACAGAACGTTGAGCTGAACAAGCTGGATCTGAGCAAAGCGGAGTTTGTGCGCGACGACGTGTTCAAACTGCTGCGTAAATACCGCGACCAGGGCGAGAAATTTGACGTTATCGTGATGGACCCACCGAAGTTTGTAGAAAATAAAAGCCAGCTGATGGGCGCCTGCCGTGGCTATAAAGACATTAACATGCTGGCGATCCAGCTGCTGAACCCGGGCGGCGTACTGCTGACGTTCTCCTGCTCTGGCCTGATGACGACAGATTTATTCCAAAAAATCATCGCCGATGCCGCAATAGATGCGGGTCGTGATGTACAATTTATAGAGCAGTTCCGTCAGGCCGCCGATCACCCGGTGATCGCTACCTACCCGGAAGGGCTGTATCTGAAAGGGTTTGCCTGTCGCGTCATGTAACTTGAAAAGAGAAATATTGCCCGCACATAGTGTGTATGTAATGTTTCCCGGGAGGTGACTATGATTGCCAGCAAATTCGGTATCGGCCAGCAGGTCCGCCACACCTTGCTTGGATATTTGGGTGTGGTCGTGGATATCGACCCGGAGTATTCCCTTGATGAACCGTCAGCAGACGATCTGGCCGTTGACGCAGAGCTTCGCGCCGCGCCCTGGTATCATGTGGTTATGGAGGGCGACGATGGTCAGCCTGTCCATACCTATCTTGCCGAAGCGCAGCTGAGTGGTGAACTACAGGATGAGCATCCGGAACAACCCACTATGGACGAGCTTGCTCAGACCATCCGCAAACAGTTACAGACACCAAGACTGCGTAACTAAAGGTGTAAAAAAGCCCGTCAAACGGGCTTTTTTTATTTTGCCAGCCCCAGACGGGGAATATCGATTGCCGGACAGCGATCCATCACCACTTTCAGCCCGGCATCGCGTGCCAGCACGGCCGCCTGCTCATTAATCACGCCCAGTTGCATCCACAGCGTTTTCGCGCCAATGGCGATCGCTTCCTGCGCCACGCCCCAGGCCGCTTCTGAATTACGAAAAACGTCCACCATATCCACCTTTTCCGGCACGTCCGCGAGCGTCGCATAGCCCTGCTGACCCAGCAGCGTTTTCCCCGCCACCTTCGGCGAGACCGGGATCACGTGATATCCCTGGTCCAGAAGGTATTTCATGACCCGATAGCTTGGGCGATCCGGTTTATCGCTCGCGCCGACCAGCGCGATAGTGCGCGTGGTCGTCAGAATCTCGACAATGTCGTTCTCTTTCATGCTGTGCCTCCTGGTTTTTTTCAAAGTGTACGTCAAAGCGAACATCTCAACCACGCATCCCATACAGAAGTATGAGGGCAAAACGGCAGAATATGTCTATATGTTAGTAAACGTGTTTATCGAAAAATTTTGATACATTCTTACCGGGTAGTTTGTCTACAGGAGTCAGCTATGAAAACCGGCATTGCCTGGGCTGTGGTTGCGTTAATCATGCCGGTTTGTGTTTTCGCAACTACTCTCAGACTCACAACCGACATTGACCTGCTGGTGCTGGACGGGAAAAAAGTCTCCAGTTCCCTGCTACGGGGCGCAGACAGCATCGAGCTGGATAACGGCCCGCATCAGCTGGTTTTTCGGGTGGAAAAGACCATTCGCCTCGCCGACGACGAACAGCAGGTGTACATTTCGCCTCCGCTGGTGGTCAGCTTTAATACCCAGCGTATCAGCCAGGTCAATTTTCGTCTCCCGCGCCTTGAGACAGAAAAGGAGTCACTGGCATTTGATGCCTCGCCGCGCATTGAACTGGTGGACGGGGATTCCATGCCCATCCCGGTAAAGCTGGATATTCTGGCGCTGACAAAAAGGCCAAAGGGAACTGACTATGAAGCGGACACCGAGACCTACAACAGGGCCAGCAGGCGCGCCTCGCTGCCCCAGTTCGCCACCATGATGGCGGATGACAGTACCCTGCTTTCGGGCGTATCGGAGCTGGATGTACTCCCCCCTCAGTCGCAGACCCTTACTGAGCAACGTCTCAAGTTCTGGTTCCAGAATGCCGATCCGGACACGCGCGCCCGTTTTCTGCAATGGGCGAAACAGCAACCTTCGTCGTAAGCCACATTTTTTTGTACTTTCTCTTGCAGCATCAGTCAGTTCCCGTCATCGTGTAGCGAGGTAACCTCACGGATAAGATTATGGAACTGACAACACGCACACTTCCGGCGCGCAAGCACATTGCTCTGGTTGCGCACGATCACTGTAAACAAATGCTGCTTAACTGGGTTCGTCGCCATCAGCCTCTTTTACAGCATCATGCCCTTTCTGCTACGGGAACAACTGGCAACCTGATCCACCGCGAAACTGGTCTGGAAGTGAATGCCATGCTGAGCGGCCCGATGGGGGGTGACCAGCAGGTAGGCGCTCAGATTTCAGAAGGTAAAATTGACGTTCTGATTTTCTTCTGGGATCCGCTGAATGCGGTTCCGCATGATCCGGACGTTAAAGCGCTGCTGCGTCTGGCGACGGTATGGAACATTCCGGTAGCCACCAATCTTTCAACGGCAGATTTCATCATTGAATCGCCGCAGTTTAACGATCCGGTGGAGATTTTGATCCCGGATTATCAGCGTTATCTTGCGGAGAGACTGAAGTAGTTTTTTGCCCGGTGGCGCTGCGCTTACCGGGCCTACAGAATTTGCCCGGCGCGTTACGGCTTTCTCGCCACCGGCACGTCAATACTTTTCAAAATATCGACAAACACCGACGGCTCCTCTTTGTTGAACAAGAGCCACACGCGATGGCGCGCGCGGGTTATCGCCACGTACAGTAAACGCCGCTCCTCTGCATCCGGGAAATCTTCCGGAACAGGTAATAACGCCTCTTCCATCACGGATTCCCGCGCCGGCGCCGGGAAACCGTCGCTCCCCTCTTTTAGCCCCACCACAATCACGTAGTCGGCCTGCTGCCCTTTACTGGCATGAATGGTCATGAAATCGAGCTGTAGTTTTGGCCAGCGCGTCGCCGCTTTTTCCAGCGCCGTCGGCTTGAGGTGGTGGTAACGCGCCAGCACCAGAATTCGTTCATCCGGTTTCGCATAGCCGCTCAGTTTATCCAGCAGCGGTTCCAGCTGATCGTCCGCCAGCAGCGTGACGGCCTTTTTATCACCCGACGTCAGGCTGTTAAGCGGTTTCGACAGCTGGTGCGGGTTCTGCTGAATAAAACGGTTGGCTATTTCGCCAATCCGCGAGTTGAAGCGGTAGGTGGTGTCCAGATCGCTGCGATCGCCTTCCCCAAAATAGTGGTGGAAGGCCGTCGTGAGAGAAAGTTGCGCCCCGCTGAAACGGTAGATAGCCTGCCAGTCATCGCCCACGGCAAACAGCGACGTGTGTTTATTCTGCGCCCGCAGCGCCGAAAGCAGCGCAGCGCGCTGCGGCGAGATGTCCTGAAACTCATCCACCAGAATGTGTTTCCACGGGCTGACGAAGCGCCCTTTCTCCAGAATGATAATGGCCTGATGGATCAGCCCCGAAAAATCGACCGCGTTTTCGTCTTTCAGCGCGGTTTTCCACGCTTTCAGCATCGGCGCCATCAGCTTAACCCGCTTAGAAAACACGGCGCGGATCGCTTCCGGTGCGCTTTCTATCATCTCCGTCTGAGAGCCGCCGTGCATGCGCATCAGGCTTACCCACCGGTCGAGACGAGAGGCCAGCCGGCGCGCCAGCTTTTCATCCTGCCAGAAGCTGCCCTCCGGCACCTCCCAGTTGAGTTCCTCTTCAAGCCACTGACGCCAGCCTTTCGCCTGCGCCTTTTTTTCACTGCACTGCTGACGCCATGCCTTGATAAACAGCGTCTGGCGAGCCTGAGCGTCGTTCTCCAGCTTGCTGACAACAGGGACTTTTTTGCTGCCCTGTTGAATGATGTGTAAAGCGAGGGAGTGGAACGTGCGCGCCGAGATATCCTGGGTATGCAAACGCGCCTGAATGCGCTCATCCATCTCCTGCGCCGCCTTGCGACCAAAGGCCAGCAGCAAAATCTGGTCGGCAACCGCCTCGCCCGTTGTCAGAAGCCAGCCCGCGCGTGCCACCAGCACCGACGTTTTGCCGCTCCCGGCGCCTGCCAGCACTAAAAGAGACTGCTCGCCATTCACCACGGCGCGCGCCTGGGCAAGATTGAGGGGCGATGATTCCACCGTACTGAAAAAATCGGCATATTGCGTAAGCATCGCCTCAGTCCAGGCCTGGTTATGCGCCAGACGGCTTTTCTCGATATCGTTCAGCCAGGCCTGACACTTCCGCCACGCGTCGCGGCAGTTATCAAATTCCTCAAGCCGCGCCACCGGTAAAGGCAATGCCGTCAGCGCCTGGGCAATTTTTTGCTGAAGCCCGGCGGTTTGCTGGCGCGTCAGCCACTTCTGCTGCGTATTGCTTAGCGCGATATCGTCCAGCACCTGTTGCAGCACCTGTGCGGCTATCACGCTCATCTCCTGGCTCCACTGTTGCCAGCGCGTGTTCAGATGGTAGTGGAAGCGTTGGGTTTCCGCCCACTCGGTCCCGTGGAGTCGCACCACTTTGTCTGCCGGCAAGACGAACTCCAGCTCCCCCCATACCAGCCCTCGTTTACAATGAATGGCCAGTAGCTGATTAAACGGAATAAGATATTCGTGGCGTTCCCCGGAGACTTTCACTCCCGCATTGAGAAGGACAACCTTGTCGTAAGGGTGCTGCGCCAGGCGTTTGCCCATTGAAGTTGCTTTCAGTTCCATATCCTGCCGGATCCACGAGGTCATAATTTGTCAGACAGTTTAACTGCCAGTTTTAAGGTGCTCCAGCCCAAAAAAACGTTACAATCACCGGGCGTTAATCATATCGAAGGAAATGAGGGTTTATGCGTACCGTTCTGAATGTGTTGAATTTTGTCCTTGGCGGTTTTGCCACCACCCTTTCCTGGCTTTTTGCCACCCTGGTGAGCATTGTGCTCATCTTCACCCTTCCGCTGACGCGCTCCTGCTGGGAAATCACCAAACTGTCCCTCGTTCCTTATGGAAATGAAGCCGTGCACGTGGATGAGCTGGAGCCGGAAAGAAAAAATGCCCTGATGAATACCGGCGGCACGCTGCTGAATATTTTATGGCTGATCTTCTTTGGCTGGTGGCTGTGTCTGATGCATATTTTCGCCGGCATCGCCCAGTGCATTACGATTATTGGCATTCCGGTTGGCATCGCTAATTTCAAAATTGCCACCATCGCCCTGTGGCCGGTAGGACGCCGAGTTGTCCCGGTCGAAGTCGCGCAAGCCGCGCGTGAAGCCAATGCCCGTCGTCGTTTTCAGTAATAAGGACTGGCCGCTCTCATGCTAAGCCCCCTGCTTCGTCGCTATACATGGAACAGTAACTGGCTGTATAACGTCAGGATTTTTATCGCCCTCTGCGGCACCGTCGCTCTGCCGTGGTGGCTGAATGATGTGAAGCTCACCATCCCCCTCACGCTTGGGGTGGTGGCCGGTGCGCTGGCGGATCTCGACGACCGCCTGGCCGGTCGTTTGCGTAATCTGGTCATCACGCTGGTCTGCTTCTTTATTGCTTCCGCCTCCGTTGAGCTGCTTTTCCCGTGGCCCTGGCTGTTTGCCTTAGGGCTGACGGTGTCCACCAGCGGCTTCATTTTGCTCGGCGGCCTCGGGCAGCGCTACGCCACTATCGCGTTTGGCGCCCTGCTGATTGCCATTTACACCATGCTGGGCGTCTCTCTTTACGAGCAGTGGTATCAGCAACCGGTCCTGCTGCTGTTGGGTGCTATCTGGTATAACCTGCTGACCTTAACCGGGCATCTTATTTTTCCGGTTCGTGCCTTACAGGACAACATTGCCCGCAGTTACGAACAGCTGGCCCACTATCTGGAGCTGAAATCCCGGCTGTTTGATCCGGATATTGAAGAGGACAGTCAGGCGCCCCTGTACGATCTGGCGCTGGCAAATGGCCAGCTGGTCGCTACGCTGAACCAGACCAAAGCGTCTCTGCTCACCCGTCTGCGCGGCGATCGCGGTCAGCGCGGTACACGGCGCACACTGCACTACTATTTTGTCGCCCAGGATATTCACGAGCGCGCCAGCTCCTCGCATGTGCAGTACGCTGACCTGCGCGAGAAATTCCGCTATAGCGACGTGATGTTCCGTTTCCAGCGCCTGCTGTCGATGCAGTCTCAGGCCTGCCAGCAACTTGCGCGCTCAATACTGCTGCGCACGCCCTATCAGCACGATCCGCGCTTTGAACGCGCATTCAGCCACCTGGATGCGGCGCTCGATCGCGTTCAGGCCAGTGGGACATCACCGGAACAGTTCAAAGCCCTGGGATTCCTGCTCAACAACCTGAGAGCCATTGATGCTCAGCTCGCCACCATTGAGTCTGAACAGGCGATGGCGATGCCGGGCAATGACGCTGACAACCAGCTTGCCGACGACAGTCTCAACGGTTTCAGCGATATGTGGCTGCGCCTGAGCCGTCATTTTACGCCGGAATCCGCCCTCTTTCGCCATGCGGTAAGGATGTCGCTGGTACTGTGCGTCGGCTACGCGTTTATCCAGATAACAGGATTGCACCACGGCTACTGGATCCTGTTGACCAGCCTGTTTGTCTGCCAGCCGAACTATAACGCTACCCGCCATCGGCTCGCGCTGCGTATTGTCGGGACATTAGTCGGGGTCGCCATCGGGCTGCCGGTGCTCTACTTTGTGCCATCCGTAGAAGGGCAACTGATCCTGATTGTGATTACCGGTGTACTGTTCTTCGCTTTCCGCAATGTGCAGTATGCCCACGCCACGATGTTCATCACGCTGCTGGTGCTGCTCTGCTTCAATCTGCTGGGTGAAGGCTTTGAGGTGGCCCTCCCCCGTGTGATTGACACGCTAATCGGCTGCGCCATCGCCTGGGCGGCGGTGAGTTTTATCTGGCCTGACTGGCGTTTCCGAAATTTACCGCGCGTGTCCGACAGAGCAATGAACGCCAACTGCCGCTACCTGGATGCTATTCTTGAGCAATACCATCAGGGTCGCGATAACCGTCTGGCCTATCGGATTGCCCGTCGCGATGCGCATAACACTGACGCAGAGCTGGCTTCCGTTGTCTCGAATATGTCAACTGAGCCGCGCGCTACGGCAGAAATCCGTGAGACAGCCTTCCGCCTGCTGTGTCTGAACCACACGTTCACCAGCTATATCTCTACCCTTGGCGCCCACCGAGAGAAACTGACGAATCCGGACATCCTGGCGCTGCTGGACGACGCCGTTTGCTACGTTGATGATGCGCTTCATCATCAACCTGCGGATGAGCCACGGGTTCACCAGGCACTGGATGAACTGGTGCAACGTATCGCACACCTTGATCCAGGCACCGACAACAAAGCTCCACTGGTCCTTCAGCAAATTGGCCTGCTTATCGCTTTGCTGCCGGAAATTTGTCGGCTGCGACAGCAGATCGCTACCTGGCGGAATGATGGCCCTGCGACTCAGGCAGCGCATTAAACCACTCCGTAAGCTCCCGGCGAATATCCGCCGGGAGTGCCGCTTCATGTAACCCTTCAATCGCGCCTTCAAGCGCGAACAATACCCGGATACTCAGCGCTTTATTCTTCGAGCGCATTTTCAGCCAGCTCGTCTTCGCCCCCAACTGTCGTAGCGTCTCTTCATTGGTAATGCCCGCCTCCATAAGCAGGACCTCAATCTGAAAGGTCAGGTTCGGCAGATCTTTAAGCCGGTTACGCTGATGGCGCTGGTAGCGCTCTTTCCTGGCGGCATCGAGCGCAAACGAGGAGAGCTGAAGCAGTTTTTCCCTGTTTTGCCACAGACCTTCGTCCACACGGTAGTAATTAAGCAGCACTGGGCGTCCTCGTTTCATCAGGGTCAGAAAAGAGGAAGCGTTTTTTACACAGTATTTTGCACTTTGCTCACAGGCGCGAAGGTACAGCTCGCCGTCAGACACCATCGCGAACACCGCTTCATCCACGGCCAGGGTATAACCGCCAAACAGGGCGCGATGATGAATTTCGCCCAGCGGAGAGAGGTATTCTTGAGATTGATAAATCCGCTCATAAGATATCTTTTTCATGATAATTCCATTAAAAATCATACAGTAACCACGATATTTCTTACTAACGGATCCGTTAGCAGGAAAATAGGCAACTTATTGCCGTTGGGCAAGATGATTTTTTCATGTTCACCAGGAATGGATGAAATTTGCGAGTCGCTTTCCGAAAATGAGGTTGATCTTTATGCATACAGGGGTTACTGTATATCCATACAGTAACTACAGGGCTGGAATGATTATGTACACTTCAGGCTATGCAAATCACTTAACACCTTCTACTTCTGCCGCAGGCAATGCTGCGCAGAATTCTATCGGGCGTGAATCGACAGGGCTTATCAGTGAAGTGGTTTACCGTGAAGACCAGCCGCTGTTGACACAACTCTTACTCCTGCCGCTTTTGCAGCAGCTCGGGCAACAGTCTCGCTGGCAGCTCTGGCTGACGCCACAGCAAAAATTAAGTCGCGAATGGGTTCAGTCGGCTGGGCTGCCGTTAGCGAAGGTGATGCAGATTAATCAACTCTCCCCTTGCGATACGGTCGAGTCGATGGTCCGGGCATTACGTACCGGGAACTATAGCGTCGTGATTGGGTGGTTGCATGAGGATCTGTCGCAAGAGGAACATTTGCGTCTGACTGAAGCGGCTGAAGAAGGTAACGCGATGGGTTTCATCATGCGGCCAGTTCGTGGAGATTCCTATCGCAGAGGACAACATCCCGGGCTAAAAATTCACTCAAATGTGTACCATTGAGTGATTTTAAGAGTTTTCCTGGAATTTTTTTCGACCGCAGTATGCAAAAAAAGTTCAACGCGCCAAAACTGCGGCAAGTCTTGTCTGACGCGGTTCTCGTTAATTTTACTGCACAAAATTCGTTCAAAAATTGTTAAATATTAGGTATACGGAACTTTTTTTTTCATATGCCTGACGGACTTCACACTTGTAAGTTTTCAGCTACGTTGTAGACTTTACATCGCCAGGGGTGCTCGGCCTAAGCCGAAGATATCGGTAGGTTTATATTTGACCACGCCCCCCGGTGAAGGATTTAACCGTGATTCCTCCGATGGAGATATTCATGGCAAATTTTGGATGATAACGAGGCGCAAAAAATGAAAAAGACAGCTATCGCGATTGCAGTGGCACTGGCTGGCTTCGCTACCGTAGCGCAGGCCGCTCCGAAAGATAATACCTGGTATGCAGGTGGTAAACTGGGCTGGTCTCAGTTCCATGACACCGGTTGGTACAACAGCAGCCTGAACAACGATGGCCCTACTCACGAGAGCCAGCTGGGTGCAGGTGCGTTCGGTGGCTATCAGGTTAACCCGTATGTTGGCTTTGAAATGGGTTACGACTGGTTAGGTCGTATGCCTTACAAAGGCGACAACGTAAATGGCGCTTTCAAAGCTCAAGGCGTACAGCTGACCGCTAAACTGGGTTACCCAGTAACTGACGATCTGGACGTGTACACCCGTCTGGGCGGCATGGTATGGCGTGCAGACTCCAGCAACAGCATCGCTGGTGACGACCACGACACGGGTGTTTCCCCAGTATTCGCTGGTGGCGTTGAGTGGGCAATGACCCGTGACATCGCTACCCGTCTGGAATACCAGTGGGTTAACAACATCGGTGACGGTGCTACCGTTGGCGTTCGTCCAGACAACGGCATGCTGAGCGTTGGTGTTTCTTACCGTTTCGGTCAGCAGGAAGATGCGCCAGTCGTAGCTCCAGCTCCGGCTCCAGCGCCAGAAGTACAGACCAAGCACTTCACTCTGAAGTCTGACGTTCTGTTCAACTTCAACAAAGCTACCCTGAAACCAGAAGGTCAGCAGGCACTGGATCAGCTGTACACCCAGCTGAGCAACCTGGATCCTAAAGACGGTTCTGTAGTGGTTCTGGGCTTCACCGACCGTATCGGTTCTGACGCTTACAACCAGGGTCTGTCTGAGAAACGTGCTCAGTCTGTAGTTGATTACCTGGTATCTAAAGGTATCCCAGCTAACAAGATCTCCCCACGTGGTATGGGCGAATCTAACCCAGTTACCGGTTCTACCTGTGACAACGTGAAACCACGCGCTGCACTGATCGACTGCCTGGCACCAGATCGTCGCGTAGAGATCGAAGTTAAAGGTATCAAAGACGTTGTAACTCAGCCTGCGGCATAAGTTATCGTCTTATAAAAAAACCCCGCCATGCGGGGTTTTTTATTATCTGAAGAAAAGCAAAACGCTTATTTTTTACCTAACAGTGCCTGTAGATCGTTCTTCAGCGTCGACATCTGGCTGGCATACTTCTCTTTGTGCTCGGCATCTTCAATCAGCTGCACCACCGTTTCCGACAGGGTTTTCCCGCGCCGTTGCGCAAGCCCGGCCAGACGCTGCCAGACCATAAACTCCAGGTCGATGGATTTCTTACGGGTGTGCTGATGCTCGGCATTGAAATGCCGTTTACGACGAGCACGGATAGTTTGCTTCATCCGGTTTAACAGGGCCGGATTAATGTGTTTCTCAATCCAGCCGTTGACCAGTACCGGTTCGTTTTCGAGGGTCAGCAACATATCCACAGCTTCTTGCGCCGCGCTGGCTTCGATGTAGCAGGTGATCAGCTCCCCTTCACGGTGCTTTTTGACCAGGTACTTCCATTTCCAGCCGCTTTCGAGGTTTTCCAGTTGTTGATATTTCATTGCGATCTCAGTGTTACCGTGTAACTCTGTTCAGAATATCAGTTTTTTGGCAATCTGCTGAAAAGAAATCATATCCTGTGAAACGCCGCAGGCGATCCGCATGACGAAAACCCGAATCCTGATTGGGCAGAGTGCGCCGCTTACGGTATACTCCACGGTTTTACTTCTGACTAAAAAACATCAACTTTGACCATTACGAAACTTGCATGGCGTGACCTGGTTCCGGATACCGAGAGCTATCAGGAGCTGTTTGCACAGCCAGACCTCACAAAAGAACACGAATTCATACTTAGCGATACACAACCGCGTTTGCATTACGCGCTGGAGCAGATGTCATCCCCATGGGCTACATCTCCTTTCATGCTGCTCAAAGCCCCGGAAGAAGCCGAGTATCTGACGCTTCTCGGTGATGCCATGCGCCAGTTGCAGCCAAAAACGAATGCCGTTTTTGGTGGCCAGTATCATATTGCCGGACGTGAGGTGACGTACGAACCTGCCACGCAGGCAGACGGACAGTTCGCTGCAAAAGGCGAGGTGATCATCGCCAACTGGGTGGAAGCAGAACAGCTGTTCGGCTGCCTTCGTCAGTTCAATGGCGATGTGTCACTGCAACCGGGGCTGGTACACCGCGCGAATGGCGGCGTGTTGCTCATTTCCCTTCGCACCCTGCTTGCTCAGCCTCTGCTGTGGATGCGCCTGAAAACGGTGGTGACGCAGCAACGTTTTGACTGGGTAGGCTACGACGATTCGCGTCCGCTGCCTGTATCCATTCCGTCTATGCCGCTGTCGCTGACCGTCGTGCTGACGGGCGACCGTGAATCTCTGGCTGATTTCCAGGAAATGGAGCCAGAACTCGCGGAGCAGGCTGTCTATAGCGAATTTGAAGATAATATTCAGATCGCCGATGCCGATGACATGGCGCAGTGGTGTCAGTGGGTTATGGCCGTGGCGGAACGTTTCGCACTGCCCTCGCCTGCCGAGGATGCGTGGCCGGGCTTAATCCGCGAGGCCGTACGCTACACTGGCGATCAGGAAACCCTGCCGCTCTGCCCGCTCTGGATCGGTAAACAGCTGCGTGAAGTGGGGGTTATCAGCGGTAACGGTCCGTTTACCGGTGAGCAGCTTAGCCAGATGCTGGCCCAGCGTGAATGGCGTGAAGGTTATCTTGCTGACCGTATGCAGGATGAAATTCTGCTGGAACAGATTCTGGTGGAGACCGAAGGCGAACGTATCGGGCAAATCAACGCCTTGTCCGTCATCGAGTTCCCCGGACACCCGCGCGCCTTTGGTGAGCCTTCCCGTATCAGCTGTGTCGTACACATTGGTGACGGCGAATTTACCGATATCGAACGCAAGGCCGAACTGGGCGGAAACATTCATGCCAAAGGCATGATGATCATGCAGGCGTTCCTGATGTCTGAACTTCAGCTCGAGCAGCAGATCCCCTTCTCTGCCTCGTTGACCTTTGAACAGTCCTACAGTGAAGTCGACGGCGACAGCGCCTCAATGGCGGAGCTGTGTGCCGTGATCAGCGCGCTTGCAGACGTGCCGATTAACCAGAATATTGCGATTACCGGGTCCGTGGATCAGTTTGGCCGTGCCCAACCGGTGGGCGGACTGAATGAGAAAATCGAAGGCTTCTTCGCAATCTGCCAGCAGCGCGGTTTAAACGGCAAACAGGGCGTGATTATTCCGGCACCTAACGCTCGCCATTTGAGCCTGAGCCAGGCGATTCTGGATGCGGTAGAGCAGGAACAATTCACCGTCTGGGCCATCGAAGGGGTTGAGGATGCACTACCCTTACTGACAAACCTGGTCTGGGACGGCGAAGGCCAGACAACCCTTATGCAGACCATTCAGGAACGTATAGCTCAGGCGACACAGCAGGATGCTCGTCATCGTTATCCGTGGCCGTTACGCTGGTTAAGTTGGTTTAGTGCGAACTGATCGGACTTGTTCAGCGTACACGTGTTAGCTATCCTGCGTCCTTCACTAAAATAAGGCTTACTGAGAACATGGTAGATAAACGCGAATCCTATACTAAAGAAGACCTTCTTGCCTCTGGTCGCGGTGAACTGTTTGGCGCGAAAGGCCCGCAGTTACCAGCCCCAAATATGCTGATGATGGACCGTGTCGTGAAAATGACCGAAACCGGCGGCAACTTTGATAAGGGTTACGTAGAAGCAGAACTCGATATCAACCCGGACCTGTGGTTCTTCGGTTGCCACTTTATTGGCGATCCGGTAATGCCTGGCTGCCTGGGCCTCGATGCCATGTGGCAGCTGGTTGGCTTCTATCTGGGCTGGCTTGGCGGTGAAGGCAAAGGCCGTGCGTTGGGCGTAGGCGAAGTGAAATTCACCGGTCAGGTTCTGCCTACCGCGAAGAAAGTCACCTACCGTATCCATTTCAAACGCATCGTTAACCGCCGCCTGATTATGGGCCTGGCGGACGGTGAAGTGCTGGTAGATGGTCGCCTGATCTATACCGCGAACGACCTGAAAGTGGGTCTGTTCCAGGATACCTCCGCTTTCTGATAACGGCTTTTAGCCCCATCCAGAAAGGCGAAACCTCCGCATTGCGGAGGTTTCTTTTTAAAGAGACGGTATCAAGCAAGTACTGCCCTGTCTCCGATGGCTTCTCGCCAGCCCCCTAGCCATTGGGACCTTTGATTCAGGGCCTGATAGGGACACATTTCTTTTGAACGTCCGGCGATGCCAGCCTGATAACCACGTTGATGAGCCCTTTCCAGGCGATCTCGTTTCTGTCTCTTCATGCCTCGTTTCCCTCATTCTTTTGTCTGGTGGAAAGAAAACAGTGGTTGCAATATGTGCAAGCACAGTTAACGAATACCCCGAATCGACGTCAGCGTCAACGTTCAAAATTCATACGGGTGTCATATTTGTGAGCTACATGGAAGATCGTTTGTACAAAAAATGTGACGCGGGACAAGTAACAACCTGAACGCAAAACGAAAAAAAAGCCGCAATCAGCAAGAAGCTGAGTGCGGCTTTCGTCGATGAATTTTACTTATGGCAGGCGGGAAATCTCTCTTGCGATAGCAGCCGACTCCTGTGCCCATCCCTGCGCAAGTACTTTCACCATTTCGTCATAGCCATCTTTCTGCTGCTTGAGTTCAAGATGGAAAGGACGCTTAATCAGCTGACCCTGGTGATTCAGCAGCCACTCCCCGCTGATAACAACGGCACCATCATAGCGGCCATGGAATCCCGTCACGTTAACATTCAGAGTGTCCTGATCGCTTCCCAGAGGCTGCGAGGCAACGACCCAACCGGGGAGCTGGCTGCTCAGATTCGCCACCAGCGTATTGCGTAGCTGCTGATCCAGCGGGCTGGCCCACAGGTTATTGTTGGCGATTACGTACTGCACATCGCTGGTCTGGTAGACCACCCCGTTGCCCGCCAGGTAATCTGGCACGGCAACCTGTTCAACCCACAGCAGACGGCTGCCCTGCGAGGTGCTGCTCTGCGCACCGGACTGGGCGCTTAACGGCAGCTGGTAGTAGCTTTTGTTATCGCTTCCAGAGCTACAGGCCGTTAATACCAGTGCGCCTGCGATGATTAGCCATTTTTTCATTGTTTCGCCCTCTTAGGCTCAGGATCCTTTTTGTCTTTCGCTTCAAACACCAGTGCGTTGCTCTTTTCATTGAGCGTTTTCAGAACGGGCTGTAGCTCGCGTAAAACCTGATCAAGACGTTGCATATCCGCCACCATCTTGTTGTAGGCCGCTGAGCCCGGCTGGAAGCCCTGCATACTACGATTCAGTTCGCGCAACGTTTTCTGCATATCCTGCGGCAGCTGCTGCATGGACTGGTTAGCGGTGATCTTGTTGATATTATCCAGCGTGGTTTGCAGACGTAGCATCGTTGCCTGGCTCTGATGCAGTGATCCCGTCGCAGCTTCAAGCATTGGATTCAGCGGCAGATTGTTGATCTTATCCAGCGTTTCCATCAGGCGCTGTTGGATCTGCGCCAGGCCACTGCTGACCGTAGGAATGATTTTGTAGCCGCCAAATTCACGGACTCCCGTCATAGGTGGCGCTTTTGGATAGAAGTCCATATCGACATACAACGCCCCTGTGACCAGGTTGCCGGTTTTCAGCGAGCCGCGCAGCCCGCGATTCAGCAGGTCGCTGATATGCTCCCCAATATCCTGGTCCTCGCCTATCTGGTTAATCAAACGCTCAGGCTCAATGCGGATCAGCACCGGAATACGATAATCATCATCAAGCATCTGCTTGAGTCCCGGAACAAAGTAAGGCACTTGTCCCACTGTCCCCAGACGAATACCGCGGAACTCAACTGGCGCCCCTGGCTGCAAGCCGCGTACAGAGTCCTTAAAGAACATCAGGTAGTCGATGTGATCGGTATAGAGCGCATCCTGAATGCTTTTTTGATCGTCAAACAGTCTGAAGGCGGTTTTCTCCGCCACCGGTTGTCCCAGATCTATACCTTCCGGCACGTCAAAACTGACGCCCCCACCAAACAGCGTGGTGAGTGAACCCATCTCAACGCGCATCCCCGCAGAGGTGAGATCTACCGCGATCCCGCTGTCTTTCCAGAAGCGAACGTTGCTGGTCACCAGGCGGTCATTAGGCGCGTTGATAAATAGCTGATAGCTGATGGTCCGTTTTTGCGGATCGAAGGTGCTTGTTTCAACCGAACCGACGCGATACCCACGGAACAGCACCGGATCGCCCGGCGAGAGCTGGCCCGCTTTTTTACTGTCCAGAATAACGCGGATCCCTTTTGCATCCGGTGGCGCAAGCGGCGGTGAATCCAGCAGCTGATAGTTTGCTGGCTGGGCGCCTTTGTTGCCGGGCTGGAGTTCAATATAAGCCCCGGACAATAGCGTCCCTAAGCCGCTGATCCCTTCTCTACCAACCTGCGGTTTCACTACCCAAAAAACAGAATCTTCATGGAGCAGTTTTTCCATGCCAGCATTCAGGCGGGCCTTGATTTCAACATGGGTTAAATCATCCGTCAGGGTCGCGCTTTCCACGACACCCACATCCACGCTGCGGCTCTTGATGGTGGTTTTTCCGCCCTCAATCCCCTCTGCATTGGTGGTAATTAGCGTGACTTCCGGTCCCTGATGGCTGTAATGATAAAACAGGATCCATGCACCGATCAGCGCGGTCACGATGGGGAAAATCCACACCGGCGACCAGTTTCTGACCTTCTGCACTTTAGCCTCTCCACTCTTATTTTCCATGCTCTTACTCTTCCTCATGGCTTGAATCGGGCTCACGATCCCACGATAAACGAGGGTCGAAGGTCATGGCCGCAAACATGGTCATAATGACGACCAACGCAAACATCAGCGCTCCCATAGCGGGATAAATACTCATCAGCCCCCCCATACGCACCAGCGCTGAGAGAACCGCAATCACGAACACGTCAATCATCGACCAGCGGCCAACAAATTCCACGACCTCATAAATCAGATGCATGCGCTCGCTGTCTCGCTTACCGTGCCCTTTTGCATCCCAGCAAAGCCAGGCAATGGCAATCATCTTTAAGGTCGGAACCATAATACTGGCGAGGAATATGACGCCTGCTACAGGGTAAGATCCCTCGCTCCACAGCAAAATCACCCCGGCCAGTATGGTCGAGGGCATTCTGTCGCCGAGCAAATCGGTGATCATGATCGGCAAGATATTGGCGGGCAGATAGAGCATGACAGAGGTCACCAGCAGCGCCATGGTCCATTGCAGGCTATTTTTGCGCCGGACGTGACCTTTTGTTTCACAGCGCGGACACACCTCGACATCCGCGGGCAGCACGGCGGTGCAGCACGAGCAGGAGCGAAGCCCCTGACGGATACCCGGTACGCCCACCTTTACCGTCTGCGAGAGCGTCGGCGCCGGGGCAATATCGTCCCAGGCCCAGCGTCGGTCCACGCACTGGAACGCGCGCAGTTGCAGCACGCAATACAGACACCACGGAATAAAGCTGCTGCCAATCCCCACATCGCCGTAGGCCATCAGCTTCACGAAGCTGACCAGGATACCCGCGAGAAAAATTTCCGCCATCCCCCAGCTTTTCAGCTGGAAAAGGATCCGCGCGAGTTTGATTTTAAGGACAGTGGGCATCCTGACGCGGTTGACCAGCAGCAGAATGACGACCAGGCAAAAAGCCGGGACGATCTGCACGAACAGAAGAAAGAAGGTGCCAAGGCTGGCGTAATCTTCCGAGAACATCACGCCAGGAATTTCCAGTAAATCTACCTGGCTGGTCATCCCACCTACTTTCATATAGATGAAAGGGAAGAGATTGGAGAGCAGTAACATGAATAAGGCTGCCAGCGCATAAGCCGTAGGACGCTGCCTTGGCGCGTCCCACTCGGTCGTCAGCGTAGCGCCGCAGCGCGGGCAGGCAGCCTTATGTCCGTGACCAAGCTCTGGCAACGCCACGAGCATATCGCATTGCGAGCATAATATATGCCGATCGGCATGGTGCTGGTCACACATAGATTATCCCTGTTTATGCGCCGTTTTTCAGAGACTCAAGGTACTCCCAGCGCTCAAATGCCTCTTCCAGCGCCTGTTCAGCCTGGGAGAGTTCAGCCAATACTTTCTGAGTATAGTCGTGAGGCTGCGTAAAGAATGACGCATCAGCGACCTGGATTTGCAGTGCTTCCAGTGCAGCTTCCAGCTCTTCCAGACGCTGCGGCAGCCCCTCCAGCTCGCGCTGCAAGTTATAACTCATTTTAGCAGGAGACTTTTTGACAGTTTCTGCTTTTGCAACAACAGGTTCAGCGACATTTTTGGTCTTCGCCTGTTTTTGCGCCAGCGACTGTGATTGCTGTCCACGCGCGTCATGATAGCCGCCTACATATTGCCCGATGCGTCCTTCGCCTTCGAAGATCCAGCACTCGGTCACGGTGTTATCGACAAACTGACGATCGTGGCTGACCAGCATCACGGTTCCCTGATAACCATCAATCAACTCTTCCAGCAGTTCCAGCGTTTCGACATCCAGATCGTTAGTCGGTTCATCGAGAATCAATAAGTTACTGGGTTTCAGGAACAAACGCGCCAGCAAAAGACGGTTACGCTCACCGCCGGACAGCGCGCGCACCGGCGTCATGGCGCGTTTCGGGTGGAACAGGAAGTCCTGAAGGTAGCCCAGCACGTGACGCGGCTTGCCGTTAACCATGACCTCCTGTTTGCCCTCAGCGAGGTTATCCATCACCGTACGGTCTGGATCCAGCTCTGCGCGGTGCTGGTCGAAGTACGCCACTTCCAGTTTGGTACCGCAGTGGATACGACCGCTGTCGGCCTGGAGCTGACCGAGCATCAGTTTCAGCAGCGTGGTTTTACCGCACCCGTTCGGGCCGATCAGCGCAATTTTGTCGCCGCGCTGAACCTGAGCGGAGAAATCGTTTACCAGCACTTTGCCGTCAACCGAATAATTCACGTTCTCCATTTCGAAGACAATCTTGCCCGAGCGGGACGCCTCTTCAACCTGCATTTTGGCGCTCCCCATGACTTCACGGCGTTCGCTACGTTCGCGGCGCATCGCCTTGAGGGCGCGAACGCGGCCTTCGTTACGGGTACGACGGGCTTTGATGCCCTGACGGATCCAGACCTCTTCCTGTGCCAGCTTGCGGTCGAACTCGGCGTTTTGCAGCTCTTCGACGCGCAGGTTCTCTTCTTTCTCCAGTAGATAGGTATCGTAATCGCCCGGGTAAGTCACCAGCTTGCCGCGGTCGAGGTCGACAATGCGCGTGGCCATATTGCGGATGAACGAACGGTCGTGGGAGATGAAGATAATGGTGCCGTTAAAGGTTTTCAGGAACCCTTCCAGCCAGTCAATCGCTTCGATATCCAGGTGGTTCGTCGGTTCGTCCAGCAGCAGCACCTTAGGCCCGCTCACCAGGGCACGGCCCAGCGCCGCTTTACGCAGCCAGCCGCCGGAGAGCGCCGACAGCTCCATATCCGCTTCCAGGCCAAGCTGGGCCAGCACTTCATTAATGCGGTTTTCCAGCTGCCACAGACCGTGGTGATCGAGCATCTCCTGCACTTTTGCCAGCTCGTTGAGATTCTTGTCGCTCGGGTCCGTCATGACCAGATGCGAAATCTCGTGGTAACGCTTGAGGTATTCCGCCTGCTCTGAAATCCCTTCGGCCACAAAATCGTAAACGCTGCCGGTGACGTTACGCGGCGGATCCTGTTGCAGACGAGAGACGATCAGATCCTGCTCGTAAACAATACGGCCGTCATCCAGCCCCTGCTCACGGTTGAGGATTTTCATCAGCGTCGATTTACCTGCGCCGTTACGGCCCACCAGACAGACGCGCTCGTTATCTTCGATATGCAGCTCTGCATTATCGAGAAGCGGTGAGTCGCTGAAAGAGAGCCACGCGCCGTGCATACTAATTAAAGACATTTATTTTTCCTTTCAGACCGCGGAGATCAGCCAGCAGTTGTGGATTTGACGGTTACGGGCAAAGTCCTGAGACAGCGTTTTTTGGCTGATTTCTTGTGCTTTCAGTCCCAGTTCGGCCAGGCCGTCGTGATCCATGCGGAATCCGCGCTTGTTGTTCGAGAACATAATGGTGCCGCCTTTACGCAGCAGGCGTTTCAGGTCGGTCATCAGGCGCAGGTGATCGCGTTGAACGTCAAAGCTATCCTCCATACGCTTGGAGTTAGAGAAGGTCGGCGGATCGATAAAGATCAGGTCAAACTGCTCGTCGGTATCGCGCAGCCAGCCCAGCACGTCGGCCTGTAACAGGCGATGCTGACGACCGGTTAAGCCGTTAAGACGCAGGTTGCGCTCTGCCCACTCCAGATAAGTTCGTGACATATCTACCGTGGTGGTGCTACGCGCGCCGCCAAGCCCCGCATGAACGCTGGCGCTGCCGGTATAGGAGAACAGGTTCAGGAAGTCTTTGCCCTTGCTCATCTGGCCCAGCATGCGGCGGGCGATACGGTGGTCGAGGAACAGACCGGTATCAAGGTAGTCGGTCAGGTTAACCCACAGGCGCGCGTTATATTCGCCCACTTCGATGAAGTCACCCTTCTCGCCCATCTTCTGATACTGGTTTTTGCCTTTCTGACGCTCACGGGTTTTCAGCACCAGCTTGTTTGGCGAAATGCCGAGTACGGCGATGGTGGCCGCAATCACATCCAGCATACGCTGACGCGCTTTTTGCGCATCGATAGTTTTCGGCGGGGCGTATTCCTGAACCACTACCCAGTCCGCATAGCGGTCAACCGCCACGTTGTATTCCGGCAGGTCAGCGTCGTACAGGCGATAACATTCGATGCCTTCCTGCTTTGCCCACTTCTCAAATTTCTTCAGGTTTTTGCGCAGGCGGTTGGCGTAATCTTCCGCCACGCCTGACGGTTTGCTATCCGCCGCTATCTCTGCCAGATGGTAGTTTTTCTGCACGCAGTCCAGCGGGCCGTTTTTCGCCTTGAACTGGCGATCGGCACGCAATTGCAGGCAGCTCAGCAGCTCCGGCGAGGCGCTAAACAGGGAGAGGTTCCAGCCGCCGAAATGCGCTTTCATGTTGCGGCCCAGCAGGCTGTGCAGTGCAATCAGCGCCGGCTCGCTGTCCAGACGCTCACCATACGGCGGGTTGCTGATCACCGTACCGTACGGGCCTTTTGGCAACGGGTTGGTCAGGTTCGCCACGTCTTTCACCTCGAAGGTGACCAGCTCGCCGATACCGGCACGACGGGCGTTGCTGCGCGCACGTTCAATCACCCGTGCATCGCTGTCCGAACCGTAAAAGTGAGAGGTGTATTCCGCCAGCCCTTTACGGGCGCGGGTCTGCGCATCGTCTTTGACCTCTTTCCAGATGGCCTCATCGTGCTGTGCCCAGCCTTTGAAGCCCCAGTGGCCGCGGTGCAGCCCTGGCGCACGGTCGGTGGCCAGCATCGCGGCTTCAATCAGCAGCGTACCGGAACCGCACATCGGATCGAGCAGCGGCGTACCTGGCTGCCATCCGGAGCGCATCACGATAGCGGCAGCCAGCGTTTCTTTGATCGGCGCCATCCCGGTGCGATCGCGATAACCGCGCAGATGCAGGCCTGCGCCGCTCAGATCAAGGGAAATACTGGCCGTATCGCCGTTCAGCCAGACGTTGATACGCAGATCCGGGTTTTCACGGTCAACGTTCGGACGTTCTTTATTACGACGCGTGAAGCAGTCCACAATGGCATCCTTAACGCGCAGGGCACCGTACTGGCTGTTGCGGATCTCATCGTTGACGCCGTTGAAATGCACCGCAAAGGTGGCGTCCGGGGTGAAGATCTCTGTCCAGTCGATCATCTGTACGCCGGTGTAGAGATCAAGATCGCTGTAGACCTTGCACTCTTTCATCGGCAGCATGATGCGCGACGCCAGACGGCTCCACATCAGGCTCTGGTAAATAAGCCGCGTGTCGCCCTCAAAATGGACACCACCCTGAACCACCCGGCACTCTTTCGCGCCCAGGGCTTCCAGTTCAGTTTTTAACAGCTCTTCCAGCCCACGGGCCGTACTGGCAAACAGAGAATTCATATCGTCACTTTTACTCATAGAAAATTGTCGCGCATTATAGCTAATATGGCGTGTATGTCATAAAGTTGAAGGCTTATTTTCTTTAGCGGGAGTGTGTAGTGGCGACGTTATCCAGGCTTTTTATTCATCCGGTGAAATCGATGCGCGGTATCGGCGTGACTCACGCGCTGGCCGATATGAGCGGATTCGCCTTCGATCGTATTTTTATGGTCACCGAGCCTGACGGTACGTTTATCACCGCACGTCAGTTCCCGCAGATGGTTCGCTTTACGCCTTCCCCGCTTCATGACGGGCTGCATTTGACCGCGCCAGACGGTTCAAGCGTCGTGATCCGCTTTGCTGATTTTGCGCCGCTTGATGCGCCAACGGAAGTGTGGGGCAATCATTTTACCGCGCGTATCGCGCCGGATAACATTAACCAGTGGCTCAGCGGCTTTTTCTCCCGTGACGTTCAGCTGCGCTGGGTTGGGCCTGCGCTGACCCGTCGCGTGAAGCGCCACGATGCGGTTCCCCTCTCCTTCGCGGATGGTTTTCCCTTTCTGCTGACCAGCGAGGCCTCGCTGCGAGATTTACAAAAACGTTGCAAAGCCAGCGTGCAGATGGAGCAGTTTCGCCCGAATCTGGTGGTGACCGGAGCGGAGGCCTGGGATGAAGATACCTGGAAAGTCATCCGCATCGGCAGCGTTATTTTTGACGTGGTGAAACCGTGCAGCCGCTGTATTCTCACCACCATTAGCCCGGAGAAAGGCCAGAAGCATCCTTCCGGTGAACCGCTAAAAACCTTGCAGTCATTTCGCACCGCGCAGGATAAAGGTGATGTCGACTTCGGCCAGAACCTGATCCCCCGCTCCAGCGGCGTGATCCGCGTGGGCGACGAGATCGAGATCCTTACCCGAGGGCCTGCCAGGGTGTATGGCGCAGGTCAGGAAGAAGAGATGGTTGACGTGGTAACCAACGTCGCTTCCGCGGTGGATATTCACTGGGAAGGCAAAGTTATCCGTGGTAACAATCAGCAGGTGCTACTGGAACAACTGGAACAGGCGGGTATCCGCGTACCGTATTCCTGTCGCGCGGGGATTTGCGGATGCTGTCGCATTAAACTGGTCGATGGTGAAGTGAGTGCCCTGAAGAAATCTGCGATTGGCGGTGACGGCACGATCCTGTGCTGTAGCTGTGTCCCGAAAACATCCGTACAGCTGGAAGCTTAAACCGCCTGTTCGAGGCTGAAGGAATCAACGCGCAGCTGTGGCTTCAGCCTGTCGTTCATCACTTTGATGGCATCACCTAACTGCATAACTCGCCCGGCAATGTTCACGCCGGGTTGGGCCAGCAAACAGAGCGCAGCGTTTTCACCGGGTTCAACCACCAGCAAATTCACCTCCTCTTCGGTATCGCTCAGATTGACGCTCGCCGCATCGCCGATAGCCGGGGTCCAGCTCATGCCGTGCGCAAGGAAATGCCAGCTTTTCGGCATTTGCGGTTTCAGGAAACGGATCGCCACCAGCGCGTTTAATACCAGTTCGGCGCGCTGTTCTTTGGAGAGATCGAGATCGCGGCATTTTTCTTCAAAAGAGAAATAGAGCGCGGCATCGTCAACGCAAAAGCCTGAGGGAGCAAACGCGTCTGGCGTTAACATTCGGCGCGCAAAACGAGAGCGAAACAACATGCCGTTGGCTAAGTCGAGCATCATACGGTCATGCTCTTCACAAAAATACCAGCGCCAGTTATCGTCAGGTTTAATTCGCATGTTTCTCTCCCGTCCCCTAAACGTCCTGTACTAAAAATGTCCTGTTTGCCGCTTCGCTTATAACACTAGTAATAAAAGACTATAATGTCTAAATAAGCAACAATGACGGAATATAAAACAACCAGGGCTGGAAATAAAGCCCTGGTTGTCTGATTAAGAGAAAAGATTAGATATGCGTGACGATTTCTTTAATCAGCGGCGGCCCTTTAAAAATAAAGCCGGAATAAATTTGCACCAGCGATGCGCCTGCCGCCATCTTCTCACGTGCAGCGATGACGGAGTCAATGCCACCCACGCCAATAATCGGCAGCTGGCCTTTTAATTCCGCGGAGAGTGCGCGAATAATTTCGGTGCTTTTTAATTGTACCGGACGGCCACTTAATCCACCCGCTTCGTCACAGTTTTTCATTCCCTGAACGAGAGAGCGATCGAGTGTCGTATTGGTCGCAATCACACCATCAATATTATGGCGAACTAAACTGTCGGCAACCTGGATCAATTCTTCTGCCGAAAGATCCGGGGCGATCTTAACCGCGACCGGAACATATTTATGGTGGATCGCCTGTAGCGCCGTTTGTTTATTTTTAATGGCGCTAAGAAGATCGTCGAGCGCTTCGCCATATTGTAATGAACGCAGCCCTGGGGTGTTAGGCGAGGAAATATTCACCGCAATATAACCGGCATAGGCATAGACTTTTTCCATACAAATCAGATAGTCATCTTTACCCTGCTCGACCGGCGTGTCTTTATTTTTGCCAATATTTATACCCAGCACGCCATCAAAATGGGCTTTCTTAACGTTCTCAACCAGATGATCGACGCCAAGGTTATTAAAGCCCATGCGGTTGATCAGCCCTTCGGCTTCAACCAGGCGAAACAGACGTGGCTTGTCATTTCCCGGCTGCGGACGCGGCGTTACCGTCCCGATTTCGATCGAGCCAAAGCCCATCGCACCGAGTGCATCAATGCATTCGCCATTTTTGTCCAGACCGGCCGCCAGGCCCAGTGGATTTTTGAAAGTCAGGCCCATGCACTGAACTGGTTTTTCCGGCACGTTTTGACGCACCAGCGCGGCCAGAGGCGTTCCTGTAATACGGCGTAACTGCTGAAATGTAAATTCATGAGCGCGCTCAGGATCGAGCTGGAAAAGGGCTTTACGAACGAAGGGGTAGTACATGAACTCTCCTGGATTCCCGGTGTGCAAACCGGGAGGGGATTATGTGCGATCCCGCCCGGAAAGGGAATTGACCTGTGGCAAAAAAGCCACGTAAAACGCAATCGTTTACTTATCGGTTCGCTTCTTATGCATTTTTCTGCATTCATCCTGAGGATAAATCATTTAGTGGAATAACCACGCAATGTCACACTCCTGAAAATTGTTATGAATGTTAGATAAAAGCAAACAATTAGTTATAAGGAGCAACCATGCGCGTCATTACCCTGGCCGGAAGCCCCCGCTTCCCCTCTCGCTCCAGCGCACTGCTGGAATACGCTCGCGAAAAGCTTAATGCTCTGGATGTCGAAGTGTGTCACTGGAATTTGCACAATTTCGCGCCTGAAGATCTGCTCTACGCCCGTTTCGACAGCCCGGCGCTGAAAACCCTGATCGAACAACTTAAGAGTGCTGACGGGCTGGTCGTCGCGACACCGATTTATAAAGCTTCTTTTTCCGGCGCACTGAAAACGCTCCTCGATCTGCTGCCCGAACGTGCGCTGGACGGTAAGGTCGTCCTGCCGCTGGCCACAGGCGGTACGGTAGCCCATTTACTGGCGGTGGATTATGCCCTCAAGCCGGTTCTGAACGCGCTGAAAGCACAGGAGATCCTGCATGGCGTCTTCGCTGACGACTCACAGGTAATCGACTACCAGCATAAACCGCATTTCACGCCGAATCTGCAAACCCGCCTCGACAGCGCGCTTGAAACCTTCTGGCACGCCCTGAACCGTCGGGATCGCCACGCGGCGGCATTTCATCAATCACAAGGAGTGGCGCATGTTTAAAACAGTTACCCGTATCGGGCTGGCAGGTCTGCTGGCAGTGGCGTCGCTGGCTCAGGCGACGGTGAAAGCGCCGGAGAGCCTGCGTATCGGTTATCAGAAAGGCAGCGTCAGCATGGTGCTGGCGAAAAGCCATGCGTTGCTGGAGAAGCGTTTCCCGGAGACCAAATTCTCATGGGTCGAGTTCCCTGCCGGACCACAGATGCTGGAGGCGCTGAACGTCGGGAGTATTGATTTAGGCAGCACCGGCGATATCCCGCCGATCTTTGCGCAGGCTGCCGGGGCGGATCTGGTTTACGTTGGCGTTGAGCCCGCCAAGCCGAAGGCAGAGGTTATTTTGGTGCCCGAAAACAGCGAGATCAAAAGCGTCGCCGACCTCAAAGGCCATAAGGTTGCTTTCCAGAAAGGTTCAAGCTCGCACAACCTGCTGCTGCGCGCGTTGCAGGAGGCCGGCCTAAAATTCACCGATATCCAGCCCGTTTACCTGACGCCTGCCGATGCGCGCGCGGCGTTTCAGCAAAAAAATGTTGATGCCTGGGCTATCTGGGATCCGTACTACTCCGCCGCACTGTTGCAGGGCGGTGTGCGGGTGCTGAAAGACGGCACCACCCTGAAGCAGACCGGTTCGTTCTACCTGGCGGCACGTCCTTACGCTGAGAAAAATGGCGCCTTTATTCAGCAGGTGCTGGATACCTTCTCTCAGGCCGATGCGCTGACCCAAAGCCAGCGTCAGCAGAGCATCACGCTGCTGGCAAAAACCATGGGCCTGCCTGAACCGGTGATCGCCACCTATCTTGACCACCGTCCTCCCACCACCATAGCGCCGGTTGACGCCCACGTTGCCGCTCTCCAGCAGCAAACGGCAGACCTCTTTTATCAAAACCGCCTGGTTCCAAAGCAGGTGAATATTCGCGAACGCATCTGGCAACCCGCTGGCATTGAAGGAAAAAAATCATGAGTCTGAATCTTTTCTGGTTTTTACCCACCCACGGTGATGGACACTATCTTGGCACAGAAGAAGGCGCCCGCCCGGTCGATCACGGCTACCTACAGCAGATCGCCCAGGCGGCAGACCGCATCGGTTTTACCGGGGTGCTGATCCCGACGGGCCGTTCATGTGAGGATGCGTGGCTGGTTGCCGCGTCAATGATCCCCGTCACCCAGCGCCTGAAATTCCTGGTAGCCTTGCGCCCGAGCGTGGTGTCGCCCACCGTCGCGGCGCGTCAGGCGGCAACGCTGGACAGGCTTTCCAACGGCCGTGCGCTGTTCAACCTTGTGACGGGCAGCGATCCGCAGGAGCTGGCGGGGGATGGCGTTTTCCTCGATCATACCGAACGCTATGAAGCCTCCGCAGAGTTCACCCGCGTCTGGCGACGTCTGCTGGAAGGGGAAACCGTCACCTTCGAAGGGAAACATATCCACGTTCGCGATGCGCAGCTCTACTTCCCGCCGGTACAGCAGCCGCGCCCTCCCCTCTATTTTGGCGGATCGTCGGACGTGGCGCAGGAGCTGGCGGCCGAGCAGGTCGATCTCTATCTGACCTGGGGCGAACCACCGGAGCTGGTGAAAGAGAAAATTGCTCAGGTACGCGCTAAAGCCGCAGAACATGGCCGTACGGTACGCTTTGGTATTCGCCTGCACGTGATCGTCCGCGAAACCAACGACGAGGCCTGGCAAGCCGCCGACCGTCTGATCGCTCATCTGGACGACGACACTATCGCCAAAGCACAGGCGGCGTTTGCCAAAACCGACTCCGTGGGCCAGCACCGGATGGCCTCCCTGCACAACGGCAAGCGTGAAAATCTTGAGATCAGCCCGAACCTGTGGGCCGGGGTGGGTCTGGTGCGCGGCGGCGCCGGCACGGCGCTGGTCGGCGACGGTCCAACCGTAGCGGCACGCATTAATGAATACGCGGCGCTGGGGATCGACAGCTTTATCCTGTCTGGCTACCCGCATCTGGAGGAGGCGTACAAGGTGGGTGAACTGCTGTTTCCGCACCTGGATGTCGCTATCCCGGAAATTCCGCAGCCACGCCAGCTTCAGTTACAGGGCGAAGCCGTGGCGAACCCGTTTATCCCGAGAAAAGTCGCGCAAAGCTAAGGAGCCACCATGTCTGCAACCGCACAAAAATGGCTACTGCGCGCCGCGCCGTGGTTTCTGCCCGTCGGCATTGTCCTCGTCTGGCAACTGGCGTCTTCAACTGGCTGGCTGTCGAGCCGCATTTTGCCCTCTCCGGAGGGCGTTGTGGAAGCGTTCTGGTCGCTCAGCGCCAGCGGTGAGCTGTGGCAACATCTTGCCATCAGCTCCTGGCGCGCGGTAATCGGCTTTTCGATTGGCGGAAGCATCGGCCTGACGCTGGGGCTGATCAGCGGCCTGTCCCGCTGGGGTGAGCGGCTGCTGGATACCTCCGTTCAGATGCTGCGTAACGTGCCGCATCTGGCGCTTATCCCGCTGGTTATTTTGTGGTTTGGCATTGATGAGAGCGCCAAAATTTTCCTCGTGGCGCTGGGAACGTTATTCCCGATTTATATCAATACCTGGCATGGGATCCGCAATATCGATCGCGGTCTGGTTGAGATGGCCCGCAGCTATGGCCTGTCAGGTTTTGCCCTGTTTACCCATGTGATCCTGCCGGGCGCCCTGCCCTCCATTATGGTTGGGGTGCGTTTTGCGCTCGGCCTGATGTGGCTAACCCTGATCGTGGCGGAAACCATTTCGGCTAACTCCGGCATTGGTTATCTGGCCATGAACGCCCGCGAGTTCCTGCAAACGGACGTGGTGGTGGTTGCCATTATCCTTTATGCCCTGCTCGGCAAACTTGCGGACGTCAGCGCCCAGTGGCTGGAACGTAGCTGGCTGCGCTGGAACCCGGCCTACACCGCTCAGGAGGCGAAAGCATGAATACTGCACGACTGAACCAGGGAACACCGTTACTGCTGAACGGCGTGACCAAACGCTACGGCGACAACACCATTCTGAATGCACTGGATCTGCACATTCCTGCCGGACAGTTTGTTGCCGTTGTCGGCCGCAGCGGTGGCGGCAAGAGTACCCTGCTGCGTCTTTTAGCCGGGCTGGAAGCGCCAAACAGCGGTGACATTCTGGCAGGCACTACGCCGCTGGCCACGATTCAGGATGATACGCGCATGATGTTTCAGGATGCGCGTCTGCTGCCGTGGAAAACGGTGATGGATAACGTCGGGCTGGGCCTGAAGGGCAGCTGGCGGGAGGACGCCCGGCAGGCACTCGCTGCGGTAGGGCTGGAGAATCGCGCGGGAGAGTGGCCTGCGGCCCTGTCGGGTGGACAAAAGCAGCGCGTAGCGCTGGCACGCGCGCTGATTCATCGTCCCGGCCTGCTGCTGCTTGATGAACCGCTCGGCGCGCTTGATGCCCTGACGCGGATCGAAATGCAGGATCTGATTGAAACCCTATGGCAGACGCACGGCTTTACGGTGCTGCTGGTGACGCATGATGTCAGTGAAGCCGTGGCAATGGCAGACAGGGTGCTGTTAATAGAAGAAGGTAAAATTGGTCTGGATCTGACGGTAGATATTCCGCGTCCTCGCCGCGTGGGATCGGCCCGACTGGGGGAGCTGGAAGCCGAAGTGCTGGATCGGGTGATGAAGCGTGGGGTAAGTGAACGGGTGTTGATTAAAGCTAATGCCTGATGCCCGCACCCCGGCCCTCTCCCACAGGGAGAGGGAGAAAAAACTAAAAACGGCAACCGAGGTTGCCGTTTTGCTTTTACCTGCCCACCGGGCAATTTTTTATTACGCTAAGGCCTTAGCAATCTTCTCGTACAGATCGCCAGACAGATTTTCCAGCCCTTTCAGCTGCTCAAGCGCGGCGCGCATTTTCGCCTGACGCTGCGCATCATAACGTTTCAGGCGGATCAGCGGCTCAATCAGACGAGACGCCACCTGCGGGTTACGGCTGTTCAGCTCGGTCAGCATTTCAACCATGAACTGATAACCGCTGCCGTCTTCGGCATGGAACGCGGCCGGGTTGCTGCTGGCGAAGGCACCAATCAGAGAGCGGACGCGGTTCGGGTTGCTCATGGTGAACGAACGGTGCTTCAGCAGGCTACGTACTTTGCTGAGTACATCGGCTGCCGGACTGGTGGCCTGAAGGATGAACCACTTGTCCATCACCAGACCATCCTGATACCACTTGTCGTCGTACTCCTGCATCAGCGCATCGCGGCACGGCAGCTCGGCGGCAACGCTTGCAGCCAGCGCGGCCAGGGCATCCGTCATGTTATCGGCTTCGTGGTACTGCTTGCTGACCAGCGTGTTCGCCAGCTCTGCCTCACCAAACGCCAGATAGCGCAGGCAGGTATTGCGCAGGGAACGTTTACCGATATCCGCATGTTCCACCCGATACGCGTCCAGCTTGTTGGCGTTGTAAATGGCGAGGAACTCATCTGCCAGTTCGGTCGCCAGCGTGCGGGTCAGCGCTTCACGCACGGCGACGATGGCAATCGGATCAATGATGTCAAACAGCTCGGCGATTTCAGTCGCAGACGGCAGCGTTAAAATTTCAGCCGCCAGCGCCGGGTCAATGTTCTCATCCAGCAGGATGGCACGGAACGCGTCTGCCACATGAACCGGCAGCGTCAACGGCTGGCCCTGCTGGTAACGGTTGACGTTCAGCTTGATGTAGGTCGCCAGCAGACTTTGTGCCGCATCCCAGCGCGAGAAATCGTTGCGCGCGTGACGCATCAGGAACGTCAGCTGCTGATCGCTCCACTTGTATTCGAGTTTCACCGGCGCGGAGAATTCGCACAGCAGGGCGGGAACGGGCTGGAAATAGACGTTATCGAAGATAAAGGTCTGCTCTGCCTGGGTCACGTTCAGCACGTTATGCACCGGGTGACCGCCCTTCTGTAACGGGATCACGTTGCCTTCGTTGTCGTACAGCTCAACGCTGAACGGAATGTGCAGCGGATGTTTCTCTTCCTGCTCGGCCGTTGGCGGCGTGCGCTGGCTGATGGTCAGCGTGTACTGCTCGGTTTCCGGGTTGTAGTCGTCTTTGACCGTCACGATCGGCGTACCGGCCTGGCTGTACCAGCGGCGGAAATGAGACAGATCCACGTTAGAGGCGTCCTCCATCGCCTGGACGAAATCGTCGCAGGTGGCCGCACTGCCGTCGTGACGCTCGAAGTAAAGCTGCATCCCTTTCTGGAAATTCTCTTCGCCCAGCAGGGTGTGGATCATGCGGATAATTTCAGCGCCTTTTTCATACACCGTCAGGGTGTAGAAGTTATTCATCTCAATGACTTTATCCGGGCGGATCGGGTGGGCCATTGGGCTGGCATCTTCTGCAAATTGCAGACCACGCATAGTGCGCACGTTGTTGATGCGGTTCACCGCCCTCGATCCCAGATCGGAGCTGAACTCCTGATCGCGGAAGACGGTTAAGCCCTCTTTCAGGCTCAGCTGGAACCAGTCGCGACAGGTGACGCGGTTCCCGGTCCAGTTATGAAAATATTCGTGGCCGATAACGCGTTCGATATCGAGGTAATCTTTATCCGTGGCGGTATCGGTACGCGCCAGCACGTATTTGGAGTTAAAGATGTTAAGACCTTTATTCTCCATCGCGCCCATGTTGAAGAAATCGACAGCAACAATCATATAGATGTCGAGGTCATATTCGAGACCAAAGCGCGTTTCATCCCACTTCATGGAGTTGATGAGAGAGGTCATTGCCCACGGTGCGCGGTCAAGGTTGCCACGATCCACGAACAGCTCCAGCGCGACTTCACGGCCAGAGCGCGTTTTAAAGGTGTCGCGGAGAACATCGAAATCTCCCGCCACCAGCGCAAACAGATAGCAGGGTTTCGGGAACGGATCCTGCCACTGTACCCAGTGACGGCCATTCTCCATTTCCCCCTCGCCAATCCGGTTGCCGTTGGAGAGCAGGTACGGGTACAGCGTTTTGTCGGCAATAATTTTGGTGGTAAAGCGCGCCAGGACGTCCGGGCGATCAAGATACCAGGTAATGTGGCGGAAACCTTCGGCTTCACACTGGGTACACAGGGCTACGCCTGACTGGTAAAGCCCTTCCAGCGCGGTATTGGCGGCAGGGCTAATTTCATTCACGATGCGCAGGGTAAAGCGTTCCGGCAGGTTGTCGATGACCAGCTGGTTGCCTTCTTCTTTATAGTCTGACCAGGCTTCATCGTTAATATGCAGGGAAACCAGCGTCAGGTCTTCACCATCCAGACGCAGCGGCACGGCTGTCGCGCTCTGGCGCGTCACCTGGCTTACCGCCGTCACGACGGTTTTTGTGGCATCCAGGTCGAAAGTCAGATCGATATCGCTTATCAGGTATTCCGGCGCACGGTAGTCGTGGCGGTATTTAGCTTGTGGCTGTTGTGTCATAGAAAACCTTATGCATCGTTTGTCGAGTAACGATTCAATATATTCCTGTTGTGTAAAACGCGCTATGCAGAATGTTCATCTTTTCAGGCACAACGCCCTTTTTAGCTACATTTTTATAACACGGGGCACGAAATGCTCTCGACCATAAAGTGTGCTTATGTTGTGATCGGGGTTCAATAAATCACTAAACAGGGTATACTCCGGAGTTGTTTATTGTACTAAACGCTCCCGTGAGAGGATGCTACAGCGCACCTATGACTCAATTCGCTTCTCCGGTTCTGCATACGTTGCTGGATACCGACGCGTACAAGCTGCATATGCAGCAAGCCGTGTTTCACCACTATCATGATGTCCATGTTGCGGCGGAATTTCGCTGCCGGGGTGACGACTTGCTGGGTATCTACGCAGATTCCATTCGTGAACAGGTCGAGGCCATGCAGCATCTGGCGCTCACCGATGACGAATATCAGTGGCTTTCAGGCCTGCCTTTCTTCAAAGCGGACTATCTGAACTGGCTGCGTGAGTTCCGCTATAAGCCGGAACAGGTCACCGTCACCAATGATAACGGCAAGCTGGACATTCGTCTGACCGGCCCGTGGCGGCAGGTGATCATGTGGGAAGTGCCGCTTCTGGCCGTGATCAGCGAGCTGGCCCACCGCTATCGCTCCCCTGAAACCGGTGTGACGCAGGCGGTCGCCGCTCTGGAGAATAAACTCGTTGAGTTTTCCAGACTGACCGAAGGGCTGGATATGTCCCGCTTCCGTCTGATGGACTTTGGCACGCGCCGCCGCTTCTCTCGCGAGGTTCAGGAAGCCATTGTCAGACGTCTGCAACAGGAGCCGTGGTTCGTTGGCACCAGTAACTACGATCTGGCACGTCGCCTTGATTTAACGCCGATGGGCACCCAGGCGCACGAATGGTTCCAGGCGCACCAGCAGATCAGCCCTGACCTTGCCAACAGCCAGCGCGCCGCCCTCGCCGCGTGGCTAGAGGAATACCCGGATCGGCTGGGTATTGCCCTTACCGACTGCATTACCATGGACGCGTTCCTGCGCGACTTTGGCCCTGAGTTTGCCGAACGCTACCAGGGGTTACGCCATGATTCCGGGGACCCGGTTGAATGGGGTGAGAAAGCCATCGCCCATTACGAAAAGCTGGGTATCGACCCAATGAGTAAGGTGCTGGTCTTCTCCGATAACCTTGATCTGGCAAAAGCCGTCGACCTTTATCGCCATTTCTCATCGCGGGTGAACCTGAGTTTCGGGATTGGTACGCGGTTAACCTGTGATATCCCTCAGGTGAAACCGCTGAACATCGTCATAAAACTGGTGGAATGTAACGGTAAGCCGGTCGCGAAGCTCTCCGACAGCCCTGGCAAAACCATCTGCCATGACAAAGCGTTTGTCCGCGCATTACGTAAAGCCTTCGATCTGCCTCAGGTTAAAAAAGCCAGTTAACGGCTTCGGGGGAGCCTTCATGGCTCCCCTTCTCTTATTTATTTCTTATTTCTTCTCTCAAGACGGTGAAATTTACTTGTCTGATAGCGGATGGCAGGTAACATAGATATCCCCCCTATAAGGGCGGACAAGTGTTTATTTTTTCCGACTATTAACAGAGAGAATATTATGAGCGTTGTGCCTGTAGCCGACGTACTCCAGGGCCGTGTCGCCGTTGACCAGGAGGTCACCGTGCGCGGATGGGTGCGTACTCGCCGAGATTCTAAAGCTGGCATCTCCTTCCTCGCCGTCTATGACGGTTCCTGCTTTGATCCTGTACAGGCCGTCATTAATAATTCTCTGCCCAATTACAATGATGACGTTCTGCACCTGACAACCGGCTGTTCCGTGATCGTCACCGGTGTTGTGGTGGCCTCTCCGGGCCAGGGTCAGAGCTACGAAATTCAGGCGACCTCGGTGGAAGTGACCGGCTGGGTTGAAGATCCGGACACCTATCCGATGGCTGCAAAGCGTCACAGCATCGAATATCTGCGTGAAGTTGCGCACCTGCGTCCGCGCACCAACCTGATTGGTGCGGTTGCCCGCGTGCGTCATACGCTGGCGCAGGCGCTGCATCGCTTCTTTGACGAGCAGGGTTACTTCTGGGTTTCTACTCCGCTGATCACGGCATCCGATACCGAAGGCGCAGGTGAAATGTTCCGCGTTTCAACGCTGGATATGGAAAACCTGCCGCGTACGCCGGAAGGTAAAGTGGATTACGACAAAGACTTCTTTGGTAAAGAAGCCTTCCTGACGGTTTCTGGCCAGCTGAACGGCGAAACCTACGCCTGTGCGCTGTCTAAGATTTACACCTTCGGCCCAACCTTCCGTGCGGAAAACTCCAACACCAGCCGTCACCTGGCGGAATTCTGGATGCTGGAGCCGGAAGTGGCCTTTGCCGATCTGAATGACGTGGCAGGCCTGGCAGAAGCGATGCTGAAATACGTGTTCAAAGCGGTTCTCGAAGAGCGTGCAGACGACATGAAATTCTTCGCTGAGCGTGTCGATAACGACGCCATCGCCCGTCTTGAGCGCTTCGTCTCCGCAGACTTCGCGCAGGTGGATTACACCGACGCGGTCGCTATCCTGGAAAAATGCGGTGAGAAATTCGAAAACCCGGTTTACTGGGGCGTGGATCTCTCCTCCGAGCACGAACGTTATCTGGCAGAGAAGCACTTCAAAGCACCGGTTGTGGTGAAAAATTATCCGAAAGACATTAAGGCGTTCTATATGCGCCTTAACGAAGACGGTAAAACCGTTGCCGCGATGGACGTGCTGGCGCCGGGCATCGGTGAGATTATCGGTGGCTCCCAGCGTGAAGAGCGACTGGATGTGCTGGACGCGCGTATGCAGGAGATGGGTCTGAACCCGGCGGACTACAGCTGGTATCGCGATCTCCGTCGCTACGGCACCGTCCCGCACTCCGGCTTTGGCCTGGGCTTTGAACGTCTGATTGCTTACGTAACAGGTGTTCAGAACGTTCGTGATGTGATTCCGTTCCCACGCACACCGCGTAACGCAAGTTTCTAACCGACCAAATCCTTAATGGCCAGCAAATGCTGGCCATTATTTTATCCTGCAATGTCAGTTTTCGTCAGTCAAAAGTAAGCGTCTTTAAACCACAACCCCGCGATTACCTCTACCTGTTACGTTTTGTTTCCACGAAATATCCTGCGATAAAAAAATAACCCCATTTTTATGGCGCTTAATACAATCCTTACGCAATAGCACAAAAAAACAACCACCCTCACAGCCATCTGGATGGCTTTTGTCGATTATAAGAAAAAATGAGCCGTTTAACTTCTGTTTATACGAAAGGTCTTTAGCTAAATTAAACATAAGGAAATCATATATATAAGAATAAAGCGGAGGGTTAATTCACCAGAAAGCGCTGAAGTTTGAGGTGCTTCACAAAGTTCCCAAAAATACACATTTAGTTACATATATTTTCTTTTGGTAACTGAATCTTGAAGATTGTAGCACTTTCAGTGTAGCGAAACGGTTCTATGAATGGAAAGATGCCTGTCAGACACATAAAGACACCTAACTCTCATCAATAGTTCCGGAAATATTTATTGACAGAATTTATTGACGGCAGTGGCGAGTGTCATAAAAAAACCAATGAGGGTAATAAATAATGATGAAGCGCAATATCCTGGCAGTGGTAGTCCCTGCCCTGCTGGTAGCCGGTGCAGCAAACGCTGCTGAAATCTATAACAAAGACGGCAACAAATTAGATCTTTACGGGAAAGCAGTCGGCCTGCATTACTTCTCCGATAACGACAGCAATGATGGCGACAACACTTACGCACGTCTGGGCTTCAAAGGCGAAACTCAGATCAACGATCAGCTGACTGGCTACGGTCAGTGGGAATACAACTTCCAGGGTAACAACTCTGAAGGTGGCGATGCACAGAACGGCAACAAAACCCGTCTGGCATTCGCAGGTCTGAAATTCGGTGACGCAGGCTCCTTCGACTACGGTCGTAACTACGGTCTGGTCTATGATGCAATCGGCATCACCGATATGCTCCCTGAGTTCGGTGGCGACACCGGCGCGAGCGATAACTTCTTCTCTGGCCGTACCGGTGGCCTGGCGACGTACCGTAACAGCAACTTCTTCGGCCTGGTTGACGGTCTGAACTTTGGTGTTCAGTACCTGGGCAAAAACGAGCGTACTGATGCAGTACGTTCCAACGGCGACGGCTGGGCAACCTCACTGAGCTATGATTTCGAAGGCTTCGGCATTGTGGGTGCTTATGGCGCCGCTGACCGTACCAACAACCAGCAGACGCTGGAATGGGGTAAAGGCGACAAAGCTGAACAGTGGGCAACCGGCCTGAAATATGACGCGAACAACATCTACCTGGCAGCTATTTATGGCGAAATGCGTAACGCAGCGCGTCTGGGCAGCCGTGGTTTCGCTAACAAGTCTCAGGACTTCTCTGTCGTCGCTCAGTACCAGTTCGATTTCGGTCTGCGTCCATCCATCGCTTATTACAAATCTAAAGCGAAAGACGTAGAAGGTATCGGTGATGAAGACTACATCAACTACATCGACGTTGGTGCGACATACTACTTCAACAAAAACATGTCTACCTATGTTGACTATCAGATCAACCAGCTGAAAGACGACAACAAGCTGGGCATCAACAACGACGACATCGTGGCTCTGGGTCTGGTTTACCAGTTCTAATCAGCACACCTCGTTGTTATATGCTTAATGAACAGGGCTTCGGCCCTGTTTTTTTATTCCTGAGAGAAAATAATAGCGACTTTTGAAAAGCCGCACGCTTTTCGTCGCAAACGGTTGGCATTTTGTAAATCTACCGTTAACCTGATAGCGGATTTCACTTCTGTAATCACAATGGAACTTCGTCATGTTTGAGAACATTACTGCCGCTCCTGCCGACCCAATTCTGGGCCTGGCCGATCTGTTTCGCGCCGACGACCGCCCTGGCAAAATCAACCTGGGTATTGGTGTATATAAAGATGAAACCGGCAAAACTCCGGTACTGACCAGCGTCAAAAAAGCTGAGCAGTATCTGCTGGAAAACGAAACCACCAAAAACTACCTCGGTATTGATGGTATCCCTGAATTTGGTCGCTGCACCCAGGAGCTGCTGTTCGGCAAAGGCAGCACCATTGTGAGCGAAAAACGCGCCCGCACGGCGCAGACCCCAGGCGGTACCGGCGCACTGCGCGTGGCGGCAGATTTCCTGGCGAAAAACACTTCTGTGAAGCGTGTGTGGGTAAGCAATCCAAGCTGGCCGAACCATAAGAGCGTGTTTAATTCTGCGGGTCTGGAAGTGCGTGAATACGCCTACTACGACGCAGCCAGCCACGCGCTGGATTTCGACGGCCTGCTGGCCAGCCTGAGCGAAGCCCAGGCGGGCGATGTGGTGCTGTTCCACGGCTGCTGCCATAACCCAACCGGTATCGATCCTACGCTTGAGCAGTGGGAACAGCTGGCTAAGCTGTCCGTTGAAAAAGGCTGGCTGCCGCTGTTTGACTTCGCTTACCAGGGCTTTGCCCGTGGTCTGGAAGAAGATGCAGAAGGTCTGCGCGCATTCGCCGCCGTGCATCAAGAGTTGATAGTCGCAAGCTCCTATTCCAAGAACTTTGGTCTGTATAACGAGCGTGTCGGCGCCTGTACGCTGGTGGCTGCTGACGAAGCAACCGTCGATCGCGCATTCAGCCAGATGAAGTCCGTGATCCGCGCTAACTACTCCAACCCACCGGCACACGGTGCGTCTGTGGTCGCGACGATCCTGAGCAACGATGCGCTGCGCGCCATCTGGGAGCAAGAGCTGAACGATATGCGTCAGCGCATTCAGCGCATGCGTCTGCTGTTTGTGAACACGCTGGCTGAGAAAGGCGCTGACCGTGACTTCAGCTTCATCA
This sequence comes from Enterobacter cloacae complex sp. SHL022, assembly GCF_049237785.1. Taxonomy (NCBI): domain Bacteria; kingdom Pseudomonadati; phylum Pseudomonadota; class Gammaproteobacteria; order Enterobacterales; family Enterobacteriaceae; genus Enterobacter; species Enterobacter cloacae complex sp. SHL022. The sequence continues at coordinate 36,168 of NZ_JBMKJH010000005.1, read as the reverse complement.
TCAAGCAGAACGGCATGTTCTCCTTCAGCGGCTTGACCAAAGAGCAGGTGCTGCGCCTGCGTGAAGAGTTTGGCGTGTATGCCGTTGCATCTGGCCGCGTGAACGTTGCAGGTATGACGCCTGACAACATGGCGCCGCTGTGCGAAGCCATTGTCGCGGTGCTGTAACCTGCATCCCTAAAAAAAAGCCTGCATCGTGCAGGCTTTTTTATTTTACCGGGTTTACCAGACAGGCATTTCATCCTGAAGGAACGGGTTATGCAACCGCTCATCCCCCAGCGTTGACATTGGTCCGTGTCCAGGGATAAACGTCACATCATCACCTAACGGTAATAACTTCTGCTTAATCGACTGAATCAGCTGACCGTGATCGCCGCGTGGGAAATCACTGCGTCCTACGCCCCCTTTGAAAATCACGTCACCGGAAATCAGCAGACGCGACACGTCATCAAAGAAGACAATATGGCCGGGCGTATGTCCGGGGCAATGCAACACCTGTAAAGTTACATTCCCTACGTTAACGCGATCGTCTTCGTTCAGCCAGCGGTCCGGTGTCAGTGGCTGACAGTCTTCCAGGCCAAACATACGGCTTTGAGCAGGTAATCCCTGTAGCCAGAACTCATCTTCTTTTTCCGGGCCGATAATCGGCACACCGTAGTATTCAGCCAGTTCAGCCGCTGCACCCACATGGTCGAGATGGCCATGGGTGAGTAAAATCTGCATCAGCGTTACACCGCTGGCAGCGACTTCCTGCTTGATTGTCTCAGCGTCGCCACCGGGATCAACAAGCGCGGCCAGTTTAGTTTGTTCACACCAGATCAATGAACAGTTCTGTGAGAACGCGGTAACCGGAATAATACGATAGTTCATACTGCTCCTGTGTTTCGTTATTACCAGTGCCGAACCGGCCCGGTATCAATATGCACAAAGTTGCTACGTGGGTAGTATCCTACACCACCTGCGCGCATAGATAACGCCGCTTTGCGAATATTGGCTAACGAAACGCCCTCAATATGGAAATCCATCGCCTGCCCTTTGGTGTGATAGCTTTTTTTCGCTACCCCACGGCTGTGAGCACGCAGTTCATTGTTGGTATCCAGAGAGCGATAGCCAGAGATGAGCTGCACCGGCCTTTTGGTCCCCAGCAGTCCCTGCAAGCGGTAAAGCTGATCGAATAATCCAGGGTCGATGGCTTTGATTTTATTCGCGCGGAAATCACGGAAAAAATGGTTGAGTCTTGCTAATTCATCCTGAATATAGCCTCTGCCATCGAAAAATTCCGCTTTAAGCGTCTCACCAGTATGCAGATTGTTGAGCGTTAAAATACGCGGACGAGGTGTCGAGAGGGTGGCAAATGCTGGCGTCGGAAGGATGGCTGCTGCGCCCAGCGCAACGCCACCTAACGCCAGCAATTTGCGGCGATTAGCGTCAAATTTGTCCATGATAATCAGGTCTACAGGTAAAAGAAATTGTCAATATGCTTAGCGCACGAAGGGCACCATAACTGGCAAAACCTGTTACGTCAAGGCGCCCAACCCCAGTAAATACGCGGCTTGCAGCCAGATCGCCTCATATTCACCATAACTTACGACAATCATTTTTACCGAACTACTTCATTTACCTGATTAATTGTTCCGCTTTTGGCAAAATTTGTGCGCCGGATCGCGCTGTCAGATCATAATTGTAAATATCTGTACGATACTGGGTACGTCCGTCTGCCCCTACAAACGCCGTCAGATAGTAAAGATTGACCGGAATATTGTGGCGGATATTGACGTAACGCGTATCTCCCTGCTTCAGCGCATCTGATATCCGCGTATCGTTCCAGCCTGCATCCTGCAACAGCATATTTGCCAGCTCAGAGGCCTTGTTCACGCGGACACAGCCCGAGCTGAGCGCGCGTACGTCTTTCTGGAACAAATTATGGTTCGGGGTATCATGCAGATAGATTGCGTCCGAACTTGGCATATTGAATTTGTAACGTCCCAGCGAGTTATGTGCGCCCGGTGCCTGCTGGAAACGGAACGGCAGGTTCGAAGGCGTAATCGTTGACCAGTCCACCATCCAGGGGTCAATCGCTTCTTTGCTGTTCCAGCCACGCATCACCGTATAGTTATGTCGCTCCAGATAACCCGGGTCATTCCAGACCTTAGGCAGAATATCTTTGCGCGCCAGCGTCGGCGGCACGTTCCACGGCGGGTTAACCACCACGTTATTCAGCGCGCTGCTCATCATTGGCGTTTTACGGTCAGGTCGGCCGACAATCACGCGGGACGCCAGCACTTCACTACCGTCCTGATAGTAGACCAGGGAGTACGCCGGAATGTTGACCATAATGCCGGTGGATAACGTGCCCGGCAGCAAGCGCAAGCGCTGGATATTCAACGCCAGCACTCCAGCCCGCTGGGCCGGAGAGACGTTCAGCCAGTCGCGAGTAGATGGACCAATCACGCCGTCAGCGCCCAGCCCCTGCGCGGCCTGGAACTGCTTCACTGCGGCGACCAGCTCGCGATCGTAAGCGGCGGGCTTATTGCTCAACGCAACGGCGGTTTTCTCTTTTACCGGCGCCGACGGGCTGACGACCGCATTTTGCGTCTCGTCACCGGGCAGCGCAATTTTAGGGCCGCTGTCGAGAATGCCGGAGCGTTTCATAATTTCGCGGATCGCAGGCACATCGCTACTCCACTGCCCCGGACGCAGCGTTGTGGTGCCGCGCAGCTGAGGCCACGGGCGGGAATCCGCAACCAGCTCAAGAAGCGACTGATGCATCGTGGCATACTGCGGATGGGCAGGCGCAAGGCTTGCGATAAAGCGCGGCAGTTCGCCGTTATCCAGCGACAGCTGCCACTGGTTAATGACGGACAGCGCAGGCGTCGCCAGCTTGTACGGCTTACTGCTGTATAACCAGCGGTTGCCGTTCACCGAAATCCCCGCAACAAATTGTAAGTAGCCCATCATGGCATCAGACAGCACCACGTCACGCGCTTGTCCGGTCACGGCAAGATCGGTCAGGAGTTCAACCCAGGTCGTGAACTGCGGCTGAAAACCTGCAATCGCCACTTCAGCCAGCTGCTGCTGGAAGGCACGTACCGCCTCGCGATTTTCCCACATCGGTTTCATATCGCGCGCAGCGTAAAGCAGCGTGAGCTGGTTAATATAAGCGGGAGTATAGCCCGAGGGCAGCCCGGTCATAAGCTGCTGACGTAATGATCCAGTATCGATGCCTTCCGGCAGTGGTTTAATGCCGGCCATGATGGCCGTCGCCGGAGACTGATCCAGCGGTTGTGACAGCGACGTCGGCTGCGCGCCCATCGTCGCGGAGCTGTCAGTCGGTACAATTTCAGGCTCATCGGCCTGAGCGGTAAACAGTGGAGCAAACATCACTGTCAGGCACAAACTCAGCGCAGACAGCTGACGACCACGATTCTTCTTAAGCAACATCCCTTGCCCCCTGTTTTTCACGACATGCCCAGTATTCTGGAGCTTTCCTTCAGTATAGAAAGGCATACACGCTGCTGCCTTGCCTTATGTAAAGAAGTTTAAAGATAACGCAGCCCTGAACACAAGTTAAGTGAATAAAAAAAGCGGCGCATGAGCGCCGCTATTTGTCGCACCCCAGGTTAAGAGGCGTCAGCCGTGCCCGGTAATGACTCCGGTGGCTGCGGGGCGAAACCACGCAGGCCCACGACGTGCACGTGTTCACTGTTCTGGAACACCTTACGCACCAGCTTATAGGTTGTCCCTTTTTCCGGACTGATGTTTTCCGGCGCCGCGATGATGAGCTGCATATCGAGTCGCTCGCAAAGCTCAAACAGCGTGGCGATGGAGCGGGCGTCGAGACGCGCGGCTTCATCGAGGAACAGCAGACGACATGGAGAGATGTCTTTGCCGCGCAGACGACGCGCTTCATCTTCCCAGCTCTGCACCACCATCACCAGAATCGACATACCGGTACCGATGGCTTCACCGGTAGAGAGCGCACCGGATTCCGCGCGCAGCCAGCCGTCTGAGCCACGGTTAACCTCAACTTCCATTTCCAGATAGTTGCGGTAGTCCAGCAGCTCCTCGCCGATGGTTTGCGGCGTACGCTGGCCCATGTCAATCTGCGGATTCAGACGCTGATACAGCTTCGCCAGCGCTTCGGAGAAGGTCAGGCGGTTACTGTTGAACAGATCCTGGTGCTGCTCATGCTGTTCAGACAACACGTCCAGCAGCGTGGAGTGCGCCTCACGCACGTTCACGTTCAGCCTCACGCTGTTGACCTGGCCAAACGACACGCTTTGCAGGCCCTGGTTCAGCTGACGGATACGGTTCTGCTCGCGCTGAATGGTTTTACGAATAATATTCGCCACGCTGCGGGAGCTGATTGCCAGCTTTTGCTCGCGGGAGGTCAGCTCTTCCGTCAGACGGCCCAGCTCGATCTCCATCTGTTCGATCGCTTCAACCGGATCGTCGGTACGGATGATGTCCTGACGGATACGCTCGCGCAAGTGCTGATACACCGCCACGAAGAACTGGATTTTGCGCTCAGGACGCTTCGGATCTTCGGACATGCGCAGCACGTCGCGCAGGTGTTCGTTATCCGCCACCGCCAGACGCAGCGCGCCCAGCGCCTTATCCGACATAGAACGCAGTTCATCGGCCGACAGATACGCCAGCTCGCGGCGGTGCAGACGACGCTCCACGTTGTTGTCTTTCACCATGCGCATCACCGCGCACCAGCCCGCCTTCGCGGTCACAACCTGCTCGCGCATCTCGTGATAGTCACGTTCCAGCTTGCGCAGGCGACGCGTCAGGTTGTCCATCTCCGCTTCACAGAAGGTCAGCGCTTTTTCCAGCTGATTACGACGCGCACGGTTGTTGCTGAGCTGAGCATGCAGCTCATCGCGGCGAATACGTGCCCGCTCTTCTGCACCGCTGTCGGCGCGCACGCCAATGTCCTGCAACTCTTTATGCAGGTCGTTTAACAGCTCTTTCTTGGTGTCGAAGGAGCTTTTCAACGACGCCATCACCTGACTGTACTGGCTCAGCTGTGCGGCGTGAGTACGCATCGCTTCGCGCGCGCGCGTACGTTCCGCTTCCGCCTGCTCAAGGCGCTGGCGCAGCTTTTCATTAAGATCGCTGTTCCCGCTCAGCATTTCTGCTGAATCGGAGTAGCCGAAGTGCGCGCGACGTTGCACCACTTCCGTCAGGGCAAACGCCTGCTGACGCGCTTCGCGCTGCACCTGCTGTGACCAGGCGTAATCCTCTTTTAACTGTTCAAACTGTTCCGGGTCGCTCTGGAGAACGGAAACCATCGGCTCCAGCTTCGCCAGCTGATTGCCGTGCTGCTGCACAAAGCGCGCGGCTTCCTGCGCCTCGTCCAGTCGTTCCTGAATTTCATCCACGCGGTCGGCGAGCGTATCGTCCGCCAGCAGGTTCAGACGCGGCAGAATGCGGTTAAGCGCCGCAACGCCCTCTTTCGCCTGCTCGAACTGGACGCGGCTCTGCTGGTTGTCATTTTCATGGCTAGCCAGCGCACGCTCCAGCTCACCGCGGCGGGTGTTGAGCTTGCGAATTTCGGCTTCCGGATCGGGCTCAAAGGCCACGCCCAGATGGCTGCCGATAAAGCGGCTGAACGCCTGATGCAGACGCTGCGTTTTTTGTACATCAAACGACAGGGTCGCAAAACGTTCAGAAAGCGTTTCGCGCTCGGCATGCAGGCTTTCAATGCGGCTTTCACGCGCGGCGCGGCCAAACAGCGGCAGTTCCGGGAAGCGCGAATAGCGCCACTGGCGATCGGCGATTTTCACCACCACCGCTTTTTCCAGCTCGTCAACGCTGAATACGCTGTCATCAAACGACTGCGGATCTCCTTCGATGAGGTAGAGATCTTCCGGGCAGTCTTCCAGCCCTGCAAGCTGGTCAGAAATCAGCGACAGATCCGGCACCACAATCGCGTTACGGGATGGACCGTACAGCGCGGAGAAGTACGGCGCATCGTCCAGACCAACATCGTCGTAAATTTCAGACAACAGCACGCCGCCGAAACGCTCGGCTAAGGCATTCAGACGCGGATCTTCTGAGCCGCCTGGCTGGCTTAAACGCTCGATCTCCTCATCGACGTCACGCTTGCGCGCGCCCACTTCGTCACGCTCAACAATCGCTTCGCGCTCGCGCTCCAGCAGCTGTTGCATGTATTCGGTGACGTCCTGGCTGGACGCAAACTCCTGGCCACACTGCTCGCTGAGTTGGTTCAGGCTGCTTTGTGCGGCCAGCCAGATCGGCGCACGCTGCAAGAGCGTCTTCGAACGGGACTGAAGCTGTTCCAGCTCCTGGCGCAGCGTCATGCGCTGTTCGCTGGCATTCGATACGGTATCGGACAGGGCCGCAATACGCGCTTCCAGTTCCTGATGCAGGGCCTCAAGCTCGTCGAAATCGTAATTTTTACCCTGACGCTTGCAGAATTCCGCCAGCAGACGCTCGGCTTCCTGCTGTTCACGCAGACGCTGTTCCAGCTCGTTCAGGCGCATGCGCAGCGGCTGCACCTGTTCGGCCAGATGGCGTTGATTGACGCCGTCGCGCAGCAGCTCACGGGCAACGTCCCACGCTTCGTTACGCGCCAGCGGACCGTTAATCGCCACCACCAGCTGGTACGCCTGCTCAAACTGGCTATGCGCCGTTTGCGCCACGCTCATTTTCTGATCGAGAGAAAGCAGTTTCTCAGTAGCTTCCTGCTCTTTGGCCTGGAAGGTATCCAGCCATTCGTCAGCGCTTTCCGGGGTCAGGTCCGGCAGATGGCACAGCTCTTTGGCACGCTGCAACGCCTGCAACGCCTGGTTGTACTGAATCGCACGCGTCTGCTGCACGTCCAGCGCCTGTTGGTAGTCAGCGAGCTGGCTTTTCAGCTCATCCACTTCCAGCTCGGCGGCTTCCGCGCGGGCTTCGTTCTCTTCCTGCAATTCGGCAGCTTCGGCCACCACTTCATTTTGCTCTTCAAGACGAATTTGCAGCTCATCAAGATCGGCTTCGTAGCGCTCGATTTTTTCCTGCTGACGCAGCGCGGTCTGCACCAGATTCAGATGATCGCTGGCCGCCTGGTAATCGGCTTCCAGATCCCCTTCCGCACCATTGTGCTCGCCCAGTTCGCGCGCCATTTCGACATGCTTATACTGCTCGGCCACCAGCTGTTTGCGGGAGGTAAACAGCTCGCGGCGATACTCCAGCGCCTGATCGAGATGAATACGGCGCTCGTTGGCGTGGCGCATATAGTCCGCCGCCACGTAGTTGGTGGCTTCGCTGATCAGGTGCTTAAACAGGTCCCGGTCAGACTGCGTAACGCGAATCGCTTCCAGCGTCATGCGGTTTTCACGCAGCGCGGCTTCCATATCCTGGAAGGCCTTACGCACGCCGCTGTTTTCCGGCAAAAGGTAGTCGCGCAGGGAGCGGGTAATGGCGCTGGAGATACCGCCGTACAGGGAGGCTTCAATCAGACGGTAGTATTTACTACGATCTGACGCGCTGCGCAGACGACGGGCTACCACGCCGAGATCGAACATCAGAGAGTGGTAGTCGGTAATGGAATTAAACTGCTTAAACTGTACGCCTTCGATGGCTTCCAGCTTGTCTTTCAGCTCCTGGAGCGTCAGGACGCGTGCCTGACGTTCATTCAGGGTTTCCGTCAGCAGCGCGGTTGGCTGTACGGAGGTAGGCAGCCCCTGGATCGCAAACGGTTTGATATCTACTTTACGATCGCGGCCGGCAACCTGTTGCAGACGCACGCCTACAACCACGCGCTGATGGCGGGAGTTGATCACGTCCAGCACTGAATAACAAACGCCCGCTTTCAGCTTACCGTGCAGACCTTTATCACGAGAGCCGCTCGTGGCGCCCGCTTCAGTGGTGTTACGGAAGTGCAGCAGGGTCAGGTCAGGTATCAGCGCCGTCACGAAGGCCGCCATGGTGGTGGATTTACCCGCCCCGTTACCGCCGGAGAGCGTTGTCACCAGCTCATCCAGATCGAAGGTTCGGGCAAAGAAGCCGTTCCAGTTAATCAGCGTCAGTGAGCGAAATTTACCGCGTTCAATCATTACTCTTCCTCCCCGCTATCCGGCTGATTCTCTTCGTGCTCGTCATTGAGCTGCAAATGGTTTTCCACCGGCATCGCTTCACCGTCACGTATCATGCGCAGCTGCGCTTCACGCGCATCATCACCCGCACGCACGTCGGCGCCAAAACGGAAGACCGATTCGGTGATGCGGAACTTGCTGCTGTCGTGACCCATGAACCAGACCATTCCCAGACGGCGTAGACGGTTAAGGGATGAGCGAACTTTTTCCTGTAATTTCTGACGGTCCAGATCGGACCCCGTTGAGCGGTTATTCACCAGCTTGAGCAGCTTGCTTTCATCCGCCAGCGACAGCAGCTCATCGTAAAGCTCCTGTTGGGTGAAGATCCCTTCATTCGCCAGACGTTCCGGGCTGAGATAGAGGTAGCAGAGAATTTTGCCGACCATCATATCCAGTTCGGAAAGCACCGAGCGCGGAATAAGCGTGGTAGAGCGCGGACGCAGGTAGAAAAACCCTTCCGGCGCGCGGATCAGCTCAACGTTATAGCGAGCGTAAAACTCTTCCAGGTACTCCTGAAAGTCCATCAAAAAGGCGTGATTATCCAGCTCGTCAAGGCCAATGTGACGACCGGCACGCAGCTGGCTGTCCAGCGCCGGAAACAACGGATTCGCCAGCGCCTGTGCCAGCTTAACTGGCATCACTTGTTCAATATTTGTCAATGACATGCGCCTGTACCTTGGCTCCGTAATCGTTAATCGGCTGCCACTTCGGCGGCAGTCCGGTGAAATCGGCTTGTGCGATGCCCAGGCGCACCGCCTGGTCTACAACAATGCGGGCAACATCGAAGTGGCGCGCGCGCGGATACTGCGCCAGATAGTCGCGTACCACGAGGCCAAGATCCAGCGGTGCTTGTCTGGTTTTGTAGACAGCGAGCTGTTCTTCGATCATCGCCGCAAGCTGCTCGCGAATTTCGTTAAATTCTTCGTATTCCAGATCCGGCGGCAGTTCACCGGTGACCTCTTCATCGCGCAGCGCCATCTCTTCGTCGCGCATATCCAGCAGACGATCGGCGTTGGCGTGGGTCAGCGCCCACGGCGCATCGAAATAGGTCTGTACCGACTGGCGCAGACGTTGAGCAAAGACGCGATTCTTATCCATATCGATGGCGGTACGGATAAATTTATGCACGTGGCGGTCGTAACCGATCCACAGGTCGATTGACTGCTGGCCCCAGCTGATAATGCGGTCAAGCTTGCTCTGCAAATCAAACACCAGACGGTCGATAAAATGCAGATCGTCGTGCGCCATTGTCGCGTCCTGGATGCGCAGCAGATTGGCCTGTAGCTTATCCCCCGCCGCCTCCAGCGTATCCTGCAACTCACGCAGCGTACCGGACGTTTCTGACAGCAAGAGTTCACAGCTGGAGATAGCCGCACGCCAGTCTTTATTAAGCAGTTGAGCGATATCGTCTTTCACCTGCTGCTGCTGTTCGTCCATCAGACGTTGAGTCAGATCGATACTGTCGAAAATCTCGGCGACCGAGTATTTCAGCGGCGCGTAAACGTTGCGATGCCAGTGGAATTCGTCACCGTTTTCATCAGCCGCGTCGGCGGCACGCTTCAGCTCACCTGCAACAATAGAGAGCTGCATGGAGAGACGCAGCGTGGAAAATTCGCGCTGGCGGATGTAATAGTCGGTAATGCCAATGCCCAGTGGCGTAAGACGATAGATGGCGTTTCCTTCCGCCTGCTCGCTGGTAAAGCGGTTCAGCAGACGTTGACGCACCATATCATTGATTGCGTTGTTGGCACGCACGCTAATGGTTTCGCTGGTTTGCTCAAACGCATCACTGACGTGGCGGAACGCATCCACCAGTTCGCCTTCACTCATTTCGCCATCCAGGCGTTCGCCGTTTAGCGTCGCAACCGCCAGCAGGAATGAGAGTCTGTCTACCGGCAGCGAGATGGAGAAATCGTTTTTCCTGGCCCAGGCAACCAGTTCGGGGACTGTCTGGGAAAATTCACTCATAGATTATCCTTGCATCTGCGGCTTGCGCGCGGTGACGTGTATATAGCGGCCAAGGCTCAGATAAGGCTCCTGGCGGCAGTACCGCGTCTCTATTTCTGTTAAGGCGTCTAAACAGTCATCCTGTTTTTGTTTATCACGCAGATAATCATGAAACACCCTCACGCCGGTTTTGCCGGTAATTTCCCAACCGATCTCCTCCAGCCAGCCATAGACCTGCTGCGGTTCACGGGGGAAATCCGGTGAAAGCGTGCGTCGTTTCTTTTTATACATGCCCTGCTGTACGTAGCCAAAATTGCCGACCAGCACGTTTCGCATTAGCAGGCCGTTGGCATTGTAAAACATCAGCGATAACGCACCGCCCGGGCGCAACATCGACCACAGCGTTTTTAACATCGCCTGGGGTTCGGCGATCCATTCGAGCACAGCATGAAACAATATCAGATCAACCTGCGTTTCCAAATGCTGCGGAATGTCCTGAGCGGCGCAATGTATAAAATGCATGTTGTCGCTCACACCTTTCTCTTCTGCCGCTCGCCCGGCGCGCGCAACCATCTCGGCAGAAAGATCGCAAAGCGTGACGTGATGTCCCCGCTGCGCCATCAGAATTGCAGTCTGACCTTCCCCACCGCCGGCATCCAGCACGCGCAACGGTCGGTCACCGAATTCAGCCAGCAGCTTGTCCAGATCCTGCCAGAGGATCGTCTGACGAAGCTGACCTTTGGTGGTGCCATAAATGTTGCGCGAAAACTTTTCCGCGATGTCATCAAAATTGCGATCCCGCATTGGGAGGGTTCCACTCACTGCAAAACCGCTATTTTGTCACACCCGCGCGGAGAATGAACCACTCTGGTGTAATATCACCGACAATCGCCTGCTGTATGGTTAAAAAAGGAACCAAAAAGGATGCTTTTTACCCTAAAAAAATATATCGGAGGCATGATGCTTCCCCTTCCCCTGCTGTTGCTTCTCATCGCGCTGGGGCTGGCAATGATATGGTTTAGCCGCTTTCAGAAAAGCGGTAAATCCCTTGTTACCGTGGGCTGGCTGGCGCTGCTGTTACTCAGCCTGCAACCGGTCGCTGACGGTTTATTACGTCCGATTGAAAACACCTACCCGACGTGGCAGGGAAATCAGAAGGTGGGCTATATCGTGGTGCTGGGCGGCGGGTATACCTGGGATCCGAACTGGGCGCCCAGCTCGAACCTGATCAACAACAGCCTGCCGCGCCTGAACGAGGGGATCCGCCTGTGGCTGGCCAATCCTGGATCGAAGATGATCTTCACGGGCGCAGCGGCAAAAACCAACCCGGTCAGTACCGCTGAAGCAGGAGCAAGAGTGGCTGAATCGCTTGGCGTACCGCGTTCCGCCATCATCACGCTGGATAGCCCAAAAGATACCGAAGAAGAGGCGGCGGCGGTGAAACAGGCCATCGGTGATGTACCGTTCCTGCTGGTGACTTCTGCTTCACACCTGCCGCGCGCAATGATTTTCTTTGAGAAGGAGGGCCTGCATCCGCTTCCTGCTCCGGCAAACCAGCTGGCCATTGACGCCCCGCTCAATCCGTGGGAACGGATAATCCCGTCCCCGGTATGGCTGATGCACAGCGACCGCGTCGGCTACGAGACGCTTGGCCGCTTGTGGCAGTGGCTTAAAGGTTCGTCAGGCAAGCCAGGGCAGGAGTGATTTTGCGGCCAGATCGAAACTGGCGCGATTAAAGCGCCCGGTGTTGACCAGTTGCGCCACCTCATCCCAGAGAAGATAGAGCCAGCGTCGCCAGAGAAAGGCCTCCGCAACGGGGGCGCGCTGAAGATAGTGCCAGAGCAAATCTTCCGCCGCCCCGCCCTCGCTCAGCCTGAACAGTTCGTACTCGCGCGGCGCCCAGAGCATGATCCCCGGCCCGACCATCGCCAGCAGTTGGTCGCTGCGCGAGTCTTTAAGCATACTGCGTAGCGTGAAGTTGCCGTGAACCAGCACGCAGTTGTCGTTAAAACCCTCAAACAGCGTCGGCAGACATTCCCGGGTGCGGAACAGAATACGTTTGTCCTGCATCGTTAAGCCGGTGTTGTTGAACTGGTTCAGCGTGCCCCACAGCACTTCGACACGCTGGCGATACCACAGCGGCCACAGGTTTTCCTGGGTGCTGTCTACCGCGCCAACAAGACCCCGGCTGTCCTGCCGATGCCAGGCAAGCAGAGCCTCGACAATCTGATCTTTCAGCTGTTCCCAGCGCTCCGGTGTACGCGTCGGGGCTTCAACAGAAACCCCGCGTAAACGCTCGATAAGCAGAACATCCGGGCCGGGATGCTCCTCATGGGTCATCACGCCATAGACCGTCGGCATACGGACAGTCCCTTCCCGCGCCAGCATCGACATTTTCCAGGCCAGCTGTCTGGCGACGCCCGGCGAGGTAAAACTTCTGGCCATCAGCGGCATGGGGTTTCCCTGACTGTCATACAACGACCAGAGTGCGGTATCGGCCTTTTCATTCACGCATTCCACCCGGCTTAGCTTTTCGCCAAGGAGATGGCTGAGTTCAGCACGCAGCTGTTCCATATGAGATTACCCCCATTAAGACTACTGCTTTTATAATGAGCGCGCGAAACCCGGATGTCACCCGGTAGAGATCAATAATGAAAAAGAAAAGGAAAATCGCCTGGCGGGAGAGCATCCCCCCAGACGAGGGGATGCCAGCGAATTAACGCATTTCGACGCGTACGCGCTCGAGATCTTCAGGGGTATCCACGCCGGTGCCGGGGATTTCCTGGGCAACCGCAACGTGAATTTTCTCGCCGTACCACAGCACGCGAAGCTGTTCGAGCATTTCAATATGCTCCAGCGGGCTTGGAGCCCAGGCGACGTAGCGACGAATAAAGCCGGCGCGGTAGCCGTAAATACCGATGTGGCGCAGGAAGGTTTCGCCGATTGTCTCTTTCGATTGCGCGAAACGATCGCGATCCCACGGAATGGTGGCGCGGGAGAAATAGAGCGCGTAGCCCTCTGCGTCCATGACCACTTTCACCGCATTCGGATTGAACGCCTCTTCAGCGTGGTGAATCGGCACCGCGAGGGTTGCCATCCCGACCTGACGCCGAGCCAGGTTGTCGGCCACCTGACGGATAATCGCCGCCGGGATCATCGGCTCATCGCCCTGCACGTTCACAATCACCGTCTCGTCGCTGAAACCGCATTTTTCGACGACTTCCGCCAGGCGCTCGGTGCCTGACTGATGATCGGCACGGGTCATGCACACTTCCCCACCCGCGGCCTCAACCGCTCGCGCGACATCCGGGTGATCGGTGGCGACGATGACACGTCCGGCGCCCGATTCGCGTGCCCGTTCAAGGACATGCACAATCATCGGTTTGCCATTGATATCCACCAGCGGTTTACCTGGCAGGCGCGTTGAAGCATAACGCGCAGGGATAATGACAACAAAACTCATGGTTTGATCTCTTCTGCCACCAGTGAACGGGCTTCATTTTCCAGCAGGACCGGAATACCGTCACGCAGCGGGAACGCCAGGCTGTCCAGTTTGCAAATCAGCTCTTGTTTATCCTGGCTGTAATACAGTTTGCCGTTGCACACCGGGCAGGCAATAATTTCTAGTAAACGGTGATCCATAGTTCCTCCGTATGGGTAATCGCTAAAGCTTATCACATTCCCTTTTCAGGGAGTGTCTGTTTCCCAGCCATCTCGACAGGTCGCAAACAGCTCCACAGGCACGCGACCGAGTACAATTTCATGCGCCCCCTGCCAGCGCGCAAATTCACTGAGCGCAGTCGTTAACCCTTTTTCCAGGCCAGCCGTCACCTTTATGCCCTCTTCCAGCCAGAGCGCGATAATTTCAAGCATGCCGGTTTTACGGTGCATTTTAGCGTCCATGCGCCCGACAAGCTGTCCTTTGTGCAGCAGCGGCAAAACAAAATAACCATACTGACGCCTGGGCGCCGGGGTGTAGCATTCCAGACGGTAGCTGAAATCAAACAGCTGTTCGGCCCGCTTTCTGTCCCAGACAACGGGGTCGAACGGCGACAGCACGGCACTGTGGGTCGCCTGGAGTTTGCCCTCCTGCGCCTGCGCCAGCAGAGGGAACAAATCCGCATGCAGCCACATTTCACCTAACGACTCTACCGAGACCGGCATGACGCGCTGTTCGCGCTGCCACGTTTCGAGCAGTGGTTTTAGCCGCGGCTGACGCAGACGATAATAATCCGCCAGCCACTGCGGGCGGAAGATGCCAAGGCTGCGGGCGCTGTTCCCGAGCATGATGGCTTCGGCTACCTCCTGAGACAGCAGGTCACGCGTATCGTCCCAGTGAGGCATAACGCGGTGCGTGAGGTCATAGACGCGCTGAAAGTTGCGGCGCTCGACCACCATCACTTTGCCCGACGTAAACAGCCCTTCAAGATGGCGTTTGTGCGGTTTCCACTCCCACCATCCGCTGGCGCCTTTTCGCGGGTGTTCAAAATCCGCGGAGCGTACCGGACCGTTTTTCTGAATATGGGCAATCAGTTGTTCTATTTCATCCGCGTGTTCCACCATCCACTCCTGGCGGTATTTCCAGCCCATTTTGTCCGGGGCGAGCATGCGGTGACGCACCAGTGCAAAATCGCTGCGCGGGAGAAAACAGGCTTCATGCGCCCAGTATTCCATCAGTTCGCCCTGACTCAGCGCATTATCCAGCCACTGCGGAGGATAGTTTCCCAGGCGGCTAAACAGGACCAGATACGGGCTACGCGCCACGATGTTAATGGTGTCGATTTGCAGCAACGACATGCGTTGCACGGTAGAGAGGATATCAGCTGGCTGCGCGCGGCGGCGGGGCTTTTTCAGAAGCCCCTGGGCGGCAAGATGCAGGTTTCGTGCGGCTGCAAGTGAGAGTTGCGGTAGAGACATGCGTTTTCCTGTCAGTCAAAGCGCCACCGGAACCGCGTAGAAGTTACTGCACTAACGCGAGCAGTTCCTTGAGCAAATGTTCCGGCTGTTCGCCGCTGAGTTCAGCGTCAACCGGCAGATACCACCAGTTTTCTTTCGCAAAGGCCCGGCATTTTACCGCGTCTTTTTCCGTCATGATCAGCGTCTGGCCCGGCGCTGCCAGCCTTTCAACCTCTTCGGCAACTAACGCCTGGTGATCGGCCAGCGGCACCCGTTTTTCCAGCCGCGCGCCGCACTGCTCCAGCGTTGCGAAGAAACGCGGCGGATGACCTATACCGGCCATCGCAACCAGATGTTCCAGTTGCGCGACATCTTTACGCTCGCCGGTCAGCATATTTACGGCCTGTCCGGGACGAAGAAGCATCGGGATTTCGCCCGCTCTGGCTTCACCACCGTTCACAATCACGGCATCGACGGTTTTCAGGCGCGACGCACGCTCGCGCATTGGACCGGCTGGAAGCCACCAGCCGTTGCCAAAACGCCGAACGCCGTCAATGACCACGATCTCTTTATCACGCGCCAGCGCGTAATGCTGCAAACCATCATCGGTAATGATGATTTGTACATCATGCTCCGCAAGCAGTGCCTTCACGGCATCACTGCGCACCGGCGATACCGCAACCGGCGCGCCTGTACGCTGGTAAATCAGTACCGGCTCATCACCGGCTTCAGCGGTTGTCGTAGCTGGGCTCAGCACCAGTGGATACTGCGCCGCTTTACCACCGTAACCGCGTGAGACAACTCCCGGGCGGATACCGCGCCTCTGGAGCTGCTCTACCAGCCAGATCACCACCGGGGTTTTGCCGTTTCCACCCGCCGTCAGGTTGCCGACCACCACTACCGGTACCGGTGCGCGCCAGGCGCGCTTGATCCCAAGGCGGTAAAGCAGACGAATAGCACCGCTCACCAGGCCATACAGCCAGGAGAGCGGGAGAAGCAGCACCCACAGAGGGGATTCACCCGACCAGATGCGTGCAATCATTGACCGAACTGCATTTTATGAAGCTGCGCGTAAACACCACGCTGTTCCAGCAGGTCCGCATGGCTGCCGCGTTCAACGATCACGCCATCTTCCACCACCACGATTTCGTCAGCCTGTTCGATGGTCGACAGACGGTGCGCGATAACCAGCGAGGTACGGTTTTTCTGTAATTCATCCAGAGCAGACTGGATAGCGCGTTCAGATTCCGTATCCAGTGCGGACGTTGCTTCATCGAGGATCAGAATCGGACTGTTGCGCAGCAGCGCACGGGCAATCGCGATACGCTGACGCTGACCACCGGAGAGCAGCACCCCGTTTTCGCCAATGATCGTATCCAGACCGTTATCCATTTTGTTAATGAAGTCCATCGCATAGGCCATACGCGCCGCATTCTCGATCTCTTCACGGCTGTACTCTTCGGTACGGGCATACGCAATGTTGTTCGCCACCGTATCGTTGAACAGATGCACGTTCTGCGAGACCAGCGCGACCTGGTTACGCAGCGACTGGAGGGTATATTCCCGCAGGTCGTGACCATCAAGCAGGATCTCGCCCTGGTCGATATCGTAGAAACGGGTAATCAGGCTGGCAATGGTCGACTTGCCCGAACCGGAACGACCGACCAGCGCGACGGTTTTACCCGCCGGGATGGACAGGCTGATATCACGCAGCGCCGGCACTTCACGGCCTGGATAGGTAAAGGTCACGTTACGGAATTCCAGGTCGCCTTTAGCGCGCTCGATCACGCGTGTACCTTCATCTTTTTCCTGTTCGGAATCGAGGATGCTGAACAGCGTCTGACAGGCTGCCATCCCGCGCTGGAACTGGGCGTTGACGTTAGTCAGCGATTTCAGCGGACGCATCAGCGCAATCATGGATGAGAACACCACGGTAATGGTACCCGCAGTCAGGGTTTCCATTACGCTCGGGAAGCTTGCGGCATACAGGACGAAGGCCAGGGCCAGAGAGGCAATCAGCTGAATGATCGGATCGGAAATCGACGAGGCCGATACCATTTTCATCCCTTGCAGACGCATTCTGTTGCTGACCTTGTCAAAGCGTTTGGTTTCGACTTCCTGACCGCCGAAGATCAACACTTCCTTATGGCCTTTCAGCATCTGCTCGGCGCTGGTAGTCACCTGCCCCATCGTATTCTGCATATTTTTACTGATGTTGCGAAAACGCTTTGATACCACGCGGATCGCGATGGAGACAATCGGCGCCAGCACAATAAGGATCAGCGACAGTTGCCAGCTGTAATAGAACATCATCGCGAACAGGCCGATGATGGATGCGCCTTCACGCACAACGGTAATCAGTGCGCTGGAAGAGGACGACGCAACCTGCTCTGAATCGTAGGTAATACGCGACAGCAGGGTACCGGTTGACTGCTTGTCAAAGAATGAGACCGGCATCCCCATCATATGGCTGAATAACCGACGGCGCATGGTCATCACCACTTTACCGGATACCCAGGAGATGCAGTAGCTGGATACATAGCTGGAGATTCCGCGTAAGATCATCAGCCCAATAACCACCAGCGGCATCCATAGCAGCACTGAACGATCCGTTTTACCGAAACCGTCATCCAGTAACGGTTTGAGAAGCGATAACATAAACGTATCGCTGGCTGCGTTGAGGATTAACGCTACGCCCGCCACGATCAAGCCTGCTTTGAAAGGAGCAATCATCGGCCAGAGCCGGCGGAACGTTTGCCACGTGGAGAGATCTTTGTCGTTATGCATTCAAAAAACCAGCATTTGTTGAAATAGCCGCATATTCTACCCGTTATCTACGGGCGCGCCAAACCACTGATGATACCAACGCGGTAAATAGTGTTCACGTAAGCGGCGAATTTGCCGACTTTGGTGCGAAAACGTCACAGATATCTGTCCGGACTGCGGAGTATCAAGCCAGAGATATCCCTCAGTTCGATAGCGCCTGACTACTTTGATGGAAGGGAAACGCCACGCGTTATAGCGGGCCATCGAGGCCAGCGAAACCTGTCCCTCCACGCGCTGTAGCAGCGGTGTTGAAGATGACGTGTTACTTCCATGATGCGGCACCTGAATCAGTGTAGACGCTAGTTGACGCCAGCGGTGGCTCAGCATTGCCAGTTCTGCCTGCCCTTCAATATCTCCGGTCAGTAAAACGCTTTGTTCGCCGTCATCGATTTTTACCACGCAGGAGCGGTTGTTACCTTTTGCCGAGGTATTTTCGGGTGGCCAGTGCACGGAGAACGTTAAACCCTGCCACTGCCATCGCTCTCCACGAAAGCAAGGAAGATGCCCGGCCCAGGATAAGGGGCTTCTGATCCACATTGCGGGCCAGGCAGCTTTTAGCGATGCCAGTCCCCCCGCGTGGTCGAGATGTTCATGGCTCAGGATCACCCCTTCCGGCCTCAGATGATGCCAGCGTAGCCAGGGGATAATCAGCTGCTGCCCGCTGTCCCCACCGGGCCATGCCAACCCAGTGTCATACAGAATGGCCTTCCCGTGACGCTCAATGACCATCGCCAGCCCCTGCCCTACATCCAGCATATGCAGGGACCAGCTGTCTGTTTTGGCCCTGTGCCAGAGGGGAAATGCCAGCACCACGCTGCCTGCCAGACAGACTGCGGGTACTGCGCTGAAGGCCCTGAATCGCCAGCCAATGATCAGCAGCCATGGCAGTAACGTCAGGTATTGCCAGCGTTCATCAACGTCCTGCCAGCCATTCGGTAAACGCATCAATAGCCAGAAAAGCCCTGCCAGAGATTTATCGGCAGCCAGCCAGACGATACTTTCCAGCGTCGCCACCGGAAACAGATGCAGAAACATGCCGAGCAGGATCAGCGGAACTGAGATAAACGTGACCAGAGGAACGGCAAACAGATTCGCCGCCAGCGAGGAGAGACTGAAACCATGGAAAATCAGCACCTGAAGCGGCAACAGAAGCAGCAGCATACCGACCTGCAAATACAACAGCGTAACCAGCGGCCGCAGGCACCGGCCACGTTGCCAGAGCGGGAGAGGCAACCACTGATACCAAAAAATAAGCGCGGCGACCGCAAACGCTGATAGCGCCAGGCTTTGTGACAGGACCGCCAGTGGATCGAAAACCAAGATCGCCGCCACGCAGGTAAGCCATACCTGCCAGGGCGACCACTGGCGACCGCTCATTTTTAACACCGCCAGTACCACAAGCGCGATAACCGTGCGCAGCGCAGGCGGCTGTAAGCCTGTTAGCCATGCGTAAAACGCGGCAAAAATCAGCCCTGCCAGCAAGGGGATTTGCCAGATAATCCAGCGGCCCGGCAGGAAGAACTGGATGCCTCGCGCCAGAAACCAGATGACAGAAGCGGCCAGCGCAATATGCAATCCCGAGATTGCCATCAGATGCATCGTTCCGGTCTCACGCATCAGGTTTTTTATCTCCCGCGAGACCGACAGCCGCTCCCCCATTCCCAGCCCCAGTATCACGGGTCCCCACTGATATGCTGAAAGCGTACTCTGTAGTGATGTCAGGTACTGCGCACGCAGGCTACAGCCTTCGTCAACGAGCGCCGCATGGGTAAACCGTCCACTCAGCGTCTGATGTCGGGCAAAGGCATTTTTCTGTGAATCATAGCCGCCATCGTTGAGTTCTCCGTGTACCGCCCTGAGCCGCAGGGTCATTGCCCAGCGTTGACCCACGCAGACGTTTTGCGGCAGATAGTTGCCATACAGCGCCACGCCCATGGCAGCCCACACACGTTCTCCATTGAGGCTGACAATCCTTCCCTGATGCATCGTTGCGCCGTCCGTTTCGGTAATGACCACCTCGGCCTGCTGCGGAACTTTCGTTAAATGGTTCATCGGCCACACGCTTTCCTGAGCGGCCAGGATCCCCCAGCACATAAAAAGCAATGCGAGGCCTGAAAACCTGAGCCATTTTCTCTGCTGTACTGATAACGCAATTCCTGCGGCAATCAGCAACCAGACAATATGCAAATCTGGCAAAACGGGTAACCAATAGAGTGGGATTATGGCCAGAATGGCGCACATACTGATAACGTGGATCCCCATCTTCACCTCCATGTTTCAGGCGATTATGCGGCGGGACCTGATGCGTCGTCAGACAGAAAAGGCGTGATTTACAGCGGACGCTGCAACGTTTTTTAGCGTTTACAGTAAAGAGAAAATTTAAATGCGTCGCGTATTCAGAAATGCAGGGGCGGGATACAAAAAAAGCACCCTAAGGTGCTTTCTTTAAACTCAGTTTAACCCTGATGATTAAACTCAGTTACCGTAAATATTGGCGCGATCGCGCAGTTCTTTACCCGGCTTAAAGTGCGGAACATACTTTCCTTCCAGCTCCACTTTATCGCCAGTCTTCGGGTTACGCCCGGTACGTGGTGCACGATAGTGCAGGGAAAAACTACCGAAACCGCGGATTTCAATGCGCTCGCCCTGGGCAAGAGTGGTAGCCATATGCTCCAGCATCTCTTTAACGGCATCTTCCACAGCCTTGGCAGGGATATGCGGTTGCTGACTGGCAAGTCTTTCAATCAATTCTGACTTGGTCATGATTCCTCCGGTTCCTTTCAAACCCATTAGCTGAACAGCTTATTAAACAAGGGCGGCCGTAGCCGCCCTTTGTTATTGATTACAGGACGAATCCTGCAATCTGTCAAGTCTGCTCTCCATCCTTCGCGCTGTAAATGCGTTACAGCTCAAATGATGGTGCGAACCTGAACTTACTCGCCTTTAGCTGCTTTGAAAGCTTCAGCCATTGCGTTGTTAGAGAAGTTTGCATCTTCCTGTTTGTTCACAGTTGCGATTGCATCTTTCTCATCAGCTTCGTCTTTAGCACGAACAGACAGGCTGATTGCACGGTTCTTACGGTCAACACCGGTGAACTTAGCTTCAACGTCGTCACCAACGCTCAGAACCAGAGTTGCATCTTCAACGCGGTCACGTGAAGCTTCGGAAGCGCGCAGGTAACCTTCAACGCCGTCAGCCAGTTCTACGGTTGCGCCTTTAGCGTCAACAGCAGTCACTTTACCGTTTACGATTGCGCCTTTCTTGTTCAGTGCAACCCAGTTGTTGAACGGATCTTCTGCAAGCTGTTTAACGCCCAGGGAGATACGCTCACGCTCTGCGTCAACTTGCAGAACAACTGCTGCGATTTCGTCGCCTTTTTTGTATTCACGAACTGCTTCTTCGCCTGCAACGTTCCAGGAGATGTCAGACAGGTGAACCAGGCCATCGATGCCGCCGTCCAGGCCGATGAAGATACCGAAGTCAGTGATAGACTTGATTTTACCTTCAACACGGTCACCCTTGTTGTGGGTTTCCGCGAACTGCTGCCATGGGTTGTTTTTGCACTGCTTCAGGCCCAGGGAGATACGACGACGTTCTTCGTCGATATCCAGAACCATCACTTCCACTACATCACCAACGTTAACAACTTTGGATGGGTGGATGTTTTTGTTGGTCCAGTCCATTTCGGAAACGTGCACCAGACCTTCAACGCCTTCTTCGATTTCAACGAAGCAGCCGTAGTCAGTCAGGTTGGTTACGCGACCAGTCAGTTTAGTACCTTCTGGGTAACGCTTAGCGATAGCTACCCATGGATCTTCGCCCAGCTGTTTCAGGCCGAGGGATACACGAGTACGCTCGCGGTCGAACTTCAGCACTTTAACAGTGATTTCGTCGCCCACGTTCACGATTTCGCTTGGGTGCTTAACGCGTTTCCACGCCATGTCGGTGATGTGCAGCAGGCCATCAACGCCGCCCAGGTCAACGAATGCGCCGTAGTCAGTGAGGTTCTTAACGATACCTTTGACTTCCATGCCTTCCTGCAGGTTTTCCAGCAGCTGATCGCGTTCTGCGCTGTTTTCGGATTCGATAACGGCACGACGGGAAACAACAACGTTGTTACGCTTCTGGTCCAGCTTGATTACTTTGAACTCAAGCTCTTTGCCTTCGAGGTGCAGGGTGTCACGGACTGGACGAACGTCTACCAGAGAACCTGGCAGGAACGCACGAATACCATTCAGCTCAACAGTGAAGCCACCTTTAACTTTGCCGTTGATAACACCGACCACAGTTTCAGCTTCTTCGTAAGCTTTTTCCAGCGTGATCCATGCTTCGTGACGTTTAGCTTTCTCACGAGACAGCAGGGTTTCGCCGAAGCCGTCTTCTACTGCGTCCAGAGCAACGTCAACTTCGTCACCTACCTGGATTTCCAGCTCGCCCTGGGCGTTTTTGAACTGCTCAGCCGGGATGGCAGACTCAGATTTCAGACCGGCGTCAACCAGTACAACGTCTTTGTCGATAGCAACAACAACGCCACGAACGATGGAACCCGGACGGGTTTCGATTTCTTTTAAGGATTCTTCAAACAGTTGAGCAAAAGATTCAGTCATGTTTAATCTTCAGGTTAATATTAACGTCCACCTGGCTCCGTGCCGGATGGGGTTGTTTCACATACCCGCCGTCAATCCATTGCAGCGGGGGTACTGCTAAATCGGTCGCGATTACGCGAGTGCCAGTTTTTGGCGCGCATATTGTAGCGCTTTTTCAATCACTTGCTCAATAGTTAAACTGGTTGAATCCAGCACTAATGCGTCTTGCGCGGGAACAAGTGGTGCGACGGCGCGGTTACGATCGCGGTCATCGCGCTCTTTTATCTCGGATAAAAGGCGATCAAAGTTAACACTAAACCCCTTTTCCTGCAACTGAAGCATGCGGCGATGGGCACGTTCTTCTGAAGAGGCGTCAAGGAAAATTTTCACTGGCGCATCAGGGAATACCACGGTTCCCATGTCGCGGCCGTCGGCGATCAGCCCCGGCGCTTCACGGAAACCGCGCTGGCGACGTAACAGCGCTTCACGAACGCGTGGGAAAGCCGCCACCTGAGAGGCCGCATTGGCCACTTCCTGGGTACGGATTTCACCGCTGACATCTTCCCCTTCCAGGATCACTTCAAGGTTGCCATCGGTCGAGACAAAGCGCACATCCAGATGCGCAGCCAGCGGTACCAGCGCTTCTTCAGACGCAACATCCACATGATGATGCAGCGCAGCCAGCGCCAGCACGCGATAGATTGCTCCCGAATCTAAAAGATGCCATTGCAATGCTTCCGCCATCGCTTTGCACAGAGTACCTTTCCCTGCGCCACTTGGCCCATCAATGGTGATTACCGGGGCAATTGCCGTCATCTTTTTCTCCTTAATTAAGGCATACCGTTTACATGAACGCCGCGCATTATACGCGCCAACGTGCGCAACTGTTACCTTTGCGTGCAAATTACGGAATGATTGAAGCAGAGTGTAGAAGAAATGAAAGAGGATGAGTGTCAGAAAGCGTAAGGAAATGCCGCATCAGGTGATGCGGCATACGATCATCAGGCCAGGGTGCTAATGCGCGTCAGCTGTTCGAAGTAGTCCGGGAACGTTTTTGCCGTACACTTCGGATCAAGGATAGTGACTGGCGTATCTGACAACGCCACCAGCGAGAAACACATCGCCATGCGGTGATCGTTGTAGGTGCCAATTTCTGCAAATTGCAGTTTTGCCGGCGGCGTGACGCGAATGTAGTCTTCGCCCTCTTCTACCTCGGCCCCCACTTTACGCAGCTCGGTTGCCATCGCGAACAGGCGGTCCGTCTCTTTCACACGCCAGTTGTAAATGTTTCGCAGCGTGGTGGTGCCTTTCGCAAACAGCGCAGCGGTAGCAATGGTCATCGCCGCATCCGGAATATGGTTCATATCCATATCAATGGCGTTCAGCTCACCGTGGGTACAGGAGATGAAGTCATCGCCCCAGGTCACCACCGCGCCCATTTTTTCCAGCACGTCAGCAAAACGGATATCGCCCTGCACGCTGTTGCGGCCAATGCCCGTCACTTTTACCGTACCGCCTTTAATCGCACCTGCGGCAAGGAAATAGGAGGCGGAGGAAGCATCGCCTTCAACCAGGTAGTGGCCCGGGGACTGATACTGCTGCGCTCCGCGCACCACGAAGCGCTGATAAGACTGGTTTTCCACCTCAACACCAAAGGTGTTCATCAGGTGCAGGGTAATATCAATGTACGGCTTAGAAACCAGGTCGCCTTTAATGCTGATGACGGTGTCCTGTGGTGCCAGCGGTGCGGTCATCAGCAGCGCGGTCAGGAACTGGCTGGAAACGCTACCGTCAACCTCTACATTGCCGCCAGTGAATCCCCCGCGCAGACGCAGGGGCGGGTAATTTTCCTGCTCAAGATAATCAATCTGCGCGCCGCCCTGGCGCAGGGCATCCACCAGATGGCCGATCGGACGCTCTTTCATTCGCGGCTCACCGGTCAGCACAATATCGTTACTCCCCAGACACAGCGCAGCGGCCAGAGGACGCATCGCGGTACCGGCGTTACCCAGGAAAAGCTCCAGCGCTTCAGCAGAATGTAACGCGCCGCCGTTACCGGTGACTTCACAACGGGTACGATCGTCAGACAGCGCGTACTGAACGCCCAACGCTTTCAGTGCATTGAGCATATGGCGCACGTCATCGCTGTCCAGCAGATTAGTGAGGACGGTGGTGCCGTTTGCCAGAGCTGCCAGCAGCAGAGCGCGGTTCGAGACACTTTTTGAACCAGGCAGATTAATGGTGCCATCTACCCGCGCGATAGGTTGTAACGTCAGGGATTCCATGAAACTCAACTCTCAACTCAACATAATAAAAACCCCGCAGGAACGCTGCGGGGGTGAAAAACAGCCAATTAACCGTGACGACGTTCGAAGTCGATCATGAAATCAGTCAGGGCTTTAACGCCTTCCAGCGGCATGGCGTTATAGATAGAGGCGCGCATCCCGCCTACCACACGGTGGCCTTTCAGCGCATGCAGACCCGCCGCGAAGGACTCTTCAAGGAACACGTTATCCAGGTTGCTGTCCGCCAGCTGGAACGGCACGTTCATGCGCGAACGGTTAGTTTTGGCGACATCGTTACGGTAGAAATCGCTCTTGTCGATCACGCCGTACAGCAGTTCAGCCTTTTGCTGATTGATCTTATCCATCTGCGCCACACCGCCTTTTAGCTTCAGCCATTTGAAGACCAGGCCGGAGAGATACCAGGCAAACGTTGGTGGGGTGTTGAACATGGAATCGTTGTCGTTCAGGACGGTGTAATCCAGAATTGACGGGCAAGACTTATGGGCTTTCCCCAGCAGGTCTTCACGCACGATAACGATTGTCAGGCCCGCAGGACCGATGTTTTTCTGGGCACCCGCGTAGATGACGCCGTAGCGGCTGACATCCAGCGGGGTGGACAGAATGGTTGAAGAGAGGTCCGCCGTCACAATGACATTTTCGCCAAAGTCTGGCTCTTCGTGAATGGCAATACCGTCGATGGTTTCGTTCGGGCAGTAGTGAAGATACGCGGCGTTGTCAGAAAGCTGCCACTCACTCATCGGCTTCACGGCGCGCAGACCGTCAACGGTCACTTTGGCATCGATGACATTCGGCGTGCAATATTTATGCGCTTCTTTTACCGCACTGGCCGCCCAGTAGCCCGCATCAACGTAATCAGCGGTGGTTTTGTCGCCCAGCAGATTGAGCGGGATACCCGCAAACTGGCCGCGTCCACCGCCGTGACAGAACAATACTTTGTAGTTCGAGGGAATGTTCAGCAGATCGCGAAAATCCTTTTCTGCCTCTTCCGCCACCTTAATAAACGCTTTACCCCGGTGGCTGACTTCCATCACCGACGTACCCAGACCGTTCCAGTCACACAGCTCCTGTTGAGCCTGTTTGAGCACATCTGTCGGTAACATTGCCGGACCTGAACTGAAATTAAAGACTTGAGCCATTTCCCCTCACCACGCTAAAAGCCATAAGTTATAACTGTGGATATCGGTTTTATCATTCAGTGACACGCGCCGCAATGTCTAAAACTGATGGCCGAAGAAATGTGCCCCTCGTCACACAAAACAATCTGCCGTACCGTTGTCACAAAACCGACAAAATCGCTGTCAGGTGATGCGTTTAGCCCGGCTAACCTTCGTCCATTCTGGATTCGTACAGCGGGGGCATAATTGATGATCGCCCGCCTGCATGACCACCACATGACTACATTTTATGCAGGCATACTCCCCCGCTTCAGGTACAGTTTTGTATCGCTCGATGAGCATATCCGGCAGGATGCACAGACCGGGCTTCACCTCATCGTCGGGATAGTAATAAACGCTGATTTGACCATTCGTTTCCATAATCGCCAGACGCACCTGCCCCAGTTGCTCAACACTGCTCAGACGGAGTTCCATAAAGAACTCAAACTCCGTCATATTGGCGCTTTGCACATTCTCCCAGGCCAGTTGACCATCTTCGACAATCACCACCGGCTTCCCTTCGAGCAGATCTTCAAGTTTCTCACTTTTCGACATCAGCCACATGACCAGCCGGTACAGCAGTGCAAGCGTCACAAAGACGATAAAGACCGGCACCATCGGCACATCGTCATAAAAGGCAACGTCCCCTGCCGCCGACCCCAGCGTCAGGATAATCAGTACTTCAAACAGCGACATCTGCCGCACGCCGCGACGTCCGGTGATTTTCAGAAACAGGAAGACGAGTACAAAGGTGTAAAGGCTACGCAACGCCACTTCGCCTAAAAACTCAGGCGGGACTTTATCAAACGCCATCCGCTGGAGATCAAATGCTTTCATTTTTCTATGCCTTAACAGTAGGTTACTGCTTATAAGCATAGCCCAGCCATTTATTTTCGCCGGAGATAGCACCCGTCACGCAAAACCCGTATCATTGCGCGCTTTACGTACGATAAAAGTGAACGCCATGACTCAAACGTTTATCCCCGGCAAAGACGCCGCTCTGGAAGATTCCATCGCTCGCTTCCAGCAGAAACTGACCGACCTGGGCTTTAATATCGAAGAAGCCTCCTGGCTGAATCCGGTGCCTCACGTCTGGTCCGTGCATATTCGCGACAAAGACTGTGCGCTGTGCTTTACCAACGGTAAAGGCGCGACCAAAAAAGCGGCGCTGGCCTCTGCGCTGGGTGAGTATTTTGAGCGTCTGTCCACCAACTACTTCTTCGCCGACTTCTGGCTGGGCGAAACCATCGCCAACGGCCCGTTCGTTCACTATCCGAACGAAAAATGGTTCCCGCTGACCGAAGACGATGAACTGCCGGAAGGAATTCTCGACGCGCGCCTGCGTGCCTTCTACGATCCGGAAAACGAACTGACCGCCAGCATGCTGATCGATCTGCAGTCCGGTAACGACGATCGCGGTATTTGCGCCCTGCCGTTTACCCGTCAGTCTGACGAGCAGACCGTCTATATCCCGATGAACATCGTCGGCAACCTGTATGTGTCTAACGGCATGTCCGCCGGTAACACCCGCAATGAAGCGCGCGTGCAGGGGCTGTCTGAAGTCTTCGAGCGTCATATCAAAAACCGCATTATTGCCGAATCCATCAGCCTGCCTGAAATTCCGGCAGAGGTGCTGGCGCGCTACCCGGGCGTGGTGGAATCCATCGCCAAGCTGGAAGCAGAAGGTTTCCCAATCTTTGCGTATGACGGCTCGCTGGGCGGCAAGTATCCAGTGATCTGCGTCGTGCTGTTCAACCCGGCCAACGGCACCTGCTTCGCCTCCTTCGGCGCGCACCCTGACTTCGGCGTGGCGCTGGAGCGTACCGTGACCGAACTGCTGCAAGGTCGTAGCCTGAAAGATCTCGACGTGTTTACGCCGCCGACCTTTGATGACGAAGAGGTCGCCGAGCACACCAACCTCGAAACGCACTTCATCGACTCCAGCGGTTTGATCTCCTGGGATATGTTCAAACAGGACGCGGACTATCCGTTCGTGGACTGGAGCTTTGCCGGTACGACGGAAGAAGAGTTCGCCACCCTGATGGCGATCTTCCACGCGGAAGATCAGGAAGTCTACATTGCCGACTATGAACATCTCGGCGTTTACGCGTGCCGTATTATTGTGCCAGGTATGTCGGACATTTATCCGGCAGAAGATCTGTGGCTGGCAAACAACAGCATGGGCGCGCATCTGCGTGAAACCCTGCTGGCCCTGCCGGGCAGCGAGTGGGATAAAGAAGATTATCTGAACCTGATCGCCCAGCTGGACGAAGAAGGACACGATGATTTCACCCGCGTACGCGAACTGCTGGGTCTGGCGACCGGAAAAGATAACGGCTGGTACACCCTGCGCATCGGCGAGCTGAAAGCGATGCTGGCGCTGGCGGGCGGCGATCTGGATCAGGCTTTGGCCTGGACCGAGTGGACGATGGAGTTTAACCAGTCCGTCTTCTCCGCCGAGCGCACTAATTATTACCGTTGCCTGCAAACGCTGCTCCTGCTTTCTCAGGAAGACGACCGCCAGCCATTGCAGTATCTGAACGCCTTTGTGCGTATGTACGGTGCGGATGCCGTTGAAGCTGCCAGCGCGGCGCTGAGCGGTGAAGAACCATTCTACGGCCTGCAAGCGGTTGACAGCGATCTGCAAGCCTTCCCGGCGCATCAGTCACTGCTGAATGCGTATGAAAAATTGCAGAAGGCAAAAGCCGCTTACTGGTCAAAATAAGCGCATATAACATTAATGGCTGTAGGCGTATTCAATCGCCTGAGCTATATTACGGGGCAATTTCATTGCCCCTTTTTTTTATTTTTCCGCAATGACTTTTAATTGTAATAATTAAGTTAACCACGGGTAAATATAAAAACGCTTACCTGAGCTTTACTGTTACTAATTATAATAAATACTCCATTTTAATTAACTGTTCCATGGGAGGCTGAAGGAAAAAATTCAACTCTTTTCATAACTTTTAAAATTTATTTTTATACGGATAATCAAATACTTACTCCGCTTTTGCTGTAAAACCATACACACTGCGGGCCTATAAGCCAGGCGAGATATGATCTATATCAATTTCTCTTCTATAATGCTTTGTTAGTATCTCGTCGCCGACTTAATAAAGAGAGAGTTAGTGTGAAAGCTGACAACCCTTTTGATCTATTACTCCCCGCTGCGATGGCGAAAGTTGCCGAAGAAGCGGGTGTCTACAAAGCCACGAAACATCCGATGACGACGTTCTTTCTGGCCATTACGGCTGGGGTGTTCATCTCCATCGCTTTCGTCTTCTATATCACAGCCACCACCGGCACGGCCGGGATGCCTTTCGGCATAGCGAAACTGATTGGTGGTATTTGCTTCTCACTGGGCCTGATTCTCTGCGTCATCTGCGGCGCCGACCTCTTCACCTCAACGGTGCTGATTGTTGTGGCAAAAGCCAGCGGAAGAATTACCTGGGGTCAACTGGGTCGCAACTGGCTCAACGTTTACGTTGGCAACCTGATTGGCTGTCTGCTCTTTGTTCTGTTGATGTGGCTCTCTGGCGAGTATATGACCGCCAACGGCGGCTGGGGGCTTAACGTCCTGCAAACCGCCGACCACAAAATGCACCATACATTTATCGAAGCCGTTGCTCTCGGCATCCTCGCAAACCTGATGGTCTGCCTGGCGGTCTGGATGAGCTACTCTGGTCGTAGCCTGATGGATAAAGCCATGATTATGGTTCTGCCGGTTGCGATGTTTGTTGCCAGCGGCTTTGAGCACAGTATTGCGAATATGTTCATGATCCCGATGGGGATTGTTATCCGCAACTTTGCAAGCCCGGAGTTCT
The DNA here is from genome assembly GCF_049237785.1 of Enterobacter cloacae complex sp. SHL022. NCBI lineage: Bacteria > Pseudomonadati > Pseudomonadota > Gammaproteobacteria > Enterobacterales > Enterobacteriaceae > Enterobacter > Enterobacter cloacae complex sp. SHL022. The sequence continues at coordinate 6,522 of NZ_JBMKJH010000005.1, read as the reverse complement.
GGACTGCTGTAGGTTCAACCCCGGAAAGTTTTTCACACCTGACGATTATGAACTTCATTACTGATAACCTGATCCCCGTCACTATCGGGAACATTATCGGTGGGGGTCTGTTAGTTGGGTTGACATACTGGGTCATTTACCTGCGTGGCGGCGATCATCATTAATGGTTGTCTCAGGCAGTAAATAAAAAATCCACTTAAGAAGGTAGGTGTTACATGTCCGAGCTTAATGAAAAGTTAGCCACAGCCTGGGAAGGTTTTACGAAAGGTGACTGGCAGAATGAAGTCAACGTCCGTGACTTTATTCAGAAAAACTATACCCCGTATGAAGGTGACGAATCCTTCCTGGCTGGTGCGACTGACGCAACCACCAAGCTGTGGGACAGCGTAATGGAAGGCGTTAAACTGGAAAACCGCACTCACGCGCCAGTTGATTTTGACACCTCCGTTGCTTCTACCATCACTTCTCACGATGCTGGCTACATCAATAAAGCCCTTGAGAAAATTGTTGGTCTGCAAACTGAAGCACCACTGAAACGCGCAATCATCCCGTTCGGTGGTATCAAAATGGTTGAAGGTTCCTGCAAAGCGTATAATCGCGAGCTGGACCCAATGCTGAAAAAAATCTTCACCGAATACCGCAAAACCCATAACCAGGGCGTATTCGATGTTTACACCAAAGACATTCTGAACTGCCGTAAATCTGGCGTTCTGACCGGTCTGCCAGATGCCTATGGCCGTGGCCGTATCATCGGTGACTACCGTCGCGTTGCGCTGTACGGTATCGACTTCCTGATGAAAGACAAATACGCGCAGTTCGTCTCTCTCCAGTCTGACCTGGAAAACGGCGTAAACCTGGAAGCGACTATCCGTCTGCGTGAAGAGATCGCTGAACAGCACCGTGCGCTGGGTCAGATCAAAGAGATGGCGGCTAAATACGGCTGCGATATCTCTGGTCCTGCTACCAACGCTCAGGAAGCTATCCAGTGGACCTACTTCGGCTACCTGGCCGCAGTTAAGTCTCAGAACGGTGCAGCAATGTCCTTCGGCCGCGTATCCACCTTCCTGGATGCGTACATCGAACGTGACCTGAAAGCAGGCAAAATCACCGAACAAGACGCTCAGGAAATGATTGACCACCTGGTCATGAAACTGCGTATGGTTCGCTTCCTGCGTACCCCAGAATATGATGAGCTGTTCTCTGGTGACCCCATCTGGGCAACCGAATCTATCGGCGGTATGGGCGTAGATGGCCGTACTCTGGTAACCAAAAACAGCTTCCGCTTCCTGAACACCCTGTACACCATGGGTCCTTCTCCGGAGCCGAACATCACCGTTCTGTGGTCTGAAAAACTGCCTCTGAACTTCAAGAAATTCGCCGCTAAAGTGTCCATCGACACCTCTTCTCTGCAATATGAGAACGATGACCTGATGCGTCCTGACTTCAACAACGATGACTACGCTATCGCTTGCTGCGTAAGTCCAATGGTTGTTGGTAAGCAAATGCAGTTCTTCGGTGCGCGTGCAAACCTGGCGAAAACCATGCTGTACGCAATCAACGGCGGCGTTGATGAAAAACTGAAAATGCAGGTTGGTCCTAAGTCTGAACCGATCAAAGGCGACGTGCTGAACTATGACGAAGTCATGGACCGCATGGATCACTTCATGGACTGGCTGGCTAAACAGTACGTGACCGCGCTGAATGTTATCCACTACATGCACGACAAGTACAGCTACGAAGCCTCTCTGATGGCGCTGCATGACCGTGACGTCGTTCGCACCATGGCATGTGGTATCGCAGGTCTGTCCGTTGCGGCTGACTCCCTGTCTGCAATCAAATATGCGAAAGTTAAACCAATTCGTGACGAAGATGGTCTGGCTATCGACTTCGAAATCGAAGGCGAATATCCGCAGTTTGGTAACAACGACGCTCGCGTTGATGACATGGCGGTTGACCTGGTAGAACGTTTCATGAAGAAAATTCAGAAACTCACTACCTATCGTAACGCTATCCCGACTCAGTCTGTTCTGACCATCACCTCTAACGTTGTGTATGGTAAGAAAACCGGTAACACCCCAGACGGTCGTCGTGCTGGCGCGCCATTCGGCCCAGGTGCTAACCCAATGCACGGTCGTGACCAGAAAGGTGCGGTTGCCTCTCTGACCTCCGTTGCTAAACTGCCGTTTGCTTACGCGAAAGATGGTATCTCTTACACCTTCTCTATCGTGCCAAACGCGCTGGGTAAAGACGACGAAGTGCGTAAAACTAACCTCGCGGGTCTGATGGATGGTTACTTCCACCACGAAGCGTCCATCGAAGGTGGTCAGCACCTGAACGTGAACGTGATGAACCGTGAAATGCTGCTCGATGCGATGGAACACCCTGAGAAATATCCTCAGCTGACCATCCGCGTATCTGGCTACGCAGTACGTTTTAACTCCCTGACGAAAGAACAGCAGCAGGACGTTATTACCCGTACTTTCACTCAGTCCATGTAAGTGGAATTGACTGAAATCACGCGTTAAAAAGCGTACAATAAAGGCTCCACGCAAGTGGGGCCTTTTTAACACCCTCGCTTCATCAGTCTCTTTTGTCCGCTATCTATACTTAATGGATAACAGCCAAAACAGACTCGACATAGCCTTTGAGCTGTGCATCTACATAGGCCCCCGGATGGGCCAAATTCGGAGATATCACCGCAATGTCAATTATTGGTCGTATTCACTCCTTTGAATCCTGTGGCACCGTCGATGGCCCGGGGATCCGCTTTATCACTTTCTTCCAGGGCTGCCTGATGCGCTGCCTGTACTGCCATAACCGTGACACCTGGGACACCCATGGAGGTAAAGAAGTCACCGTAGAAGATCTGATGAAAGAGGTGGTGACCTATCGCCACTTTATGAACGCGTCCGGCGGTGGCGTGACGGCATCCGGCGGTGAAGCCATTCTTCAGGCTGAATTTGTGCGCGACTGGTTCCGCGCCTGCCACAAAGAAGGCATTCATACCTGCCTCGACACCAACGGCTTTGTGCGCCGTTACGATCCAGTTATTGATGAACTGCTTGAAGTGACCGATCTGGTCATGCTCGATCTCAAGCAGATGAACGATGAGATCCACCAGAATCTGGTTGGCGTCTCGAACCACCGTACCCTGGAATTTGCCAAATACATTGCCAACAAAGGCGTCAAGACCTGGATCCGCTACGTGGTGGTGCCGGGCTGGTCAGATGATGATGACTCTGCACATCGTCTGGGTGAATTTACCCGGGATATGGGTAACGTGGAGAAAATCGAACTCCTGCCCTATCACGAGCTGGGTAAACATAAATGGGTGGCGATGGGTGAAGAGTACAAGCTCGATGGCGTGAAGCCGCCAAAAAAAGAGACGATGGAGCGCGTCAAAGGTATTCTTGAGCAGTATGGCCACAAGGTCATGTATTAACGAAAAGGCCCGGTGAAAATCGGGCCTTTTTATATTCTATTTAAAGACGCCGTTAATAACGGAAGTCACAATCGCTGTACTCAGCGCAATTAAGACCAGGTCGTCACCTACCACGCGCCATTCATAGCCCGGATAGGAAGGAAGCTGACCCAGCATATCGGCTGGCACGGTTTTCTTCGCAATGCCCGGAGGCAGTGGCTTACCGCGCGCCAGGTTTTTCGCAATACCCGGAGGCAGAGAGTCGTAGCCCGTTAAGCCGTAATTCAGGGCCAGATGGCGGGCATGATCGAAGCTTACGCGAGCATCCACATCATTACCGACATCTTTGCTGTTTTTAAAGCTCTTATCCGATTTCCCAGGGTTATCCTGACCGTTATTGTGCTTATTACCATGGTTACCAGAGTTCCCGTTACCATGATTGCCGCTATTACCTTGTCCGCCACCGTTTCCGTGACCACCGCCATTCCCGTTACCAGGATTAGCCATGGCCGGAGCCGTTGCAAACGTTAAAGCCAACACTACGGCAAGTGCGGTAGTGGAAAAACGACGAGTAGACATGATGGCTGCCTTTTAGTGGGAGAACTCATTGGAATTATCGCCAGGCAGTAAAAACTCACAATCAGTAAAAGTCTTATATGTGACAGGGACAAAAAAGCCTGTCATCGACAGGCTTTTAATAAATCAGGCATGGGCCACTGGCGTTGGATGTTCGCCCACTTTGCGCAGCAGCATTAGCAGATAAATAAACGACACGCTGGCGATCATGATAAACAGCAGATTATCAGAATAATTTTGCATGAGCATAGCGGTAAAAGTCGGCCCCAGTAAACTGCCGATGGTGTAACTCAGCAACAAAGCCTGGTTCATCGCCACCAACTGGTGATGCTCAACTTTCTCACAGGCCCACGCCATCGCGACTGGATAGAGCGTAAAGCCCGCAGCCCCCAGAATGAACAGCGCGGGCGCCATCGCGGCGTTGCTGAGCATGGCGAGACAGCCCATGATGACCACGAAGACCTGAACGCGCAGCACCAGCAGACGACCAAAGCGGTCCGCCAGGCGGCCAATCGGCCACTGGCCGACAATCCCCGCGCTGACCATCACCGCCATCCAGAAACCGATCCCGGAATCACTGACGCCCTGATGGTTAAGATAGAGCGGCATCAGGCCATAGAGCGAGCCCAGCACAATCCCGGAAATAATGCAGCCGTTAACCCCCAGACGCGCCTGGCGCAGTCTCAGCATCGGCCAGACGTGGGTGGCTTCCTGATGTTCGCTGTTTTGATTCACAATACGGGTAAAGAGCAGCGGCAGGATCGCCGCCAGCACCATGCCCGTCACCCACGGCAGCACGCTCATCAGGTCGGTTGGCAGTTTGCTGACCATCAGCTGTCCCAGAACGGTACCGACGTAGTAAACCATCATATAGGCCGCCAGCAGACGCCCGCGATTACGGGACGTGCCGCTGCACATCAGCGCACTTTCAACCACCACCCAGATCATGGCGCAGCCGACGCCCGCAATAAAGCGCCAGACCATCCAGCTCCAGAAGCCGACCATAAGGCCTAAACCGGCGCAGCCGACGGCAAAGATCAGCGACGCCAGATAATAACTGCGGTTAAAACCAAAGCGCTTAATAAGGCTGCCCGTTAATAAGGTGCCCAGCAGATTGCCCGTAAAAAAGGACGAGCTAACCATACCCACCTGCCAGGTCGGTAAGTTTTCATGGGCGAGCCATAGCGGGACGAGTGTGTTTAACACCGCGATCGCCAGGGTCAGCAAAAGCAGGCCACAGAGCAACAAAAGCACCGGGCGGGTATAGGTGGTCATGGATTAAAAACCGTGAGGAAGTTCAGATTTCGTGCGCATCATGCCACTGGCAAAAACAAAGTCAATCCACCGATTCAGGCGTCACGCACGTTATGCGCCTTGTCGATTTAAAAAACTCATCCTGCTAATGCAAAGCCTGCTACTGATATTAATTATCTATTTGTTTTTATTTATTTCCGGGAATTTTTACAACGAAACATCAGTCGAAAAATTTCATGAATGAAAAAAGAAAAGCCGGGCGCTATGTCCCGGCTTTTTATAACAAAATCTAAAATTAGCTGGCGATAGCCAGACCGACCGTCATATGCAGACCATAAAATACGCCGCGACCAATTAACTCCCCTGCCAGCACCAGTACAAAGGCCAGGGACAGTAACGGCAGCGCAGGCGAGTAACCTTTAAGCTGAGGGGCAATCCAGCACACCAGCGCAGCCGTCAGCAGCACCACACGCCAGGCCATCAGCGAACCGTAATCCGGCACCAGCGCCGAAGCCTGCTGGATAGAGCTGTGAATGGTCGCCAGCTCCGCTCCCTGCATGAGCGCGACAACGGTACTGATTACCAGCGCCAGCAGCGAGACCGCGGGCAGCAGGCGCATCGCCCAACCATTAATGCCAGCCACGCGCAGCAGCAGATAACCCAGCAGGGGCCCGCCAATAAACATGGTCAGGAAGAAGCTCATCGGCGTCCAGACGCTGTACCAGGTTGTAACCGTATCAATGGTGTTGTACACCCTGACCATCATCCAGACGAAGACAACGCCCAGTACCATGGTGACGATGAGCCACAACGCGCGTAACCCTGACGGCAGCTTTTTCACCGCTGCCAGTAACCACCCCAGCCCGCCAACGGCAAAGAAGATTGCGCCGCTGGCAATCTCGTTACTCAGCGAAGAGGCACCTACGCGGTTCAGGGAGTTAAACGCGCGCATCGGTGAGCCCAGGTGCAGCGTAGAGGCGATAAACCCAATGCCCATCAACACCCACAGGCCAAACATGCTTAACACTAAACGCTGCTGCTGTTCAGTATTGAGGTTCCCTTTTAACAGCGCCAGCGCAAGAACGATAAACCCGCCCGCCACGCACTGCCCAAAGACCGTGAAGATCATCAGCGGCCATTCATGCCATCCACTTCCCATCTCACACCTCCTTCGGGTTTGCCAGGTAGCCGGTGGTGTCCCCCGTCGGACGGCTGTTGGCGTTAGGTTTAATCACAATACTCGGCTTTGTGAAGTGCGCAGACGGCAGCGG